>DATIYQ010000083.1:0-2260 GCA_035517515.1 Binatia bacterium
TCCGCGCATGCCGACCATCAGCGGTGTCCGCCGGCGCGGCTACACGCCGGAAGCCATCCGCAATTTCTGCCGGGCGATCGGAGTTTCGAAGACGAACGGCTCCATCGAACTTTCGTTGCTCGAACATTACGTTCGCGAGGATCTGAACAAGCGCGCGCCGAGAGTGATGGCGGTCTTGCGGCCCTTGCGGGTGGTGATCGATAACTACCCGCCGGATCAGGTTGAGGAGATGGAGGCGATCAATAATCCGGAAGATGCCAGCGCGGGAACGCGGAAGGTGCCTTTTTCCCGGGTGCTCTATATCGAGCAGGACGACTTTCGCGAAGATCCGCCCAAGCACTACTTCCGGCTGTCGCCGGGCAAGGAAGTCCGGCTGCGCTATGGTTACTTCATCACCTGCGCGGGCGTGGTGAAAGACGAGAAGACCGGCGCGGTCACGGAAATTCATTGCACGTACGACCCGGCGACGCGCGGGGGCAATGCGCCGGACGGGCGCAAAGTGAAATCAACGATACACTGGGTGTCGGCGGCTCACGCCATCGAGGCAGAGGTTCGGCTGTATGAAAATCTGTTCCTGGTGGAGAACCCCAACGAGGCGCCGGAAGGAAAGGATTTCACGGCGAATCTCAACCCGCATTCGCTGGAAGTGGTGAAGGGCGCGAAGCTGGAGCCCAGTCTGCGCGGCGCGGCACCAGGCAGCCGTTACCAGTTCGAGCGGCTAGGATACTTTTGCGTGGATCCGGATACGAGCACGGAGAACCTCGTATTTAACCGCACGGCGAGTCTGCGGGACACTTTCGCGAAGATCGAAAAGGCTCAGCGGGGCGCGTAAAGCGACACCGCCGCGAATCAGAACCTAAACCAACATGATCATTCTCGGAATCGGCGGCATGTTGAATGATGCCGCGAGCGCCATTCTAGTTGACGGCAAACTGGTCGCTGCCGTCGAAGAGTCGAAGCTGGTAAGGCGCGGCCGTTCGCAAGGCGGGCAGCTTCCGGACGAATCCATCGCCATGTGCCTGGAGCTGGCGGGCGTGCGGCCCGACCAGGTGGAGTGCGTGGCGGTGGTTCGGCCCATTCCTGCCGCCCAGGAAGGCAGCCTGCATCTGAATTTGCGGGCGCGTTTTCCGCAAAGCCGCATGGCCTTGATCGATCATCATCGCGCGCATGCCGCGTCGGCATTTTATGCTTCTCCCTTTGACCAGGCCACGGTGCTGGTGGTCGACCGTCACGGTGATTTCCGCTGCGGCTCGCGCTGGCACGCCGCGGAGGGCCAGCTTCTGCGGCTGGAAAAGGAACTGTACTCACCGGATTCCCTCGGCGAACTTTACGGCCGCGTGACCGAGCTGCTGGGTTTCAACGCGAACGCCGATGAGCACAAGGTGCAATGGCTGTCGGCAGCGGGCACGGAGCCTTACCGCGACGTTTTTCTCGAGATCCTTGGATGCCCGGCTAGCGAGTGGCCGCGGCTGGACCGCTCCTATTTCGATGCGGAGCGCACCACTCACGGCGGCTTCAGCGGAAAGTTCTTCGAACGGATTGGTCTTCAGGATCACGCCGCCATCCCGGAACCGGAGAGGGCCAGGCTGGCCGCCGGTCTGCAGCGCGCCGTGGAGAGTACCGTTTTGCGGATGGCGGGCGAAGGGGGCAACCTCTGCCTGGCGGGCGGGCTCGCCATGAACGCCATGCTGATCGAGTCCCTGGAATCGTGCGGAAAATTCGATTCTGTGTTCGTGCAACCGGCGGCGGGAAACTCCGGGACGGCCCTGGGCGCGGTGTTCGAAGCCTGGCATGGGCTGTACGGGGAAACGCGGCGGGCGTTTCTGGGGAACTTGTTCCTTGGGCCGAGTTACTCTGCCGAGCAGATCAAGCGTGTACTGGAGAACTGCAAGCTGCGCTTCCGATACCTGCTCACCGCGGGCGAGCTGATTGACACGGCCGTCGGGCAGCTCAGCGAAAACAAGATTGTCGCCTGGATGCACGGCCGCATGGAGTTCGGGCCGCGCGCGCTGGGGAATCGCAGCATTCTGGCCTCGCCGCAGGATCCCTACTCGGCGGAAAATCTCAACACCTACATCAAGCACCGGGAAGCGTTTCGAAAATTTGCGGCTTCCGTCCCGGCCGAGGTGGCCGCCGAATACTTCGAAGTGGGACCGAACGCGCGGTATCTGGCCACCGTGGGCCGCGTGCGCGAGCGCTACCGGAAATGCTTTGAGAGCGCGATCCTCGACCGGGATTTGATTCGCGTTCACGTGGTGTC
>DATIYQ010000084.1:0-2970 GCA_035517515.1 Binatia bacterium
TGGTGACGCTCATGGTACGGGAGAAAGACCTGCTCAGAGAATGTCTTCTCGTCACGACTGAGACGCTGCTCACACTCGCCGCACAGAATGTACCCGCGCCTTGTTTCCTGTTGGCGGCGTGGGGATGTCAGGTTGCGAAGGTAGCCGGTCGCTGATGTCTCCTTCAACCACTTGACGGCAAAGCGAGGAAAAATGTGACTGAGCTGAAGGGTTCCCTCGCGTTCACAAAGTTTGCAATGGCCGAGCATCGCAAATCTGCCTATCCACTCTGTCGACGCGGTTCCATTGCACCAAGGTCAATAATCTCCGCGGACGACTTCACGCTCTTGGTCTTCCATTTGGAGATTCTACCTCACAGCAAAGCGGAAGTAATGCCGGGGCCGAAGTCTGTTCTGGGAAGTTAGCCTGCGACGGCTATCGTTCTGAAGACTGGTGGTGCGATCGGTTGTCGGGTGGCAAGGCAGTATCCGGCTTTAGCGGATGGACTGGTGTGCCAGTGTGCCAACGGAGATTGTCTCAACAAGGGGTTCACCTCATCGGCGCGCGAACCCAGCTGTACCACAACTGTGCCAAAACCCTATCTGTTCTCAACACTGGGGATGGCTTTGAGCGAAAAGCAGATTCCCCGAGTTGTTAGAAACATTAAAAAGGGAATCAAAGGAATGGAGTCGTTGGAACGGGGCGGAGTGCTTGCAAAACAGATGCTCGCCCGGCTGAGCTACACGCCCACCGCGGTCGTGCCATCATTTTGGTGTGTTTAGGGCCGTTCCGAAACCGAGCCGTTCCATCACCAAACCCGGCGAGGAACACCGCTTACCACGCGCCCCGAGGGCCTGCCCACGGCGGTTAAGAGGCCGGAGAGAAGATCCAGTTAAAGGGCAGGATGCGCAGGAGCTTGGTTTTGGAGACCTTTCCACGCCACCCGCACTTCGGGCTCTGGCACGAAATCTCTTCGTTCCCGAACAGCTTGATGGCTTCATCCTCGGACAGCGATGCCCGGGGGTATCTCCGCTGGAGATTGATGGAGTGGCCGCCCTTGGGACACTCGAATACGACTTGATAGGCTTGACTCATGCCTTATTCTACCACGAGCCGCGTTTTCGGGCACTTCGCCCCGCGGTAACACCCGGGGGAAAGGCCTGCTGGCAGTTTGCGCAACCCCGAAAATCGGGCTTTCGCGCCGGGTCAATCTGTGCTAGTCTGTTTTTGCGCTTATTACTTTCGGTGGTGTTGAGCGGTCCCTCGGTTCGCGATTTGGTCTCGAGAATACCCGCCTTCAGTTTCCCCCGCACGTCATCAGCGTAATCTAAACCAAGACTGGCACGAAGCCGGCCAGGCCCGCTCGAAGTCCAATGCGCGCCGCCCGTTTCGGCCAGCAAGAAAGCAAAATGAAACATTTCTCTGAATTACCCCTTTCCGCGTATGTCGCGGAGAAATTAGCTACTTCCGGGTTCAGCGTTCCCACGCCGGTGCAGGCCGCAACCGTTCCCCAGGCCCTCGCGGGCAAGGACGTTTTGGCCACCGCTCCTACGGGGACTGGCAAGACCCTGGCCTTCCTGATCCCCGTGATCGAAAAATTACTGCGCAAGAACACGCCGGGAATTGCCGCCCTGGTGCTGCTGCCCACGCGCGAACTGGCCACGCAGGTAGCGGAGCAATACGACCTGCTGCGCGGCAAGCAACTGGGCCCCGCGGCTTTGGTGGTGGGCGGATTTTCCGAAGGCCCGCAGTTGAAGTGCCTGCGCGCGGGAGCCCGCGTGGTGATCGCCACGCCGGGGCGCCTGGAGGATTATCTCCAACGCGGCTTGGTCCGCTTCGGCGGATTGCAGATCCTGGTGCTGGACGAAGTGGACCGCATGCTGGACATGGGCTTCCTTCCATCGATTCGCCGGATCGCCGCGGTGCTTCCCAGGGAGCGCCAGACCATGTGTTTTTCGGCCACGCTCGAGGGATCGGTGGCCCATCTGGTCTCCGACTACACAAAAAATCCGGTCCGGCTGGCCTTCGGTTCCACGCTGAAGCCTGCCGAAAACGTGCAACTGCAGGCCTTTGAGGTTTCCAACGAAGGCAAGCTGGACCTGCTGCACCGCTTGCTGAGCAAGGAAAGCGGCCGCTGCCTGGTCTTCGCCCGCACCAAGCGCGGCGCCGAGCGCATCAGCTGGGGCCTGGCCCGCCGCGGCATGCCTGCGGCCATGATGCATGGGGACCGCTCACAATCGCAGCGCACCGCGGCGCTCACCGGCTTCCAGCAGGGGCGGTACCGCGTGCTCATTGCCACCGATCTCGCCTCCCGCGGAATCCACGTGGAGGAGATCGCCCACGTCATCAACTACGATTTGCCAGACCTGGCAGAGAATTTCATCCACCGGGTCGGCCGGACCGGCCGCGCCGGCCAGAGCGGCCTGGCCTCCACGCTTTATTCGCACGACCAGCGCACCGAGCTGTTTCAACTGGAGCGCGCACTGGGCATCCGCATCACCCGAGTTCCCTTGGAGCCCGGCGCCCCTGCCAGAAAGACAGCGATTCCCGCTCTGGACGCGCCCATGCCCGCCGCGGTTCCGGGCCGCATGCTGCGGCTCCCGGGCGAGTACCTGCGGGCGCAGGTGGAGTCCTGACCGGGGCCCCGCCGCCTCCGGCTGCGGGCGCGTTTCTAGGGGCGCACCGCGCTCCGAAAATGGTATCGTAGTCTGGGAAGACGAGGCTGGGGGGAGGTCCCGCCGCGTCTCGTGGGAAAGGCTATGAGGGGCGGAAAATGAAGAATCTTTTTGTCGGAAATTTGAGTTTCCAGACCACCGAAAGCGAACTGGGCGATTTGTTCAAGACCTTCGGCCAAGTGTCGCGCGTGTTCATTGCCAAAGACCGCGACACCGGCCGGGCCCGCGGATTCGCATTCGTGGAAATGCCGAATGACGAGGAAGCGGCCAAAGCCATCTCCGGATTGGATGGCAAGGAGTTCGGCGGCCGCAACCT
>DATIYQ010000085.1:0-41367 GCA_035517515.1 Binatia bacterium
ATGCCGTTCGGCGGCATCACACGGGACTACCTGCTGCATCTCCCCGCGGGCTACGACGGAAAATCGCTCTTGCCGCTGGTGCTGGTTCTGCACGGCGGCACGCAGAGCCCGGAATCGGTTGAGCGCATGTCCGGAATGAGCGCGAAGGCGGACCGCGAGCACTTTATCGCCGTGTACCCGAAGGGGACCGGGCGCGCCAACCTGTTCCCTACCTGGAATTCGGGCAATTGCTGCGCCTATGCCTTGGACCACCATGTGGACGACGTGGGATTTCTGCGCGCGTTGATTGACCGCCTCGAACAGAAGTATGCGGTGGATCCGCGCCGGGTCTATATGACCGGGATTTCCAATGGAGCCATGATGTCCTACCGGGCGGCCTGTGAAATGGCGGACAAGATTGCGGCCATCGCTCCGGTGGAAGGCGCGCTGAATGTAGAGTGCCGGCCCTCCGCCCCGGTCGCGGTGATCATTTTTCACGGAACCGCGGACCGCCTGGTGCCTTACAACGGCGGGTCCACGCCCTATCAGTTGGGCGCGCGGCGCAGCGACAATTCCGTGGCCGGGGCGGTGGACTTCTGGCTCAAAGAGAACGGATGCTCCCGCGAGCCGAAGCACCAGGAGACCGCGGCGGTACACACGGATATTTATTCCGGATGCAGGAATGGCACGGCGGTGGCGCTCTATGCGGTACAGGGAGGCCGCCACATGTGGCCGGGGACGGCGGCGAGCACGAACAAGGTTCCGGCGACGGATCTGATGTGGGCGTTCTTTGCCGCGCACCCGAAATCATAGCGGGGGCAAAGGCATGAATCTGCGCTGGCAGTGACCCCGCGCTAAGCCTTCGACAATGCCAAAGGCCCGCGCGCGCGCTTGCGTTTCCACTCGTGCTCGTGGCGCAGCTTCTCCTTGTGTTTCTTGAGCTGGCACTGGAGTTCCGTGAAGGCTTCTTGCACCGTGGAATGCACGTCTTTGGCGCTGGCCACGGCGTGCAGGGTAGCGGTGGGCAGGGTCATATTCAGCGAGAGGCCGTAGTGATTCTTTTTGCGGCTGAATTCCACCGCACCGTGACACTGCACCAGATCGGGATTATAGGCCCTGAGGAACTTCTCCATCTTTCCGCAGTAATGGGTAAACAGCCGTTCTACTCCGTTGTGGGTCGAAAGACCCCTGTAGCTCAGGCTGATTTTCATGGTTGCACCGTGATTGTGATGCTTGGAGGGAAAGCAGATGCCGCTTTGGGAGCGTCACTTTCATCTGCAGTCTCAGGCTAGCACCGCCGGGTGCCGAAAGCAACGAACCAAACACGGCCACGGTTCGTAATCCGTCTTGCAGGCTCTCCCTGCGGCCGCTATTAGTAGATTCCAAAAGGAGTTCCGGCGATGTGACCGCGGTCGCACCGGCCGGTGCCAGATCTCACCGACTCTGCGCCTTCGGGGACCCCATGCTCAAAGTGGGCAGGTTCCCTCTCTGTGACCGGCGCAGGCCCGCAGGCAGGCGCCAGCGCGGAACTCCACCCCGGGTGCAACCATGCGCAACGGAAACCACAAGGATCAAGCACAGCTTACGGATCTCATTCACCGGCTGGATAACCTGCGGCTGGAAATGATCCACCTGGAAGATTCAACTTCCGGGGGCTCCGGGGCGGTCCCGGACGAACACCGTCCCAGCGCGGCCAACCTGATGCACTACCTGGCCTTGCGGCGGCACGACATCCGGCAGTTGCAGTCGGAGCTGGCGGCCCTGGGGCTTTCGTCGCTGGGGCGCACTGAATCGCATGTGATCAGCGCGCTCTCTGCGGTGATCCAGGTGCTCTCGCGCCTGGCCGGGCTGGAGGAGATTGCGCCGCCGGAACACTCCGCGGGGCCATCGCTGGGGGCGGGGCGCGAACTACTGGAACACAATACCGAGGCGCTGCTGGGCCCGGCGCCAGAGGGACGGAAAGTCCGCATCATGGTGACCATGCCACCCGAGGCGGCCGTGGATTACGAACTGGTTCGCGATCTGGTGGCCAACGGCATGAATTGCATGCGCATCAACTGCGCGCACGACAGCCCGGAAGCGTGGGAGGGAATGATCCGCAACCTGCGCCGCGCGGAAAAGGAAACCCGCAAGGCCTGCAAGATCGAAATGGACATCCCCGGCCCGAAGCTGCGCACCGGTCCGCTCGAGCCAGGCCCGACGGTGCTGAAGTATCGCCCCAAGCGCGACGCGTTTGGACGGGTGACCTCCCCGGCGCGCATCTGGCTCACACCGGCCGCAAATCCGGAGCCACCGCCCTGCCCCGCGGATGCGATTCTGCGGATGCCGGGAGCGTGGCTGGCGCCCCTCAAGCGCGGGGACGTGATTGGATTTAAGGACGCCCGAGCGGCGAAGCGCTCCATGAGGGTGCGAGCGGCGGCGGGGGAAAGCCGCTGGGCGGATTCCCAGCGGACCGCGTACATCACTCCGCGGACCGGGTTGCAAATCGGATGCGGGACGCGCGCCCGGGTCGCGCGCGCAGTTGCCATCCCAGCGCTTGAGCAGACCCTGCGCCTGTGCCCCGGCGACACCTTGGTGCTGACTCGCGGGCTGAAGCCGGGCGCTCCCGCCCGTTACGATGCCAAGGGCAATCTGATCGCTCCGGCGCACATCGGGATTACCCTTCCGGAATTCTTCGATTGTGTCCGCGCCGGTGAGCCGGTGTGGTTCGACGACGGGAAAATTGGAGGAGTGGTGAGCGAGGCGGGCGCGGACAAAGTGACCGTCTCCATCACTCACGCCCGGCCCAGCGGCGAGCGGCTGGCCGCGGAAAAAGGGGTCAACGTTCCAGAAACCAACCTGCGCCTGCCGCCGCTGACCGCGGCCGACGTGAAGCTGCTGAAGTTCATCGTGGAGCACGCGGACATGGTGGGATTTTCCTTTGTGCGCAATGAGGAGGACGTGCGCGTGCTCCAGAAGCACCTGGCGGATCTGGGTGGAGAGCGCCTGGGCATCGTGCTGAAAATCGAGACACGCCAAGGCTTTGAGGATCTTCCCCGGCTGCTGCTCGCGGCCATGCGCAGCCGGGCGGTGGGGGTGATGATTGCACGGGGCGACCTGGCGGTGGAATGCGGCTACCAGCGGCTGGCAGAGGCGCAGGAAGAAATCCTGTGGATCTGCGAGGCAGCGCACACTCCGGTGATCTGGGCGACGCAGGTGCTGGAATCGCTGGCCAAGAGCGGAATCCCGCTGCGCTCAGAAATCACGGACGCGGCCATGGGCGAGCGCGCGGAATGCGTGATGCTGAACAAGGGACCCTACGTGGTGGAGGCGGTGCGCAGCCTGGACGATATCCTGCGGCGCATGCTGGCGCACCAGGACAAAAAACGCTCCATGCTGCGCAAGCTGCACATGGCTGCGGCGTTTCCGGCCGCTGCAAGGGCCGCCTCGTAGGAGATCTCCAGGCATTTGACACCTTCTTCCTCCCGGTCGTAGCCTCGCATCAGGCGGGTAATGACCAGAAAACCTCATGCCCCCGGCCGGATTCTGGCGGGTCCCGCGGGCTGGTCGTACGCAGACTGGAACGGGATCGTGTATCCACCGCATCGCCCCGCGGGATTTCACGAGGCCGAATACCTGGCGCAGTTTTTCGACACCGTAGAAATCAACACTTCGTTTTACAACCCGCTGCGGCCGGAGATGTGCCGCGGCTGGCTGCAGCGGGTCGCCGGCAATCCCGGTTTTCTGTTCACCGCGAAGCTGTGGCAGCGCTTTACCCACGAGGGCAGCACCTCTCCGCAGGATGTGGCCGCGGCACGTGCCGGCCTGGACGTGCTGCACGGCGCGGGGCGCCTGGGAGCGGTGCTGATGCAATTCCCCTTCTCCTTCCACAATACGCCGGAGAACCACGCGCACCTGGAGAAACTGCTGGGGCTTTTTGGCGGGTATCCGGTGGTGGTGGAGGTGCGTCACTCCACCTGGAACCACCGGGAGTTTTTCGAGTTTCTGCACAGCCATGGGGCGGGATTCTGCAACATTGACCAGCCGGTGATCGGGCGGTCGCTCCGGCCCTCGGAGCGCGCCACATCCCCGGTGGGCTATGTGCGGCTGCACGGCCGGCGCTATGACACCTGGTTTACCGACGATCCCACGTCTCCGCCGGAGGAGCGCTACAACTATCTTTACAGCGCGGAGGAACTGGAGCCCTGGGCCGCGCGCATTGAGAAAGTATCCGCGCATGCCAGCCGGTCCTTCGTGATTACCAACAATCACTACCAGGGCAAGGCCATTGTGAATGCCCTGCAACTGATCCACATCCTGACCGGTAAGCCCGTGAAGGTGCCGGAAACGTTGCGGCAACACTATCCGCAGGTTGAAGCCATCGCCTCTGAGCCGGCGCGCGAGCCTACCCTCTTTCCGCTGGGCACCAATCCCCAGCCGCCCCAATCCTGAGCGCGCCCGCTCCTGCGGGTCCGATGCGCCGCGATAGAATCAGCAGAGAAAACACCGGGAGGAGAAAAGGCGAGGAAGCCGCGCGCCAAAGCCGCAGACTCCGCCGGCTACTTCTTGAACAGATTGTCGAAGGCCTGGCGCGCGGAGTTGACGGAGATGGCTGCGCCGGATTGGATCGCGGGGCTGGGCGCGGCCGCGGCGGGAGAGGTGTCTTTTTCCACCGTGGTGCGGAACGCAAAGAAGGTGCATTCGTTCTTCACGTCCTTCCGCGGGATGCGCTCTGGGATGGGCTCGGTGCACTCGAACTGCGCTCCGGTATCGAAATGCAGGCACTGCTTGCAGGAATGCAATTCGAACTGGCAGCGGGGACATTGTGCATTGGGATCAAAACCGGGGGGGAGGACGGCACCGCAATTGGCGCATCGCGCGCGCGTTACGCGGCCCACCATGCGGGGCGTGCGCGGCCCGATGTGCTCCTGGCGCGGCGGCCCGCCCGGCGGCTTGGCCGGCGGGCGCTCCTTGCGTTCGGGCTTTCCAGAGTCCTGGTAGCCCCTCTGCTTATACTTCCGCTCAGACATTGATACCTCCGGGGGGAGAAATCCATCATACTCCGAAATCACGCGCGCGGTAGCCCAGTCGTCACAAATTGTTGAAATCTCCCCGGCCCGCGGGCCGCCTTACGACGATCGCGGCGACCACAGGCGCGCGAGCCCCTGGGCGGGAAGATCGTCGCGCAGGAGACGCCGGGGTTGCCCGGCGTCCGCCAGGATGGCTTCCGCCGCCAGATAGCCCGAGCGCACCGCGCCCTCCATGGTGGCCGGCCAGCCGGTATCGGTCCAATCGCCCGCCAAATAGAGATTGTTTACCGGGCTGCGCGCGCCCGGGCGCAGGCCATCGCATCCTGGCGCGGGAGAGAATGTGGCGGCCACTTCTTTCACGACCGTGGCTTTCAACAGGCGCGCAGTGCGCGCCGCCAGGAAGACCTCCTGCACTTCTTTCCAGCACAGATCGATGATTTCCTGCCGCGGTTTTTCCACCAGGCCGTAGGAGGCGCTGATGACGAGCTGGAGGTATTGGCCGCCGGTCACTGGGTGCTGCGTTGCGCGAGAGGGAGCAGCAAGCAGCGCCCCGGCGCTCCCTCCTGGATCGGCAGCATATTGGGCGGAGTAGAGCTTCGTCTTATTGAAAATCCACTGGGTGGTGCGGTCCAGAAGAGCCACATAGGGATATTCGGTGACGACGCGGTCGAGCCACAAATGGACGCCGGTAATGGGCGAGGTACGAAGCTCGCGCAGGCGCGCGAATACAGGCTCGTTCACCGCGAACTCCGCAGGAAGCAGTTCCAAAAGCGCGTCGTGAGGCAGGGCAGAGAGATATACGTCGGCGGTCAACTCCTTCCCGTCATCCAGCGCGGCGGCGGCCACGCGGCCGCCCTGGATGCGCAGCGCGCGCACCGAAGCGCGCGTACGCACGGCGCCGCCGCGGCGCTCGATGGCCGCGCGGCATCCGCCGTAGAGATCCCCCAGCGGCACGCAGGGAATGCCCACCTCGAAGCCGCGCCGATTCTTCAAAAACGCCTTCCAGAACACGTCCACGCCGTAGCGCGCGGAGGCGCGGTCCAATTCTTCATCGAGCGCGCTGACCAGCACGGTGCGCCAGACGCGCTCGATGGCCGCATCGGACTGCTCTTCGGCGCGCAACCAATCGAGCATGGACATGGAATCGCCTTGAGGGCCCGCACCCTGCTGCCGCGCGATGCGCATCATGGTGCGGCCGATGGCCAGCTTGTCGCCCAGGGTGAGAAACGGCAGCCCGAGAAAAGACGGGGCCAGGTGCAGCGGTGGCGGGAGCGCCCAGGAATGCAACGCCGAGTAGCGTCCCTGCCGGTCGAGAAACACCACGCGCCCGTAATAACGGATTTTTCCGGCGGCCCCGGCGCGCTGGTAGAAATCCTCCAGGTTGGTGCAGCACGCCATGGTGACGTGCTGGCAGTTGTCCACGTGCTCGCCGTCCGGCAGCAGGTAGGAAGCGGCGCGGCCGCCCAGGTGCGGCTTGCTCTCCACCAGCTCGACGGAAAAGCCCGCTTCAGCGAGTGCCAGAGCCGACGACAGCCCGGCCAGTCCCCCGCCGAGGATCAGGATGCGTTTCGAACCCATTCTCTTCGGACCAAAGGCCCAGCCGCGCGCGCAGCAGGATCCAGGATTTTTCCGCGGCCGAAAGGCGCACACGCGCGCTGGTCACGTCGTAGTCCCGCTCGGCCATTTTTCCAAGCAGACCGCTGTAAATGCGCGCCATGGCCCAGAGGGCGGCGCGGCTTTCCGGCGCCACGAGCGGAACCAGGGCAGCCCCCTCCGCGTAGATTTCGCGCGCGCGCCCGGCCTGAAAGCGGAACAACTCCCGGGCAGCCGCAGAGGGGGGTGCCGCGGCAATCTCAGCGGACCGGCAACCGAACCGTTCCAGATCCTCCTGCGGAAGATACACGCGGCCCAGGGCGTGATCCGGAGCGACGTCCCGCAGGATGTTGGTCAGTTGAAAGGCCAGTCCCAGGCGGCCGGCGAGCTCCAGCGCCCGCGAGTCCTTAAATCCGAACACGTGGACGCAACACTGGCCCACGACCCCGGCCACGCGATGGCAATACAGCCGCAAATCGTCGAAGGTGCGGTAGGAGGAGACTTCCAGGTCCATCTGCGCCCCGGCGATCAGTTCGTCCAGGTAGCTGACGGGAATGGAGTAGGTGGCGAGGGTATGGGCCAGCGCGGGCAGCATGGCGCTGCCGGTGGTGTCGCCCTGCGCCACGCGCGCCACGGTCTGCCGCGCATGCTCGAGCCCGGCCAGTTTTTCTGCCGCGCCACCGGGCGCATCCGCGATGTCGTCCACCCAGCGCATGAAGGCATAGAGCGCGCAGAGCGCTCCGTGCTTCGCCGGCGGTAACAGGCGAAAACCGTAATAGAAGTTCCGCGCCTCTGCCCGGGCCACGCGCCGGCAATGCGCGTAGGAAGCGGCCGGTTCCGCTGGGTGGGCCGCGTCAGCCATTTTTCTCCTGGGCCGGCCGGGCGGCTGAGGTGGAGGAAGCAAGCTCCGGCGGGGCCTTCTCTGCGCGTGCCAGCGGAGCGAACATGCGGGAAACCAGCGCGCGGCCTAGCAGGCGCGCCTGCGCGCCTTTGCTGATGGCCGGGCGGTGTTCAATGGTGTTGTAGCCGATGGCCTCGATGGCATCCAGGACGGCCAGCCCGCCGCGGCTGAACATATCGATATCCACGCGCAGCGGCCCGGCCACGCGTCCCACCAGGGCGCGGCCGCGCGCAAACAACGTGCGGGTGTACTCGACCAGCCCTTTCATCATCGCGGCGTAGCGCGGGTCAAATTTCCGGGCCACGATGTCCGCCTCGGTTAGGCCATGCTCCGCCAGGTGCGAAAGCGGGATGTAAATGCGGCCTTTCTCCAGGTCGCGGACCACGTCCTGCCAGAAGTTCGCCAGTTGCAGCGCGGTGCAGGTCCAATCGGAATATTCCTGGCGGCCGGCATCGCGGTATCCACAAACGTAGAGCACGATGCGTCCCACGGGATTTGCGGAATAGACGCAATAGTCGAGCACGGAGGCCCAATCGGGATGGCGCTTGACGGTCTGATCGCGGCGAAAGGCAATCAGCAAGTCTGAGAACGGCTGTTGCGGGATGTCGTGTCGCGCGACGGTTTCCCCCAGGGCAATCAGCACCGGATGGGTGGCGCGGCCGGCGTAGGCCAGGCGCAGTTCCTCTTCCCAGGCATCGAGCAGGGCCAGGGCGCGGGCCCCATCGGGAATCTCGTCGCCCAAATCGTCCGCCCAGCGGCAATAGGCATACACGTTATAAAAACTCTGCTGCAGCCCGCTGGGCAGGAGCCAGGAAACGACATTGAAGTTTTCGTAGTGATGCGTGGCCAGCCAGCGCGTATAGGCCTGGGCCTGGTCCAGGGAGCAGCCCGCGGGGGGCAGCCCCTTGGAGACTTCGAGATCGGCTGGAATCTGCATCAACACATTCTCACCGCGCCGCGTTCCTCCGGGCGAATCAAGGAATGACCGCGGTTTTCAACTCTCCGTTGCGCGCCTTCATCTCCTGAAAAACGATGGGCAGCTCCGCCAGCGGGCGTTCCGCGGTGACGAATTCGCCGGTGTCCACTTCCCCCCCGGCAATCGAAGCCAGAGCCTCGCGCATGTGCCGCGGGGTGTGATGGAAGGTGGAGCGGATGGTGATTTCCGAGTAGTGCAACTCGCTCGGGTCCACGTGCACCTCGGTGCCCTTCGAGCATCCGCCGAACAGATTCACAGAGCCCCCGCGTCGCACCATGCCCAGGGCCCACTCCCATGTGGCGGGCATGCCCACGGCCTCGGCCACGGCATCCACACCGCGGCGCAGCGGAGTCATGCGCCGGACGGCATCCACCGGGTCATGCGCCTCGGTGATGTCCACGGCCTCGGCGGCACCCATTTTCCGGGCGTTCTCGATCTGCCCGGGGCGCTTGCCCACGGCAATCACCCGGGCGCCGCGGCGGGAAAGCACGCGGATGAATTTCAATCCAATGGCCCCGCAGCCGATCACCGCCACGGTGGCGCCCTGGGACACGCGCATTTCTTCCACGCCGCGCAGCACGCAGGCCAGGGGTTCCGCCATGGCCGCGTCGCGCAGGCTGACGTGCGGCGGAATCTCCAGCAGGTTGCGCTCGACGATCCGCGCGGGCACGCGCAGATACTGGGCGTAGGCCCCGTTCATGAACAGCAGGTCTTCGCAGAGATTGGGCTGCCCGGCCTGGCAATAGAAGCACGCGCCGCAGGGCGCGGAATTTGCGGGCACCACACGCGCGCCGGTGGCAAAACCCTGCACGCCCGCGCCCACGGCGGCGATCGTGCCGGCCAGTTCGTGGCCAAACAGCGCGGGCGGAGTAATCATGCGGGCGTGATAACCGCGCCGCCAGACTTTCAGGTCTGTGCCGCAGGTGAGAGCCACGCCCACGCGGACCAGCACTTCTCCCGCGGCGATGGTGGGAATGGGCACTTGCTCTACGCGCACGTCTTCGCGCCCGTAGAGCACCGCGGCGGTCATGTGTCCGTTGTTTTCGCTCATTTGCAGGACAGGCTAAGAGCTTGTTCCATTCCCTGCGCCTCGACCCACCACCAACCGGACAGGCTGAAAGCCCGCCCGACTTACGGCGTAATCACCACTTTACACGAGCCGCCCACCGGATGCGCGGCCAGCTCAATGGCCGCGGGAAATTCCTCCAGGGAAAACGTGTGGGTGACCAGATCGGCGAGCGGGAGCTTTTGGGAGAAGACCAGTTCGGCCGACTGCGCCTGCAAATCCACATCGGCGCTGTAACTGCCCAACAATTCTTTTTCTTCCACGCCGGTGTGATGCACCGCAAACTCGACGCGCATCACCGGATCGTTGTGAGCGAACAGCAGCACGCGCCCGCCGGGGCGGGCCATCTGCAGCCCTTCTTCGACCAGCGACGGCGCGGGGACGGCGAGCAGGACGGCGTCCGCACCGCGGCCCGCGGTGCGCGCCAGGATGGCATCCCGCAGGGGGCCGGCGCCGGGATCGAACGATTCGACGGCCCCGCAGCGGATGCTGCGCTCACGCCGCTCCGGCATGGGGTCGCTGGTATAGACACGCGCGCCTTCCAGCCGGGCCAGAAGAAGCAGGAGCAGGCCGATCGGCCCCTGCCCGAGAATGACCACGTCTTCTCCCGGAGCCACCCTCGCTTTGCGCACCGCCTTCCAGCAGGTGTTCACCGGTTCCACGAAGGAGGCTTCCAGGAAACCCACGCCGGCGGGAATCGCCTCCATGCCGCGCTGCACCACCCAGGGCATGATGCGCACGAACTGGGCAAATCCGCCACCGTTGGGATCGAAGCCCGCGGTCACGCCCGTCTTCTTATACGTGGCGCACTGGGAGTAGAGCTTGCGCGCGCAATAGAAACAGGTCCCGCACGGAACGTGGTGAAAACTGACCGCACGGTCTCCCGGCTTCCAGCGGGTGACTCCGCTGCCCACCTCCACCACGGTGCCGGCGATCTCGTGGCCGAAAATCTGAGGGGGAGGAACAAAGCCATGGTGAATTTTTTTGATGTCTGTGCCGCAGACGCCGCACGCGCCAACGCGCAACAGGACTTCTCCCGCGGCGATGGCCGGAACGGGCACATCCTCGACGCCCACCTGCCCGGCCCCGCGGTATACACCCGCGCGCATCCGGCGCACCGCCCCGTGCGTGGCCGCCATGCCGCTCATGACGTCCGCTTCCCTTCTCCGCCGCTGGGCGCGGTCCGCCGGGAGCCATTTTCCGCGAGCGCGGCGATATACCGGTCCAGAAATTCCGCGAGTCCGGAGGCGGCCCGCCGCGTGGCTCCGGCAAGCTTCAGCAATCCCGGCAATGAGCCGGGCTCCGCGGCAAGCGAGCCCAGCAAGCGTATGGGGCGCACGCTGCCCCGGGCGCTGAACACGCGGTTCAAATCGAGCGGCAGATCCTGGGAAGCTCCGTCGGAAACCACCCGGATGGCAATCGCGGGAATGTTTACGGCGCTGGCCGCGGCCAGCACGCTGGCACTTTCCATTTCCACGGCATCGCCCAAAGCGGAGAGGGCCTGTTTCGCCCTGGCGGAAACCACCACCGTGGGGCTGGTGAGAAACCGCTCCACCATGTGCGCGCCACACGAGGTGGCACGGTCCACGAGTGCAGGCTCACACGGGAAGACGCGTTTCCCCCGCACCTCGGAGACCTGAACGGCGGCCAGCACGTCTCCCGGCTGGTAGCGTTCTTTCACCGCGCCGGCCAGCCCGGAGGAGATGCAGACGTCGGGCGCGCATTGCAACGCATAGCGTGCCGCGCGCCGCGCCTGGACCGGACCCATGCCGGTGAGCGCCACAATGACGTCGCTTTCGCCCGCCCGCGCGTGAAACATCGGACACCGCTCCACGTCTCTTCCTGCCGGCAGAGCGCGCATCCGGGAGAACTTGTGGAGCTTCCGCCAGAACGCAAATTCCGTGGGAAGAGCGAAAGTAACCAGGACTCTCATGGGAAGGGGCTACGCCGCCCGCATGGTGCTGCCGGCAACCGGTTGCTCCGGATGGGCGCTGGATGCGGCGTTACCGCGAACAGCGTCGCGAGTCTGGTACCAGCGCACGGCCCGCTCCAGCGCCGCGGCGATGGGACCAGCCTTGAAACCGAGCTCGCGCTCCGCTTTCGAGCTATCCACGAACATGCGATGCCGGGCCATGCGCACGCCATCGAGCGGAATGTGCGGCTCGCGGCGCAGCAGGCGGCACACCGCGGTATCTGTCCAGGCCGCGGCCAGTGCCACGGCATGGGGCAGGCGGATGCGCGGCGCGGACCTTCCGGTAATCCAGGCGAGTTCGGTGAGAATTTCTTCCAAGGTCATGTTGCGCCCGCCCAGAATATAACGCTCGCCCGGCTTCCCGCGGTCCGCGGCCAGCAGATGGCCCGCGGCAACATCCTCGACCGCCACGACGTTTAATCCGGTATCCACAAAGGCGGGCATGCGTCCGTTCAAGAAATCGAGCACGATGCGCCCGGTGGGCGTGGGCTTCCAATCCCCCGGCCCCACCGGCGCGGTGGGATTGACGATGACCACCGGGGCCCCTTCCCGGGCCGCTTCCATCACCTCGCGCTCGGCGATGAACTTGGAGCGCTTGTAATGCCCAATCATTTGCTCAAAGCGCGCCTCGGTGGACTCATCGGGCAGATGGCCGTTCTCCACCGGCACGGCCACGGTGGCAACCGTACTCGTGTACACGATGCGCTCCACTCCGGCAGCAACCGCAATGGAGATGAGATTCCGGGTGCCCTCCACGTTGCTGCGGTAAATCTCCGCGGGATCGCGCGCCCATAGGCGGTAATCCGCGGCAACATGGAACACACGGCGCACGCCGCGAAGCGCTCTCTCCAGGGAAGGCGGGTCGGTGAGGTCGCCGGTCACGCGCTCGCAAGGAATGCCGTCGAGCGCGTTGGAACGGCCGGGGGAACGCACCAGTGCCCGCACCTGGTGGCCACGTGCCGCGAGCAGCCGCGCAACGTGGCTGCCCACGAACCCCGTGGCACCGGTGATGAGGGTGGTCATAGAATGCGGAAATTTCCGTCCTGGTAGGCCGGTTTGGGGGGCGGAGGAGCATACCCGCCCACGGACCCCTTGCCGTGCCCGTTGGACTTGTCCGCGCTGGAACCCTGCCCGTTGCCGGATTTGCCGCGGGAGCCGCCCATGTGTCCGCTGAACTGCCAGTGGAGCATCTTCCAGTTGTCGCCGAATTTGCGGTGGCCGCCCAGAACGGCGGAAGGCTCGTATCCGACGTGCACCATGCAGTGCTCGCAGCGCGGATCGCGGCCGCGGCCGTAATTCTCCCAGGGGGTATCGTCTACATACTCCTGAAAGCTGCCGTGGTGCGTATCGGTCATCAGGTAGCAGGGGCCTTTCCAGCCGCGCGGGTTGAAGGTGGGATTGCCCCACGCGGTGCACATCAACTCGCGCTCGCCGCGCAGGTATTCCAGGTAGATCGGCGAGGTCATGAGGTTGTATTTTTCGAGCAAATCGCAGGCCAGCTGGAATTTCTCCCGGATCATCTCGCGGTCCATGAAAATCTCTTTGGTCTGCACCGCGGCGTAGGAGTAGGCCGGAGAAATCATGTGGCCGTCCACGCCCAGTTCGTAGAGATATGCGTAAAGATCGGCGATTTCCTGCAAATCGGTTTCCCGGTAGATGGTGGTATTGGAGCACACGTAGAAGCCGGCGGCTTTCGCGGCTTTGATCCCGTCGATCGCTTCGCGGAAGACGCCATCGCGCTCCACGGCCAGGTCGTGATTGCGCTCCATGCCGTCCAGGTGCACGTTCCAAAAGAAACTGGAAGACGGCCGGAACTCATGCAGGCGCTTGCGGATGAACATGCCGTTGGTGCACAGGTAGATGTGCTTCCCGCGGTCCAGCAACTCCCGGGTGAGCCGTCCGATTTCCGGATAGATCATGGGTTCGCCGCCGCAGATGGAGACCACCGGAGCGCCGCAATCCTCCGCGGCGGCCAGGCACTGTTCCACGCTGAGCATCTCGTCGATGGTGGACTTGTACTCGCGGATCCTGCCGCAGCCCGTGCAGGTCAGGTTGCAGGCGTGCAACGGCTCGAGCATGAGCACCAACGGGAACTTTCGCTCCCCGCGGATGCGCTTTCCGGCGATGTAGCCGGTCAGCTTCGTGGTCAACTTCAGTGGAAATCTCATGCGTCTCCTCGGCGGCCGTTGTCTTTCGAATCGTGGATACCGAACTCCTCGGCTGCTCCCTTGCCGTGTCCGTTCTTTCCGGGGGCGCCGGTCCTTCCGCTGTGGGAGTGCCCGGCCCCGTTGCCGTTGCCGCGAATCCAGCGCTTGGCTCCGGGGGAACCGGAGATTCCGGTTTGCCGCCGTCCCATGCGCGCCAGGGAGCGCCGCCCGCGGCGCCGGCGCCGTTCGGCGCGCCATGCTTCCAGCGATTCCGGGGAAATCAGGGCGAAGCGAAATTCACCGGCACCCGCCTGGGCGTTGCGATTCCGGGCCAGGGCGTACAGCGGAAAATTGTGCCGGTAGAGATGATACTTCAAATAGAAAACTTCCGGAAATCCTGTGCCGGTGAACTCTGATTCTTCCCAGCTGCCCTGCGGGGTTTGCGTCTCCAGCAGGTACTGCAAGGCCCGCTGGGCCGATGGGTCGGAGGGACCGGCGGCGGCGAGAAGTCCGATCAGGCCCCAGGCCGTCTGGGAAGCGGTGACCGTGCCGCGGCCCTTCTGGCCGGCGTCGGCATAGGAGGCGATGGATTCGCCGAATCCGCCGCCGGCATACTGCACCGAGCGCAGCCAATCGGCGCCACGCTGCGCATAGCCTTTTGCCGCCAGCCCCAGCGGCTCCAGCGCGCGCAACACCCCGGAGGTGCCGTAAACGTAGTTGACGCCCCAGCGCCCGAACCAGGAGCCATCTTCGGATTGATCCTGCTCGAGGAAATGCAGGGCGCGCTTGACCACCGGGTGCGACGCGGGCCAGCCAAACCGCGCCAGGCACTCCACCACCCGGGCGGTCACGTCTGCGGTGGCCGGGTCAATCATCGCGTTGTGGTCCGCGAAGGGCACGTGGGTGAGCACGGCGCAGTCGTTATCTTTATCGAAAGCTCCCCAGCCCCCGTTCTTGTTCTGCATGCTGACGGTCCAGTTCAGCCCGCGGAGCAGAGCGGCTTCCATGCGCGCGCGATCCGGGTAGTCCACGCGCTGCAGGGCCATCAGGATGAAGGCGGTGTCGTCCACGTCCGGATAGTGATCGTTGCGGAACTCAAACGCCCAGCCGCCCGGCTCCACGCCAGGGTTTTTTATCGCCCAGTCGCCGGAGCCCAGAATCTGGTTATCCAGCAGCCAGGAAGCGGCGCGCACCAGGGCGGGATGGTCCGGGGGCAGGCCGGCCTCTTCCAGAGCCACCATGGCGATGGCCGTATCCCACAGCGGAGAAACGCAGGGCTGAAGGCGAATGGTGTGGTTTTCTTCGATCTCAAACTTGGCGAGCTCCGTAATTTGCCGCGCGGTGAGCGGATCATCCGGGGAGCGGCCCAGGGCCATGAGCGCATAAATCGAGTTCATCATCGCCGGATAGATCGCCGCCAGGCCCTCGGTGCGCTCCAGGTGCTCCATCATCCAGCGTTCGGCGGAGCGCAGGGCCTTCTGGCGGAACGGCTTCCAGGGCAGTTGCTCGACAAACTTCATCACCCGGTCCATGCACAGGAAAAAATTGCGCCAGGTGAAGATGCTGCGGTCCCAGGCAAAGGCTTTGTAGCGGTGTCCCGAATCGTAGAACAGCTCGTCCAGGCGCGCGCTCTCCGGGATCCTCCACGGCGGCCGCAGGGCGAAGAGAATCGCCATGGGCACCAGGATGCCGCGCGACCAGGAGGAGATTTCGTAGAGATTGATGTACAACCAATTCGGCAGCAGAAACAGCTCCGGAGGCATGGCCGGAACCATTCCCCAATCCGCCGCACCCACCAGCGCCAGGTAGAAGCGTTCGAAGGAATTGATGGATTCCAGGCCGCCGAGTTCGTGCACGCGCCGCCGCGCGCGGGCCATGTGCGGGGCGTCCGGCGGATCTCCGGCCAGCTTCAGCCCGAGATAGGCCTTCACGGTAGCGTTCAACTCCGACGGGCCATTGGCGTAGATGTTCCAACCGCCATCGGATAGCTGGTGCTGGCGGATATACCGGGCCAGTTTCTCGACGCGCGCAGGGTCGAACTGTCCGATCACGTAGAGGTAGAGGATGTAATCGGATTCCAGCGTGGTGTCTGCTTCCAGTTCCCCCATCCAGTAGCCGCCCGGGCTCTGCCGGGAAAGCAGCCAGTCCACGCCCTGCTCGATGGCGCGTTCCAGGCGTTCCTCGATGGTTTGGCGACGAGAAGGCGCAGCCGCTGCGGCTGCCCCCATCCCCGATTGCCAGTCAAAATTCTGATTTGCTGTCATCAGCGCGTATTGTGGCTCCACTTCGAGCCGTTCGGGCCGCAACTCTCCATCATCCCCGCGCCAGTGTTTCGGAACGGGAATGCAGTATCACACCCGCAACCAATCTCTGAGAGATGCAACCGGCCTAAAGGTGTGCAACTCTCCCCCTGGAAAGCTCCTACAAGCATCGTAGATGAGCCTCCCACTCCCTGTCTCAAAATTATCCCAACGATGTCCTTTACCGTCAACACTCAAGATGCCGTTTCCCACTGCTGCGCTCCCTGTGTGCAAACACCCCCCGGGAACGGACTGAAAGGATCCAAAATCCGGAATGGACAGGCCCAGGCGGAATTGCAGTGTCCAGTTCGCCCGCTTGCAGGCTTGGAGCTGAATTCCCAGGCTGTACGCGCCTCATCGGTCCCAGTTCCCAAATTCAGGCCGGACGCGCGGGGCCCGAACTCCCAGTCTCGCCGAACATCCTCTCCCGCACCATTCCGAGTAAACCCGCGGGTACCGCCGCGCCTAACGGTTGCTCGAAGCTGGGCTTCGACCCCAGCAACTTTCCCGAAATTCCTTCCCAGGACCCGCCGGGCAAGGGGGTCCTGAAGACAAACGCGTCGGCGCGGTCCAGGTAGCGTTGGGTGGTTGCTTTGAAATCCTCCACCTGGGGGTCCAACACCACCAGGAAGAGTGCCGGGCGCAGGAATCCGAGCACGGCATTGCTTTCCAGAATCACGTTTCCGGCTCCCGCCAGCGCCTGGCGGAGCAGGGGCATCCCTTCGGCCAGATCGCCCTGGCGGGTGCGCAGCCACAGGGAGCGTTGCGCCCCTGCCACCAGAAACCGCGAGGTGTCGGTGCGGCCGGTGCGGTCCCGCTCCTCGTCCAGAATCGCGGCGTGAGTGGCGGAAGCGCAGTCGCAGGGCTCGCCGTGTTCCGAGCAGACCCCGTGGCCATACTGGGTAATTTTGACCGCGGTCCACTCCGCGCCGGGAAAGGCGCAGATCAGGTCCACCACCAGCGAAGTCTTGCCGATGCTTCGCGTGTGCCCGCCGACCACCAGATAGCGTGTGTTTCCCATGGCTGCTGCTCGAGATTCTATCGCATCGTTTGAGGGTGCTGGCAATTCAGCTAGGACGGGCGTCCCCCGCCCTTCGCGCCCGCCAGTTCCAGCAAGCGTTCCCCCACTTCCGAGAGCCGGGCGAGCCAGGCGAGCTGCTGCAAATATTTTTTGATGGGCCGCGCGGGAGTGCCCCACACCGGCTCGCCGGCGGCAATGCGCTTGCCGGTAGGGATGCCGGCCTGGGCGCCGATGATGGCGCCGTCTTCGATGCGCACGTGGTCGGCGATGCCCACCTGGCCTCCGATCACCACCTGGCGTCCGACCCGGGAGCTGCCCGCCAGGCCGGCCTGGGCGGCAATCAGCGTGCCCTCGCCAATCTGCACGTTGTGGCCCACCTGCACCAGGTTGTCAATCTTCGAGCCCGCGCCCACCACCGTCTCTTCGAGAGCGGCACGATCCACGCAACTGTTCGCGCCGATCTCCACGTAGTCGTGAATTTCGGCGCGGCCGATCTGGGGAAACTTCCAGTGCCGCCCGTTGCCGGTCACATAGCCAAACCCGTCCGCACCGATAATGACTCCCGCATGCAGCACCACGCCGCGGCCGAGTTTCACCCCGGGATACAGCACCACGTGCGGATAAAGCACACAGCCGGCGCCCAGCACCGCGCCCTTGCCGACACAGCAAAACGGGCCGACCTGGCAGCCGGGGTCAAGTTCCGCGGCTTCTTCGATTACGGCATAAGGTCCTACGGCCACACCCTCTCCCAGCCGCACGCCCGGGGCAACCACTGCGGTGGGATGAATGCCCGCAGCGGCCACACGCGGCGCGGGAACCAGCCAGGCCGCAGCCTGCGCAAACGCCAGTTTGGGATTCGTGGCGCGCAGGAGGGTCTTCCCTTCCAACCGGGCCCCTTGCGGCACGATCACGCACCGCGCCAGTGATTTTGCGGCGCGGGAGAGTTGCTTTGCGCCATCCACAAAGATCAGGTGGGTTTGTTGCGCCCGCTCCGGTGTCGCCACGCCGCTGATTTCGACTTCGGGATCTCCTTCCAACGGCAGGTCCAGCCGATGGGCCAATTCTCGGGCTGCGATCATGGGACACTCCTTCCTCTGCCTGCTCCAGGCGAGGGCACGGCTTGCGCCGGGACCCGGCCCGCTGCGATCAAGTTGCATACAGGGGAGGCTCACCCGGCGGACGGGTTTTCCAACGCTTGTGAACCCACAGCCATTGATCGGGAAACCGCCGGGCATAGCACTCGAATACCTGCACGAACCGCGCTGTATTCGCCACCACGTCCGCCTCTGCGTCTCCGGAGCGCACCAATTCGAGGGCCGGATCGAAGCGCAGATGGTAGCGCCGCTCCTGCTGGGCCCAATAGACGTAGCCAGGCAGCACGGCACAGTCCGTACGCAGGGCGATGCGCGCCACGCCGCTGGAGGTGCACGCAGGCACGCCGAAGAAAGGCACGAAGACTCCTTCTTCGAGCGAGCTGTTTACGTCCATCAGTACGCCGACGTCGCCGTTTTCGCGGAGGATGCGCAACATCTCGCGCACGGCTTCATTCTTGTCAATGGTGCGGTTGCCGGCCAGCGAGCGGTAACGGTCCACCAGCGCGTTCACCCGCGGGTTCTGCACCGGCCGGACCAGAAAGTGCAGCGGATGTCCCGCCATCGCCTGGGCAAACGGCGCCAGCTCCCAGGCGCCCATATGGCCGGTCAAATAAATGAGGCCCTTGCCGCGCGCTTTGGCCGCCGCGTAATGCTCCGCGCCATCAATGGTGATGATTTGCCGGATGCTCTCGGGGGTGTGCCGGGGAAATCGCGCGAATTCCGCGCCCATCCAGCCGATGTGGCGCATCAGGCGGCGCCCGGTGGCGCGGCGTTCCGCTTCCGGCATCTCCGGGAAAGCCAGCTTCAGATTGAACAGGGCGGCGCGCTCCAGGCGCGGATTGAAGCGGTAAAAGAGCGCAGCAATGCCCGCGCCCACGGCCCGCGCGGCTCCGCGGGGCAACAGGCCCAGGACATGAAGAATGCTGTTTGCCGCCGCGTATTCCAGCCAGGCTCGCACCGTGGGATTCTGCCACAAGTCGCCGCGCACCCCGCGCATCGGGAAAGCTCTGGTAGACTCAGGCCGTTTTGAAAATTGCGCCCATCCTGCGCACCGCAGGCGCCGCCCTTCTCTACGCGCTGGTGATCTATCACTGTTTTTTCACCGGACTCGCGCGGATGGGATTCACGGGGCCTGACGAGCCGCGGTACGCCTCGATTGCGCGAGACATGGCCAGCAGCGGGGACTGGGTGACGCCACGGCTGAACGGCACGCCCTGGTTCGAGAAGCCCCCGCTGTATTACTGGTCGGCGGCGATTGGCTTCCGCCTGTTCGCACGTGCGGAACGGGCGGCACGCGCGCCCTCCGGAGTCTTCGCGCTCTGCGCGGTGCTCGGGATCGCGCTTCTGGCCATGCGCTGTTACGGGCCCGCCACCGCGCGCGCCGTGGCCTGGATGCTCCCGGCCACTGTGGGCATGACCGGCTTCGCCCGGGCCGCGGCCACAGACATGCCGTTTGCCGCGTGTCTTGCGCTGGCCATGTGCGCCGCGGCCATCCTGGCGCTCGAGGAATCGCCCCGGCATCGGGCCGCGTGGGCCGCCGGATTTGGCGCTGCGCTCGGCCTTGCCGTGCTGGCCAAAGGACCCGCGGCCATCCTGCTCGCTGGGGGCAGCACCGCGCTCTGGGCGCTCGCCACCGGAAATGTCCGCCGGAGCTTCCGTCTGCTGGATCCGTGGGCCATCGTTTCATTCCTGGTGGTGGCGCTGCCGTGGTATGTGCTCTGCGCCGTCCGCAATCCCGAATTTCTTCGCATCTTTCTGCTGGAACACAACGTCGAGCGCTTCCTCACCAACCGCTACCAGCATCACCAACCTTTCTGGTTTTTCGCACCCATCCTGCTGCTCGCGGTCTTTCCGTGGACCCTGCTGCTGCTTCCTGCGCTGGGGGACGCGTGGCGCAATTTCCGCGGCGGAAACTGGCGGCAATATCCGAGCGCGTATTTCGCCGCCTGGGTCATCTTCCCGTTCGTCTTCTTCAGCGCATCGCAGTCGAAATTGCCGGGATACATCCTGCCGGGCGTTCCGCCGCTGGTGCTCTTGCTGGCCCGAGTCCTGACGCGCGACGAGCCTGCCACCGCTTCCGTGGCTCGATCCCGGCTGCTCTGGGTGGCCGCGGCGCTGGTGGCCGGCGGATTTGTGGTGCTGCTTCGCCCGGCCGCCGCTCTCACACCCGCCGCGGCCGAGCAGCCACTCGCGCTCGCCGGAATCGCACTGGCCGGCGGTGGCGGACTGGTGGCGGCAGCCGGCGCATGGCGCGGTCTTCGCCGCAGTGCCGCGGCCGCCGCAATTGTAGTGTCCGTCGCCGCGGGGTTGGTGGCGAACCATGTGCTGCCATCGCTGGACAGGGAAGTCTCCGCGCGGCCCCTGGCCATGCAATCGGCGGGCCTGTCTTCCGGCATGCAGACCTACCATCTTGCGCGCGCCTGGCAGTACGGCCTCGATTTCTATCTGCGCGGGCCGGTGCCGGAATGGACTCCAGGGACTTCGCCTCCGCCCTGGATCATCACGGACGATGTGGGACGCGGCCAGTTGATGGGGATGGGCTGGCGACTCGACCCGAAGCAACCAGGTTCGGCGCGGGCTACACTCTTTCGAGTGAACGACGCCCCGCGGTGAAGAAGCAAGCCTGCGCCGCTCGCTCCCGGAATCGGCTTGGCGCGAAATCCCGGCTAGCGGGTGTGCACCGGAGCCGCCGTGGGCGGCATGGCGCGGAGGAAAAAACTCAGCACGTTGTTATCGTAGGTCTTCTTCTCGTCATTGGACATCAGCAGGTAGCTGGCCTGGGGCATCACCCACTGTTCGCGGGGTTCGGGGGACAGATTGTAAAGCCGCAGGGTGGAAGCGGCGAGCACGGGATTATCCCGCAAGGCGATGAACAATTTGGGAATCCGCGCCAGGGCGCTGAGCCGGGCGGAGAGCGGCGGTTGCCCGCGGTAGGGAAGCTGCTCGATACGGAAACCCAACTGGCACATCCAGCTGATGACCGGGAGCGAGCTGTAGCCGGAACGATCGAGTTCCACGGCGAAGAACTCCTGGGGATCTTCATACACGGATTCCACGGCCACGGCGGTGACGCGGCGGTCCGCGGCCGCAGCGGCCAGCGCCGCGTAGCCGCCCATGTTTGCGCCCCACAGCCCGACGCGGGTTTTGTCCACATCGCTGCGCGAGGCCATCAGGGCCACGGCGGTCAGCACCTCGGTGGTTTCGCGCGGGCCGAGCGTGGTGGATCCCGGGATCTTGCCGTGTCCTGAAAAGTCGAAGGCGAACACGTTGTACTGGTTTTCCTGAAGAGTGGTGGCCAGGGTCAGCACGTCTCCGCGCTGCGAGCGGTAGCCGTGGCACAGGATCACCACCGGCGCGTTCCGCAAGCCCGGAAAAAACCAGCCGTCGCGCGCGCCTTCGTTGGGTACCGAGTACTGGACATCGCTGGGATGACCCAGCAGGTCGTCCGGGGTGAGCGAGTTGCTGGTGCTCACCGGATGCAGGATGCGATAGTCCAGATAACCGGCGATACCCGCACCCACCACACCCAGCAGCAAAGTCAGGAGCAGCAGGATGTTCAGCGCGCCGCGCACTGGCGACGAGGGATCGCTTAACTCTTCAAGAAAGTCCATAGACGTTGGGAATCTGCTGCGCGTCCCCGGAACGCACCTCTGCAAAGAAGCGCGCATGTTAACACACTCAACGCCCGGACTGGCCCGGCGACGGGCGCGAAGTGACCACCCGGGCAGCCCGGCAGGGCGCCGCGGCACGGGCCGCGGTTTCGCTCCGGGCCCTGCGCCGCTATAATCCCCTGCAGGCGCGACTCATGCAGATCGTTTCCCTGCGTCAGGCCACTTCCCGGCAACTCGACCCGCTCTTCGAGGAAGAAGCGGACCGCTGGCTGGAGGAATTCCGGTGGGACTACCGCCCTTCCCTCGCGCTGATCCGGCGGTTTGTGGAATCGCGCACGCTGGAAGGCTGCGCGGCGCTGGATGACGACCGCGCGGCGGGGTACGGCTTCTACGTGTTCGAAGAAGAAAAGGCCCTGGTCGGCGGCCTCTACATTGCCCGGCGCGTGGGCCAGGCCGGCCTGCCCGAACGCCTGCTGGCCGCTCTGCTGCTGAGCGTGAAGTCGCGCCCGGAGATCGAGCGCATCGAGGCGCAACTGATTCCCTTCGGCCACTCCCTGGACGCGGCGCTGCAGCGCCATCGCTTCCGGCTGCACAGCCGGCAGTTCATGTACCTGGACCTGGCCGCGGCGGCCGAACGTCCCTGTTCCTCTCCCCCGCGTATCGAGCGCTGGACGGATCGCTGCTTTTCCGGCTGCGCGCGGTTGATCGAGCAGGCCTACTTGTGCCACGTGGACAGCGAAATCAATGAGCAGTACCGCAGCGAAGCCGGGGCGCACCGCTTTCTGCGCAACGTGGTATTGCTGCCCGGCTGCGGGCAATTTCTACCCGATGCGTCGTTCATCATTCCCGGCAGCGGCAAGAACGACCTGCAAGGTGTGGTGCTGACTTCCGTGGTGGCGCCGCGCGTGGCCCACACCACACAGATCTGCCTGTTGCCGGAGCTGCAAGGCAAGGGGTGGGGCCGCGCGCTGCTGGACGCCTCGGTGCGCGCCCTGCGCGCGCAGAATTTCGAAGGGCTCTCGCTGACCGTGACCGCTTCGAACACCGCGGCCGTGCACCTCTACGAGACGGCGGGGTTCCGCACGCTACGCACCTTCTCCGCGGCGGTGTGGCAGGCCAATCACCAGCCGAAGGCGTAAGGCGAAAAACGAAATCCCAAAATCGAAAAATGGGCAGCCCGGTGGGCCCCCGGGCTGCTGCGGGAGTGGACGTTTTTCGGTTTTCGGTTTTCGGTTTTCGGCTTTCGGTTTTTACTTCTGCACCCGGTCCTTGAGCAGCCCCTTCAGCTCGTTGAGAAACTCCTTCACATCCTTGAAGTCCATGTACACGGAGGCGAAGCGCACATACGCTACCTTGTCGAGTTTCTTCAGCCGGGACATCAGCATCTCGCCGACTTCGGAGGAGGTGCGCTCGCGATTGGGGGACTCATACACGAAGGCCTCGACTTCCTCGACCAGCGACTCGATTTTCGGGATGGGGATGGGCCGCTTCTCGCACGCTTTGAGCAGACCCTGCAAGAGTTTTTGTCGGTCGAAGCGCTCGCGGCGCCCGTCCTTCTTGATCACCATGTAAGGGATTTCATCAATGCGTTCGTAGGTGGTAAACCGCCGGTGGCACTTCAGACACTCCCGCCGCCGGCGAATCAGGTCACCGAGGGTGGCCTCGCGCGAGTCCACCACTTTGTCTTCTTTATGCGAGCAATAAGGACACTTCACGGTTGCCGTCCCTTCGCGGGCCGCGGTTGCCCCGCGGCCCCCAGGCCCCCCGCGCGGTCTTGCGCGATGCGGCGCAATTCCCCCAGCGACAGGCCCTCACGCAACAGGAGCGGAATTCCCAGCGGGGCACACCCGCAAAACGTGATGAGCCACAAAACGAGCGATGCAGCCGCGGCCGGTTCCTTGGCCACGCGGAGAAAAAATGTCATGGCCCCGAAGGAGCCCGCCTGGGAACCTCCGCCCACGGCCGGCAACTGTACGGCGGAGCCCAGCAGGGTGCACGCCAGCACCAGCACGGCGGCGTGCAGGTCAAAGAGCTCGAAGCCGCTGCCCAGGCTCAGCGGCACCCACAGGTAGATCAGGAGAATCAGCACCCAGTGGGCCACGGTCAGCACCAGGCCCATCCCCAGGTCGCCCCAGGTGCGCAGTGCGCGCAAGCCTTCCAGAAATCCGGAGAAAATACCCGCGGTGGCGCCACGCCAGCCATCCTGTCCCTGCCAGGTTTGAATCCTCTGCGCGGCCCAGCCGCCGTCGCTGGCCCGCAAATAGACCAGGAGGAGCACGGCGGCGAGCAGCCCCACGAGAAAAACGAATCCGGCCTTCTGCAACAGGGGGAGATAGGAGGAGGCTGCCGCGTTGCGTGGGGTGGCCGGCCGCGCGCGCAGTAACTCCGGGAGAAACACCAGGCTCAGCGCGGTCAGGGCCACGGTAACGGCCACGTCGAAGACCCGCTCCACCACGTAAATTCCAAACATGGAGGCGGCCGGCAGGCGCTCCCGCCGCGCGATCAGCCAGGGGCGCACGGGCTCGCCGGCCCGGCCCATCAGAAAAATCGCGGTGAACCCCATGACCGTGTCCTGAAACACGCTCCAGGTGCTGGCATAGCCTACGTGGCGCGACAGGCGCGTCCAACGCCAGGCGCGCAGCCAGTAGCATACATAGATCGCGGCAAGAGAAAGCAACAGCAGACTCCAGCGCGCATCGCGCACCGCTTCCCCGAGACGCCGCCAATCGAACCCTTCGAGCGACACCGCTCCCCGCGAGCGGTAGGCGAGCACCGCGATCACTGCGAACAGCCCAACGGCGATCAGGAGTTTGCGCTGCGATGCGCGCATCGGCCCTCGACCGTAGCAACACAGCGCCGGAAGTGTCAAGGAATGCGCGGCGTGCACGCGAAACTGGAGCAGCAGGAATTAAACGGGCGGGGGTGCGGTGCGCGGCCGGAATCAGCATGCGCAGGACTCCGCTCCCACCTCCACTGCGCCGGTGGATTGGGAGTTCGGGAGTATAGTTTGAGGGCCGCAGGTTGGGCCACCGGGGGGCAAAGTCGCGTGGCCCGCGCCGGCGGTGCGAGACTCTGATGATTCCACTTTCCGCAGCGCCGCTCATTTTGATCCCGCTCGCGTTTGCCGCGGGCCTGATCGTTCTGCTTCACGGCATGCGGCGCATGAAAGCACGCTCGCAGTTTCTGGTCCTGCTCGGGCTTGGAGTTTGCATCGGGTTCACGTTTCTGGTGATGGTGCAGTTGCCGCACTTCCCGCTGTGGCTGGGAATTTCCATGATGGTGGTGGTGCTTACAGCCGGACCGTTTGCGACCCGCTCGTTCCTGCGCAGCGTGCAGCAAGAAGACGAAGAACGGATGAAGCAGGAGCACGGAGAATAAAGCTTAAACACGGCTTTGATCCCGTCCCCGTGCGAAGGCTTTGGTCGGCCGGCGCACGGCTCTCCAGGAGTCAACTTCCGGGCAAGATGCTGCTAAGATGCCAACCACTGTGAATGGAACATTTTCAGGGTCAGTTGCGTTTCACGGGGTGAGGGCCGGAGAAGTAACCCGACGACGAGGCAGATGGGCACTTGGAGCTTGATTCTCAACTGGTCGCGCGGTGCGTCCGCGGAGAGGCTCCGGCCTGGGAGGAACTGGTGAGGCGGCACACGCGGCGCGTGTATAACCTGGCCTACCGGTTCACCGGAAACCGGCAGGAGGCGGAGGACCTGTCGCAGGAGGTATTCCTGCGCATCTACCGCACGCTGGCCACCTACCGCGCGGTGCACGGCGAGTTCACCACCTGGCTGACCAGCGTGACCCGCAACCTGTTGATTGACCATTACCGGCGGACGCGGCGGGACCGGCTGACCGATTCGCTGGACGCGGAGAACTCCCCGGCGGAGCACAAGGTGTCTCCCAGCCGGCGGCCGGACGAAATCGCCGGGGCCACGGAATTGAGCGGGCAGGTGCAGCGCGCGCTCCAGCAGGTTTCACCTGAATTGCGCGAGGCGGTGATCCTGCGCGATTTGCAGGGACTGGATTACCGGGAGATTCAGGAGGTTTTGCAGGTGCCGGAAGGCACGGTAAAGTCGCGCATCAACCGCGGGCGGATTGAACTGGCACGGCTGCTCACGCAGATGGGAATCGGGCCGGGATAAGGGGAAGTGGCGAGTTCCGAGTGAAGCGAACATGACCTGGACGTGCCTCAATACGGAAGAGCGGCTGAGCGAGTACCTGGAAGGGAGGCTCGAAGCCGCCGAGCGCCTGGAACTGCAGGCGCACCTGGAGACCTGCGCGCCCTGCCGCCGGCTGGCGTTCGAAGTGGGCGACGTGGTGGCGCGGCTGGGCGGGCTCGAGCCGGAGGTGGAACCCTCCTGGCTGGTGTTCCGCATCCTGCAAGCCACCACTGGCTCGGCGCCGCAGCAGCAGGAAAGCCTGTGGCGGCGCCTGCTGACCGGGGCGCTCTCTCCCCGGTTTGCGCTGGGCCTGGGAAGCGTGGTGGCCACGCTGGTCATTCTTTTCCAGGCGCTGGGCATCAATCCACGGCGCATCAGCGCGGATGACTTCAACCCCGTCAATTTGTTCCGCGCGGCGGACCGCCAGGCGCATTTGACCTACGCGCACGGCGTGCGCTTTGTGAATGACCTGCGCGTGGTTTACGAAATCCGGTCGCGGCTGCAGGATCAGGAGGCTTCGGCCACGCCCAGCGAGCCGCAACGGCAGGAGGAGCGCAACCGCCCGGCGGGAACGGCTTCGCCGCAATCCGAGCGCAAGCTGCGCAATGACCTGATGCTGCACCACTCCTCGCAGATCGCGGTCATCGCGCTTCCTGGGCTTCCCCTGGGAGGGCCGCGATGAGCGCCGGGGGAACAGGAAGCGGCGCCCCCGCGGGCTACTGCCGCCATTGCGGCGCGGCGCTCACCCCCGAAACGCTGCGGGAAGTGCAGGGCGCGTACTACTGCCCGAACTGCCTGGCGGAAATGGTGGGCCAGGCTCAGGCCCCTCCGCCCTCTCCCATCGCGCGAAGCACGAATGCGCGCGCCAAGGCGGCCGCGGCACTGGGGATCATCCCCGGGCTCGGCGCGGTCTATAACGGCGAATACGTCAAAGCGCTGATTCACGTCCTGGTGTTTGCAACCATCATCAGCCTGATCGAGCGCGCGCCGGGGATATTCGTTCCGCTGCTGGTGGCGTGGATTTTCTACATGCCGTTTGAGGCCTACCAGACGGCGAAGGCCAAAGCAGAACTGGCCGCGGGCGCGGCGCGAGCCGGTTCGCCGGACTCCACCGGGAGCGGTACGGCAGCACTCTCCTCCGCGGCGGCGCGCCGGGAAACCATCGGGCCCATTCTGTTGATCACCATTGGCACTCTGGTGCTTTTGGATCAGTGGAACCTGGTGAACCTGGACCGCGTACTGGATTTCTGGCCGCTGGGGTTGATTGTCCTGGGCCTGTGGATGCTGATAAAGCGCCAGGAGGGGTAAGCGGAAGGTGGCTGCGCCCCCCGGCCGAATCCGCCAGGGTGCGCGCTGGCAATTTGAAGGGCAGGAGGCAGGTAGAAACGTATGGCACCTTATTACCGGCGGCGAGGACTGGTGGGCCCCGCGATGTTGATCACCCTGGGGGCGATCCTGATGGCCGATCGCTTGTGGCCTGGAGAATTCGGATTTTCCCGGCTGTGGCCGCTGATCCTGATCGTGATCGGACTGGTGCGGCTGCTGGAGATGGGAACGCACAGCAACGAGCCGTCCTATCCGCCGGCGCCCACGCCCGCCCCGGGTCCTCCTCCGCCCCCGGCGTCTCCCTACGGCAGTTCCGGGACGGCGAGCGGTTCCGACGTCCCCGGCGGTTCCAGCGGCGCAGGCAGCCCGGGCAATCTACCGCCGGGAAGTCCGCAGTGACGCTCCGAGGAACCTGGCATGAGTAATGGACGTCCACAGCGGTCCGCGTTTGGCGCCCTGGTCCTGCTCCTTGTGGGCACCATCTTCCTGATTCACAATTTCCGTCCCGACCTGATCCGATGGAGCTGGCTGGGCACGTGGTGGCCGGCGCTGCTGATCCTGTGGGGAGTGATCCGCCTGTTTGAAAACCTTTCAGGGAGCGGGCGGCGGGGAGTGGGCGGCGGGGAAATTTCGCTGCTGGTGCTGCTGATCCTGGTGGGCATCGCCATTTCGTTCGGGTCGCGTTACCGCGACCGCATTCGCGTGGACCTGCCGGACGACGTGCCCTTCGCCGATTCCGCGGACGTGACCGAGGAGTTGCCGCCGAAAGATCTGGCGCCGGGCTCGGTGGTGCGCATCAACACCTCCCGCGGAGACATTGCCGTGGACGGGATGAGCGACGCCAGGCAGTTGCGCGTGGTGGTGCATAAAACCGGCTATGCCATGAGCGACGAGGAGGCGCGCTCGCGGGCCTCCGGCGCGACCGTGAACGTGCGGCAATCGGGGAAAGAAGTGAGCCTGGACGCGACCGACGCGGCCCGGCGGAGCGGCGACGTGCGCGTGAACTTTGAAGTGAAGGTGCCGCGCAACGTGATTCTGGATCTGCGCACGCAGCGCGGAGACGTGCATGCCAGCGGCATCACCGGCGACGTCACCGCCAGCGTGGCCCACGGAGACGTGGAGGTGCATGATTCCGGGGGCGACGTGCGTGTGGACGTGGGCCGCGGCGACGTGCGCGTGACCACGGCCAAGGGCAACGTGCACATCTCCGGCAAGGGCAGCGAGGTGGAAGTGGAAGACGTGGGCGGAGCCGCGACCATTGACGGCGAGTTCTACGGCCCGATCACCGCGCGCAACGTGGCTCGCGGCGCGCGGTTTGTTTCCCAGCACACCGACCTGAGCATCGGCGGGCTGCCCGGGCGCATGGACGTGGAATCCGGTGAATTGCGCGTGCAGGACGCGGTCGGACCGTTTCTGCTCACCACCAGCGATAAGACCATCAACCTGGAAGAGATTTCCGGCCGCGTCCGCGTGCAAAACAAGCGCGGGGACATCACCGTGCGGCTGACCGCTCCCCCGCAGGACGAAATCGACCTGAGCAACGAGTCCGGGGGCGTGGAGCTGGCGCTGCCCACCAAGGCCGCGTTCGAGATGTCCGCGGCGTCGCGCTCCGGCCAAATCCAGAATGACCTGAACGACAGCGGGCTGAATGCCACGCAGCAGGGCGGCGACTCTAAACTGGAAGGCAAGGTCGGGGCGCACGGCCCAAAGATCACCCTCAACACTTCCTACGGACCCATCCGCCTGAAGCATTCCGATTGAAGGCCCGTTGCCCGTAAGGAGCCACGGTCAGCGCTCGAGCAGCGCTTCCAGGTCGCTGAAAAACGCGGGGTAGGAAACGGCCGCGCATTCCGAGCCGCGAAGGGTGGTGGGGCCATCCGCGCCGAGCGCGGCAATGGCCAGGGCCATGGCGATGCGATGGTCGCCCCGCGGGTCCACCTCGGCGCCGTGCAGCGGCACGTGGCGCGCGGGCTGGGCGCCCGCGGCTTCGGCGCGGCCGGCCACAAGCATTCCATCGGGAAATTCCTCCACCCGGGCGCCCATGCGGCGCAGGTTTTCAGAAAGGGCGGCGATGCGATCGCTCTCTTTCACGCGCAGTTCAGCGGCCCCGCGAATCAGAATGCCCTGTTCGGTGTAGGGGGCGAGCGCGGCCAGCATGGGCAACTCGTCAATCATCCGGGGGACGTCGGCGATGGCCACTTCCCCTCCCCGCAGGCGGAGCCCTTCGCCGGTGATCACTTCCAGGTTGCCCACCAATTCTCCGTGACGCTCTTCGATTTGCGCAACGCGCAGCGGCGCTCCCATCTGCACCAGGAAGTCGAGCACGGCGCCGCGCGTCGGATTCAGGCCGACGTTCAGCAGCAGCAGGTTCGAGCCGGGAAGAATCAAGGCCGCGGCAATCAGAAAGACGGCGGAGGAAAGGTCGCCGGGCACGGTGAGGGAGCGCCCCTGGAGCCGCGCGCCGCCGGAAACCTCAATGCGTTCTCCGGACCGCCGGATGGCGGCCCCAAATTCGCGCAGCGCAATTTCCGTGTGGTCGCGGGTGCGCACGGGCTCGATCACCGCAGTGATGCCCGGAGCGTACAGAGCGGCGAGCAAGATCGCGGATTTCACCTGCGCGCTGGGCACCGGCAGGGTGTACTCGGTGGAGTGCAGCGCGGTACCGGTGATTTCGAGGGGAGCGAGCCCGCCTTCGCGGGACCGGATGCGCGCGCCCATTTGTTCCAGCGGTTCAACCACGCGGCGCATGGGACGCCGGCGCAGGGAGGCGTCGCCGGTAAGCTTCGCGGCAAACTCCTGCCCGGCCAACGCGCCGGCCAGCAGGCGCATGGTGGTTCCGGAATTCCCGGCATCCAGCGCGCGGCCGGGTTTCTTCCAACCGCCCAGGCCCGTACCGTGAATCCGCGCGCTCAGGGAATTGCGGCCGGATTCCTTCTGGTCGCGCGCTTTTCCCGCGGGCTTCTCCGCCTGGATGCCCACCCCGAGCCTCCGCAGGCATTCCAGCGTGCTCTGGCAATCGGCGGCCGGTGAGTAGTTGTGAAGCTCGCTGGGACCCTCCGCCAGAGCCGCCAGGATGGCCAGGCGGTGGGAGATGGACTTGTCCCCCGGGAGGGTCATGCCTCCCGAAATCCGCCGCGCCGGAACAACCACCTGGCGTGCCATGCGTCAATTCTATCAGTGGCGCCCCCGAGCCCCACAGGTAGTGGAACGGAAATTCGCGGGCGGGAAAACCCTGCGGCGCCGGAACGAATCGAGTAGAATGAGGAGTTGTGGATCGCATGCCCGGCCCCCTGCTAAAACCTCTCCGGTGGGCGCTGATGGCGCTGCTGGCGGCAATGGCCGCGCCGGCGGTGGCCATGGCCAACGGCGCCCTGGACAATACCCTTCCCCTCGATCAGGTGCGGCCCGGGATGCACGGCGTGGTGTACACCATCATTGAAGGGGACACCATCGAGAAGCTGGACCTGGAGGTCATCGGCATCCTGCCCAACCTGATGGGGCCAAAGCAGGACATCATCCTGGTGCGCCTGGTGGGTCCACGCGCCGAGCAAGTGGGAGTAGCCGCGGGCATGAGCGGCAGTCCCGTGTACATTGACGGAAAACTGGTGGGCGGGCTGTCCCTGAAGTTCGGGATTTTCACCAAAGAAGCGCTGGGCGGAGTTACTCCGATCGCGCAGATGTTGGAAGCCGAGGCGGGGGACGGGGCAGCGGCAACGCCGCAGCAGCGCGCCGGAATCGATTCCCCCGGCACACCCGTGGACTTCACCGTCGCGGGCGCCCCGCCGCAATACGCCCTGGCCGGGAGTGCGGCGCAGCAGGCCGGCGTGCCCTCCGGCGCCTACCTGACCCCCATCGAAACGCCGCTGGCGTTTTCGGGCTTTCTGAAGGAAGCGATTGACCGCTTCGCGCCGCAACTGGCGGCCTTCGGAATGACCGCGGTGCAGGGCGGCACCACAGCGGCCGAACCGGACGACGCAGACCTGAAGCCTGGCCAGATGGTGGGGATGGTGCTGGCCTCGGGCGACCTCTCCATCAACGCCGGGTGCAGCGTCACCGCGGTGGTGGACGGGCGGGTCTTGATCTGCGGGCATCCCGTGCTCAATTTCGGCAAGCTCGCGCTGCCCATGGCGCGCGGGCGGGTGCTCACCACCATGGCCTCCAGTTTCAACTCCACCAAGATCATGAACGCCGGGGGCATCATCGGCACCATCAACTATGACCGCATCTCCGCGGTCACGGGAACGCTGGGCGCGGCGCCGCGGCTGGTGCCGGTCAGCCTGGACGTGGTCACACCGGCGCGCACCAAGTCGCTGCATTTCCAGGTCGCGGAGAACGCGCGGCTCACTCCGCTGCTGGTGGCCATCGCCACCTTCAACGGGCTGGTCGCCAACCCCGTCTATAGCGAAGGCACCACGTTTCATTTGACCGGGCAGATGGATGTGCAGGGGCACTCCCCGGTGGTGCTGGACAATATGTTCGCACCCAACGATTTTGGCGCGCCGGACGGATTATTCGTGGCGCTGACGGTGCAAAGCCTGTTCCAGCGCGTGTTCACCAACCCCTACGAATTGCCGAACGTGACCGATGTTCGCCTGCGGGTGGAAAGCGTGCCGGAGCGCCGCCAGGGATACATCGAAAATGCGTGGTGCGACCACGCGGAGGCCGCGCCGGGAGAGCAGGTGCTGGTCAAGGTGCTGGTGCGGCCGTATCGCGGCACGCCGTTCCTGCAGGAGATTCCCATCACCATTCCGCTGGCCGCCCGCGGCACGCTGCGGCTGACGGTGTCGGACGCCGACACGCTCAACCGGATGAGCAACGGCCTGGCCTCAAGTCCTTTCGCGCGGCTCGCCGGGTTGGAACAGCTCATCCACGTTTTGAACCGCGAGCGGCGCAACAACCGGCTGTATGTGGCCTTGCTGCAGCCCGCGCCCACGCTGCTGGTGGAGGATAAGGAATTGCCCAATGCGCCGCTTACGGAAATCGAGGTGCTCGAGCCAAGGCGCACCGTGGGCGGCTCGACGCTGCTGCGGGAATCGCTGGCGGGCGAGTGGTCCGTGCCCATGAATCAGGTCATCTCCGGCCAGCAGTCGCTGCAAATCAAAGTAAAATAACCGCGGCCCGCTGGGGCGCGGGTTCCCGGCTCTCTCCGAAAGGACGATCCATGCTCTCGATTCGCCGTAAATTTGCGGCTGTGCCTGCTGGCGCAGCCGTTCGAGACTTCGTGGCCGGCGGTGCCGGGCGCGGCTCGGCCACGTCGCGCAGCTGGCAATTTCACCGCCACATTGTGACCGTGGGTGTGTGCGCGGCCCTTCTAGGGCTGCTGGCCGTGGGGCCGGCGGCCGCGGAGCACATGCGCTTCTGGCGGCTAACCTCCTACGAGGAATTCGACAAGGGCACGCCCAAGGGAGTGGCGGTCCGAAGCGACGGACGGCTGGTGCCCGCGCCGCGCACCGCGCAGTTCGCGGATCCGAACCTGGCCTATCTCTGGGCGCTTGCGGCCGATTCAAAAGGCCGGGTGTACGCGGCCGGGGGATCCACGGCCAAGGTGCTGCGCCTGGACGATGCCGGCGCCGCCACCACCGTCTTCGAATCCAGCGAACTGGCGGCCCAGGCCCTGGCGGTGGATGCGAAGGACAATTTGTACGTGGCCACCTCTCCGGACGGAAAGGTTTACAAGGTCACCCCCTCGGGAGAGCACTCCGTGTTTTTTGATCCCCAGCGGAAATACATCTGGACTCTGGTCTTCGGGCGCGACGGAACGCTCTACGTGGGCACCGGCGACAAGGGCGAAATCTTTGCCGTCCCGCCGGATGGCAAGGGCCGCGTGTTTTACAAATCGGAAGAGACCCACGTGCGCTCGCTGGCCGTGGACGGCACCGGGCGGCTCTATGCCGGAACGGAGCCGAATGGGCTGGTCATGCGCGTGGAGGGCCCCGGAGAAAAAGGAGGGAGCGGCCGGGCGTTTGTGATTTACGAGACCAATAAGAAAGAAATCACCTCGCTGCTCACCGATGCGCAGGGAAATGTGTATGCCGCGGCGGTGGGAGATAAACCTCCCTCGGTGACACCGGCCATGCCGGGGATTACGCCGCAACCCGTTCCGGTCCCACAGGTGCAGCCGGGCGGAGGAGCCATGATTGCCTTTTCCGCGGCGCCGCAGAATCCGTTTATCCCCTTTCCGGCCATGGGCGGCGGCAGCGAGGTCTATCTATTCTCGCCGCAGGGGGCGCCTTCCCGGCTGTGGGGCTCGCGAGACGAACTGGTGTATGCGCTGGCGTTTTCGCCCGAAGGGGAGCTGCTGCTGGGCACCGGAGGACGCGGCGTGATTTACCGTTTGGAAGGCAACGAAGTCTTCACGAATATCGCCAAAACTTTTTCCGGGCAGGTGACCTGCTTCGCCACCGGAGCGGGTGGAAAAATCGTTGCCGGGGCCGCCAACCCTGGAAAAATGTTCGCGCTGGGACCAGGCGTGGAGCCCGAGGGCAGCTACGAATCTTCCGTGTTTGACGCCAGATTATTTTCCACCTGGGGCAGGCTGACCTGGTGGGGAGACCCGCCGCAATCCGGCTCCGCAGGCGGGCACATCGCCTTCTATCTGCGCAGCGGCAACACCTCGGATCCCAATGCTTATTGGAGCCCCTGGGCCGGGCCTTTCCACAATCCCGAGGGCGAAGCGGCCTCGCTGCCGCCCGGGCGTTTTGTCCAGTGGAAAGCGGTGTTCCAGGAGGCGCCTGCGGACGCCAATATTTCCTGGGTCAGCGTGGCCTACCTGCCCAAGAATGTGGCCCCGGTGATTGATTCCATCATCGTGCAGACTCCCGGAATCCGCGTGCAGGCTCCCAACGCCATGAACCTGCCCGGCCAGCCCCAGCCGGTGCAGTTGCGCACTCCTCCCCCGCCCCCGCTTCCGGGCCTGAATCTCTTTCCGCAGCCGCAGCCGCCGCAACAGCCGGCGAAATTCGAAGCGCCGCCGCAGGGCTTTGCCCAGCGCGGCTGGCAATCGGTGCTGTGGGGCACGCACGATGATAACGACGACGACCTGGTGTACACCCTGTATTACCGCGGCGAACGGGAAACCGCCTGGAAACTTTTGAAAGACAAAGTGGAGAACCGCTTTTATTCCTGGGATACCGCCACCATGCCCGACGGCGCGTACTATCTGAAAATTGTGGCCTCCGACTCGCCATCCAACCCGGCCGAAGAGGCGCTGAGCGCGGAGCGCGTGAGCGACCGCTTTCTGGTGGACAATGCCCCGCCGGAAATCCTGAGCCTGCGCGCCAAGGCGGCAAGCGATTCCGCGGAGGTGCAATTCGAGGCCCGGGACGCTGCCAGTGCCCTGATCCGCGCGGAGTGGAGCCTGGACGGCGGCGACTGGAAGCTGGTGCTGCCCGCGGGGCGCCTGGGCGACGCGCGGCAGGAAAGCTACACCGTGGCCCTGCACCGGCTCGCTCCGGGGGAGCATACCGTGGCCGTGCGGCTGACCGATGAATTCGACAATCAGTCCGTGGCCAAGACCGTGTTCCAGGCGGGAACCACCTCCAAGTGAGCGCCGGGCCGAGCCTCGACGACATCCAGGTGGCCGCCCGGCGGATTGCGCCGTTCATTCACCGCACCCCGGTGATGACTTGCGCGTCGCTGGATGCCCTGTGCGGCGCGCGGCTTTACTTCAAGTGCGAAAACCTGCAAAAGACGGGATCGTTCAAGATTCGCGGGGCCACCAACGCGATTCTGCAACTGACCCCGGCGGAGGCGGCGCGGGGCGTGGTGACGCAATCTTCCGGGAACCACGCGGCGGCGGTGGCGCGCGCGGCCTCGGCCCGCGGGATTGCCGCGCACATCGTGATGCCGAAAAACGCTCCGGCGGTGAAATGCCGCGCGGTGGAAGGCTATGGCGGAGTCATCACCTTCTGCGAGCCGAAGGTCGAGGCGCGCGAGGCCGCTTGCCGGCGGTTGCTCGAAGAAACCAAGGGCGTGCTGGTGCACCCCTACAACGACCGCCGCGTAATCGCCGGCCAGGGGACCGCCTCGCTGGAGTTGCTCGAAGATGTGCCGGAGCTGGACGTGCTGCTCGTTCCGGTGAGCGGAGGAGGGCTGCTCGGCGGAAACGCGATCGCCGCCACCAGCCTCCGCTCGAGTGTGCGCGTGGTGGGCTGTGAACCGGCGAACGCGGATGACGCTTACCGCTCCTTGAAGTCCGGCCACCTGGAAAAGAACGAGACCGCGGAAACCATGGCCGACGGGCTGCGGGCGAACCTGTGCGAGTTGACCTTTGGGATCCTGCGCGAGCGCGTGGACGAGATTGTGCGCGTCACCGAGCAGGAGATCGTGGAAGCCATGCGCCTGGTGTGGGAGCGCATGAAGCTGCTGATCGAGCCGTCGGCGGCCGTGGCGCTGGCCCCGGCCCTGGCGCGCAGCATCCGCGCGGAGGGTAAACGGGTGGGCGTGCTGCTCTCCGGCGGAAATGTGGATTTGTCGGCCCTGCCTTTTCGCTGAAAACCGGAAAGATTGGATTCGGCCGGCTTTCCAACCGCCTCGCCTTGAACCCTTCCCATAAATATGGGAGGATGCGGATGTGAAGACCACTCTGGAGATTCCCGACGCTGTCTTCCGCAAGGCAAAGGCCGAGGCGGCCAAGCGCGGCATTCCGCTCCGCTCGCTGGTCACCGAGGCCATTGCAGACGCCCTGCGCGCGAAGAGCGGCAACAACCAGGGAAAAGCCATTCTGAGGGGATTCGGCGCGCTGCGCCACTTGCGAAAGGAAACGGCGCGGATCAACCGCCTCATGGAAGAAGAGTTCGAACAGATTGAGGATGAGGACCGCGGGTGATCCTCGACACCAACGGGCTCTCCGCCTTCATGGACGGGGCGCCCTCGCTGCGGGCCATTTTGACTCCGCCCGGCGAAATTGCGGTGCCGGTGATCGTCCTGGGAGAATACCGTTACGGGATTCGGCAATCCCGGTACCGGGCGCGCTATGAAGATTGGCTGGCCGAATATCTCCCTCACTTCCGGGTGCTGCCGGTGGACGAAGAAACGGCCATCCGTTATGCGGCGATCCGCGGCGAACTGAAATCGGCAGGCACACCGATCCCAGCCAATGATCTATGGATCGCCTCGCTCGCCCGGCAGCATTCCCTGCCTGTGGTAAGCCAGGATCGGCATTTTGACTTGGTGCGGGGATTGCGCCGGATGGAGTGGTGAGCCTGCCCATCCGCAGCGCAGCCCATCCCATCTCGCGAAGTAAGGACGGACCCTTACGGTTCCCACCTCGACTGGCCCGAATTGTCAAAACCTAGAACGTCGAAAGGACTTCGCTTCAGCGGCTCGCCGGCAGGCTCCGGGCCAGCAGCGTGCCCACCTGCGACTGGGTGAGGTCGAGCTTCAGGTCCACGCGGTCGCCGGACTGCTGCACCACCGCGGCGCGCAGCGTGGACGCCATGTCCGGATTCACATTGACTTCCTGCGTGGCGTAGAGCGCGAAGCCGGCCTGGGCCACCGCGGCCAGCAGCGCCGCCTGGCTGGGTTCGGAACAGAGAAATGTGGCTTGCGAGGTCAGGTCCGAGGTCAAAGTGGCGCGGGCCACCGCCGCCCGCAGGTTGCCCAGCAGCGTTTGTGCCTCGGGACGCCCGGCAATGTCCGGGGCCACGCCTTTGATTTCCAGCGCGGCGAAGCGTTGGTCCATCACCGACCAGATGGAACTGTGGCCGTTGGCCTCGGTCAACAGCGGCGCCAGCGTCTGGTTTTGAAGGAAGCCGGGAGCGCCCTGGGAAACGCGGGTGAGCAGCGCTTCCACCTGATCGCGCGCGCCGTAGGCCATCTTGCCGGGGTCGGGAAAGGCCAGGGCGAAGGCCTGGCCGGCGTCGTTCTGTCCCATGCCCAGCACGGTCTGGCCGGCAACTTCGTTCATGGGCAGTTTGAGGGCGCGCGCGCGGTCAAACACGTTGGAGGGCGAGAAGTTTCCTTCGGCGATGCTCAGCATCTCCACGCTGCCACTGGGGGAAACCAGGTAGGCCCAGCTCAGTTGCTGCGCCTGGGCTTCAAAGTCGATGCCCAGGGAGAGGGCCTCGCGCTCCAGGTCGCGCACGCGCGCGGGCAGATAGGAATCGTGCAGCACCTTGTAGTGCGGCGATTGCCGCAGGGTGTGCAGGTCCGCAAAGGCCAGTTCCCCGGCTTCGGCGGGAAAGAGTCCGATCACGGTATCAGAAAGTGTCTGGGCGGCCAACGGAGGCGCGGCCAGCGGCATCAGGATTGCAACAGTCAGGGCCAGGCCGATCAGGGGCAGAAAACGCAGGTTCGAGCCATTCATGTGCAGTTCCTTCTTTCCGAAGAGCTTAGACGCGCGCCAGGCGCTTGCGTATGCAGTGCGAAAGCGGCCGACAGCACAGAAATACAATGGCCGGGAGGCGCAGGATTGTCAATTCGGGAAGGCGCGGGTGAACTGCAAGAGTTCACCGGCGGTCAGCGGGATCGGCAAGCTCACGGCCGGCCCCGCCACGGGAGCACAAGCCGCACACCGGATGGCAGCCGGGGCTTGACAGTGGAAGCTGTGGTACCCAAAATCAGAGGTGGTTTTCTGCGGGCAACCCCTTCCGCCCGCGCATCGAGGTTCCCATGCGCATCCTGCTGGCGGAAGGTGATCTATCTCTTTCCACGTATGTCCGGAAAGGCCTGGAAGCCGAACAATACGCCGTGGACGTGTGTTCCAGCGGAGCGGAAACGGCGTATCTGGCACAACAGTCCGACTATGACCTGCTGTTGCTGGACGCCAATCTGAGCGCTGCGCCGGCCGGACCGGAGGTATTGCAAACCGTACGCGCGGCGAAGGCCGCGCTGCCGATCCTGGTGCTCAGCGGAACCGGCCGTGCGGAAGACCGCGCGCAGGCGCTGGACCGGGGAGCGGATGACGTGCTGGCCCGGCCCTTCTCCTTCTGCGAACTCGCCGCGCGCGTCCGCGCGCTGCTGCGGCGCGGCGGCCGGCCCGCGGAAAGCGTGCTGCGCGTCGCAGACCTGCACCTCGACCGCATCGAACATGCGGTGGAACGCAGCGGGCGGCGCATCTCCCTGACGGCCAAGGAATTTGCCCTGCTGGAATACCTGCTGCGCAACCAGGGCCGCGCGCTGAGCCGGACCATGATTCTGGAGCACGTTTGGGATCTTTCCTTCGACACCTCCACCAACGTGGTGGACGTGTACATCAACTATCTGCGCCGCAAGGTGGACGACGGCTTCCAGCCGCCGTTGATCCACACGCTGCGTGGGGTGGGTTACCGGCTGGCCGTGCCGGAGGGCGTGGCCATGGCCCACCCGGCTCGCTCCGTGGCGCCGCCGGTGGCGTCGGGCATGCGCCGCGGCGCGGAGATCCCGCCACGGGACGAAACGCCGGCGCGGTCCGCGCGCCGCTAGCGCGGCCCCGCGGCAATGGGCTGCCGTGCACACTAGAAACATTTAATCCCGCTCTCAGCGGCCTCTCAGAAATCCCGCTTAGAGTGTTTCAGAGTTGAAGCGGTAACTGTTCCTACTCGAACCTTCCTCCTCCCTTCCGGAAAAGGTTGCGGCGATCCTCCGGCAACCGATCCCTGCCGCGGACGCCGATTTCCGGGCCTCCGTTGCCAGCGGGGGCCGCGAAAGGGAGAGCCATGAAGATCCCGGCCCGCGCTCCATCCATCGCTCCAATCCTGAGGCCTCGCGCGCCTCATTCCGTGGCCCGGCGCAGGACTCCCGCAACGGCTTCCCCCGGGCGTGCGTCGGCTCCGGCCGGGCAACTGATCAAGCTGCTTCCGCAGGTGCGCTTCATCGCGCGGCGGATCCACCAGCGCCTTCCCAGCCACGTGCCCGTCGAGGATCTTTATCAGGCCGGGGTGCTGGGCCTGCTCGATGCGCTGCGGAAGTTCGATCCGCGGCGCCGGGTGCGCCTGGAGTCGTACATGAAATTCCGCATCCGCGGCGCCATTCTGGACGAGTTGCGCTCGCTCGACTGGAGCCCGCGCGAACTGCGGCGGCAGGCGCGCCGGCTGGAGGAAGCGCACCAGGCGCTGTGCGCGGGGCTGGGTCGGGAGCCGGTGCATGAAGAGCTGGCCGCGGCCGCGCGCATCTCCCTGGGGCGGCTCGAGGAATTGCGCGCCGACCTGCGCGGTCTGGAACTGTGCAGCCTGCAGGAAATCGCCATGACCTCCGACGACGGGGTGGAGAAAGACCGGGCCTCGCAGGTGCCCTGCCCCGAGGCGCTGGGCCCCCATGTGCTCTACGCCCGCGCGGAAGGCCGCGCGCGGCTGGCGGAAGCCATCGAGCTGCTGCCGGAAAACGAGCGGCGCGTCATCACTCTTTATTACTACGAAGAGCTGACCATGAAGGAAGTGGGCGAGGTGCTGGAGGTGGGGGAATCGCGCGTGTCGCAAATCCACTCCAGCGCTCTCCAGCGCATGCGCGGCTGGGTTTCGCGCTCCCTGCCGGAGGCCGCGGCCGGGGCCAATGACGCGGCCACGGTGACCAGGGACAAGTCCCTCCTCCCCCCGCGGGATGAGCCGCGCACCCACTGAAGTATCCACCCGGGGCCGCCGATAAAAACCGGGAAGCGCGCTCGCCACGGCAGCCGGGGAGCCACATGGAAGATTCGAGCGGGGGACGGCGCGGAAACAGGACCCAACCTCGCGGAGTACAGCCCAGGTCCGGGAAACTGCCTGCAACTCCCCCCAGCGCGGCCGATATCGCTTTCTGTGACACAGTGATCCGCCTCTGTCCCCGCCTCGACTACCGCGCGTTGCTCGACGAGGTCCATGCGGACGCTCGAAAGCGCCGCGCCCGCGTCCTCCGGCTCCGAAACCTCTCGCGCGACATGGCCTATCGTCCCTCCGCGCGTGCTGTGGCTCGTGCGGTACTCCGGGAGCTGGACCCCGGCTGGCTGGCCTGAACCCTGAATTCACGCGAAACTTTTGACGCCCTGAGGGGTTCAAGACGGAATAGTAAGGGAGGGCGGAGGAGTGTGCCCGGGCGGCCGCCGTCCCGGGCGGAGGGCTGCGCCGCTCCTGTTGACACTTGGGAGGCAGGTTGCTAGCGTGCTCTGTGGTGCGGGGTTGATGGTTTTGTTCTCGTTCATTGCTGCGTAACAACCCCGGATGAGGATTTCCTGTGTGGCTAGGCAGGCTACTCTCCGCGGCGGACCGGCCCATCCGCCGCAGGCTGTTCTTCCCTGCTTCTCGCTGGCAGCTTTCCCTGTCTCCCGTGCATCTTGAGGACGAGAGGATTCCATGAAAACGAACGTGCGCCGCGAGTGGATTGCCGCATTCAGCATCGTCCTCTTCGCATGGCTGATTTCCCTGCCGGCGGGCGCGCAGGACCCGGTCAGGAAGAGCGGCCGCGCGGCCCGCGCGGAGGCGCGCGCCTCCAAGAACGGCGAGGCGGAGGACCACGACAAGGACCACCTGCGCCAGCGCGAGGAGTGGTTTTACCACCAGCGCCGGTTTCCGCTGCAGTTCATCCCCGGAGGGGCACGGCAACAGGCTATCGAGCATCGCGAGGCCATGCGGCAGGAGATGGCCAGCCGGGGGATGTATGCGCGGGGCGGCCGTGGAATCGGTTCGTTCAGTCCCGTGAATCCCGGAGCTTCGTGGGCTTCCATCGGCCCGTCTCCCACCTCCGCCGACGGCTTTAACTTCTTCGATTTCACCTTCAATACCACCCCGGTCTCGGGGCGCATCAACACCATCGCCGTGGATCCGGCGAACCCGAGCACCCTGTACGTGGGGGGAGCGGTGGGCGGGGTCTGGAAGTCCATCGACAACGGGCAAACCTGGGCGCCGCTGACCGACTTTCAGCCTTCCCTGGCCATGGGCTCGATTGCCATTGACCCCAGCGCGGCGAGTTGCGGCAGCGGCTCCTGCCAGATCATTTACGCCGGCACCGGCGAACTGAACTTCGGCGGCGACAACTATTATGGTGCGGGCATCCTCAAGTCCATTGACGCGGGGGCCACTTGGACGCAACTGGGCACCGCCGGCACGGTCACCAGCTCGAACCCGATGGTCACCTCCTTCACCGGGCCATTCAACGACAGCGTGGGTGGGGCGTATATCAGCGACATCGTGGTCAATCCCACCAACCCGAGCATTCTGCTGGCCGGGGTGCGCATTTTCTTGAATGTGGATACCGGGACCTCCTCCGGCTTGTACTGCTCGAATGATTCGGGAGCCACCTGGAAGCAGGTGATCTCGGGAGCCGC
>DATIYQ010000086.1:0-9212 GCA_035517515.1 Binatia bacterium
CGCGCCTGCCAGCAGAAACATGTCCAGAAAACTCTGGTGATTTGGAGAAAGTAAGAAGGTGCCATCACCAGGGAACTTTTCCACTCCGGAAAGCCGCAGGCCGAAGAGCACCCGGGCTGCCGCGCGCAACACCCGCGCGCCGAGATAGAGAGCGCCAAACACCACGGGCCGCGGCTCGAGCAGCCCCTGGAAGAGTGGATCATCCTCCGGCACGCCGCCGGGGCCGGAGCCCAGCAGGCGGCTCCAGGCATCGCCGGCACGAGCCCCCGCGGCCGCACCGACCGTTCCACCGTCGGCGGGCAGCACCGCCTCCACCAATTCGCGCACGGTGTAAATCTTCTGGCGCACCGCATCGGGCACGGAAGTGCCGAACATTTCCTCGAGGCGCACCAGGAGTTCGACGCGCTCCATGGAGTCCAGCCCCAGCACCAGCTCGACGTTGGCGTCGGGATGCAGCGGCGCCTTGTCTTTTCCAGCCTGCGCGATCACCTCCAGGGCGCGAGCCACCTCCGGCAGCGCGCACCACGCCGCGTCCGATTCGGAGAGCGCCAGTGGCGCCGCCGTTTCCCGGGCCGCCGTTGCCGCGTGCTGGCGCGCCCGGGCCGCGATTTCGAAGCGCTTCAGCTTGCGCGTGGTGGTCCGCGGAAGCTCTTCCGTCCACACGTCGAAACTCAGCACCCGTTTGTGGCTGGGCAATTCCACACTCCGGCTCTCGATTTCAAAGCGCAGCACCTCGCGCAGGTTCACCACTTTGCGCTCGCGCATCAACTCCAGGTTGGGCACCACCACGGCGTGCAGCCGCTCCGCCGCCGGCTCTCCCGGCCGCTCCAGGCCTATCACGCAGATTTCCTTGATGCACGGCGAGCGCAGATAGTGGGCTTCGATTTCTTCCGGATAGATATTTTTCCCGGAACTGAGCACGATGATGTCTTTTTTCCGCCCAGTGATGCGTACGCGTCCCCGGCGGTCGATCACTCCCAAGTCGCCGGTCATCAGCCATCCATCGCGCAGCGCGGCCGCGGTGGCGTCCGGGCGGTTGAAGTATCCCTGCATGATCACCGGCCCGCGGATCATCACTTCGCCGTCGGCAAACTCCCCTTCTCCGGTGGTCTCGCGGGGGCCGATTTTTACCTCCACTCCGGCGAGGGGCTGCCCGACGGTGTCCACGGCCGCGTCGCCCGGACGCGTCACTGTGGCCCCACCGGTCGTTTCCGTCAGCCCGTAGGCCTGCACGATGTTGAAGCCCATGGCGTAGAGTTCGCGGCCGATGGCTGGGTCGAAACGCGAGCCTCCGGTGACCAGCAGGCGCATGCGCGGGCCCAGCACTCGATGCACGCGGCTGAAGAGGCGGGGACCTGCATTGACTCCGGCGCGCCGCAACGCCGCGTTCAGGCGCAGAAGCATCTGGAATGCCATGCGCTGCGCACCGCCTCCCGCAGACACCTGCTGGCGCACGCGTTCATGAATCAGATAGAAGAATTGCGGCACGCAGCACAGCGCAGTCACGCCGCGCTCCTGGAGTGCCCGCAGCAGTTCCGCGGTGTTCAGCGTCTCCAGGTACACCACGCGGGCGCCGATGGAGAAGGGCAGCACCAGATTGGCCACCAGCGCCAGCGCGTGATAGAGCGGCAGTACGCCCAGGATGGCGTCGCGCTCGTCCAGCCACACGGTGCGCACGATGGCCTCCTCTTCGGAGAGCAGGTTGCCGTGCGTCAGCACCACACCCTTCGGATCGCTGGTGGTGCCGGAGGTGTAGAGAATCACCGCGGGATCGTCGCGGCCTGCGGGACACGCCGGGAGATCCCGCGCCTCGCCGGCGGTCTCTTCGCCGCCGCCGAGCGGCAGCACCGTGCAGCCGCTTCCCGGGGCGGCGCCAGCCGCGGCCTGCGCCGCGGCCTCGCGCGCCACCGCTTCCATGCGCGGCGAAGCCAACAGGAGCCGCGCGCCGGAATCTTGCAGCAGGCGCGCAATCTGTTTGGCCGCGTAGTTGGTGTCCAAGGGCACCGCGACCGCGCCGGTCTGAAGGATGCCCAGGAACGCCGCGCACCAGCGCGCGTCATTTTCCGCCAGGATTACGCAGCGGTCGCCGCGTTGCAGTCCTTTCGCGGCCAATCGGGCGCGCGCCCGCTCCGCGAGGCGCGCGAGTTCCGCGAAGCTGAGCGCCTCCACCGTGTCCCGCCGCTGCATCTCGACGGCCGTCCGCTGCCCGTGGCGCTCCACCGTGGCGCGAAACGCCTCGCAAAGATTATTCCAGCGGGGCAGCGATTCGCCGCGCGCGGCTCCGGCCGCGGCCTGTGGCGTTTCGCCGGCGTCCCGGCCCTCCGTTCGTTGTGTGGTGGCGACGCTCACGGCGTTTTGGGTTTGTCCGCGCCGTCCCCCGCGGCCGCCAGCACCGCATTGCGCGTGTGCGTGAGCACGCCCACCAGGGATTCTCGAGGGACACTGGTCACAAATGGCTCGATGATCGGTTTCAGCAGCAGGGGAATCTCCCGGGTCAGGGTGATGGATTCACACTGCACGTAGGTACCGCCGTCTTTCTGCTCGAATTTCCAGTAGGTGTTCATGCGCCAGAGGAAGCCGCGGTCATCGCCTTCCGGCCGCAGCGACTCATCCAGCTGGCCGGGATTTTCCACTTCCTGGGCGCGGGTGATTTTCGAGCGGCTCACCTCGCGCGTGGCGCTGATGGAGCGATACCAGGCCTCGTGCCAGGTGTCGATGGTGACCGTGAGGATATGCTTCTTGAAGAAGCGCAGGTAGGCGAAAAAGTGGTCTCCGTCGCGCGAGAGGAGCTTGGAACGCACCACCTCCGGCGCGAAATACTTCGCGTGGTGATCGTAGTCCTCCACCAGCTCAACCACCGTAGCCAGCTTCGCGCCGGGAACGAAGATGATTCCCAGCCAGTGGTGCACCATTCCGTCGGGCACGTCGTATTTGGAGCCGTTCACTACCCGGTCGAGCTGTTCGATGACCACGCCCTGGCTGCGGAGCTGGGCATAGCACGCATCGCGCTTTCCGGCGGGCTGGGCATCCACCCACAAAAACGGGTCATGCCGCGACTCCTCATCGAATTGGGCGTCCCGCGCCGCCGTGTAACGATCAAACGCCGCCAGCGTTTCCGGCTTCAGGGTGGTTGCGGCTACGGGCGGCGCTGCGGTCATCGCAGCGAGGGTTGCGGCCGCTGTGATTCGAAGAATTGTCCGAAGGGTGCGCCGCATTTCGCCGAGTCTGCCCGGTGCGCCGCGCGGTGTCAACAGATGCGCCCCGGGTCTTCAGACCCGGGGCACGTTCCCGGCTCGTTCCGGAGACTTTCCGCAGCCCAGCACAACCGCACGGGGAATCAGACCCCGCCTCTTGAAAGGCGGGCTACATGGTGGCATCGAACTCCAGCGCTCCAATCATACGGTTGAGCTCCGTCTGGGCTTCGGCGCGCCTGGCTTCCAGCTCGGCGGATTCCTTGCGGATCGTATCCAGGCGCGTCTCCTCGTCGTCCAGTTGCTTGGTGTAGCGTTGCAGCAGCGTTTTTTCTTCCGGGCTGCCCTTGAGCGCCTTCATGTTTTCGCGCAGGCGCTGCTGGTCTTCGAAGATGCGCTTGGTTTCATCTCTGCGCGCCTGGAGCTGAACGTCGAGGCCGGCGATCACGCCCTTCTGGGCCACGATGCGCCGCAGGGCCTGCTCGATCTCCGGATTGATGGTTTTCTGGCGCACAAACAGGGTGATCTGGTCGGGCGTGATGTTGCTGATGGTGTAGCGCGTTTCTACCGGCCGCGATTCCTTCACCGTAAACGTCTCTGTTTTTTTCGCGGCTACGGACACCCGGAAGCGGTACATGCCCCCGGTGGTCTCCGCGGGCTCCAGGCCCGCGGCCAGCTTGTATTCCGGCCGGCGCGGGTGTTCGATCACCACCACCCGCGGGTGGGTGTCTTCATTGCGGATGGTATAGGTCTTTTGCTCGCGGACCTCGCTGGTCTGAATCATCACCCCGCGATAGATCTGAACGCGCGTCACCGGCTGCGACTGGCTTTCCGCCTTCGCATCCACGCGCACGCCCAGGTCCGCCGCGTAGGAGAGCAGCCTCTTCTCTCCCGGCTTGATGGGGTCGGTCAGGCCTTCCCCGGCAAACGTTTCTTCCTCCAGCACGCTGAAGCTGCCACCATCGAGCGTCAGTCCGCTGGAATTGGTGAGCCAGATGGCCAGCAGCGGCTGCGGCCGGCCCGCGGATTCATTCCACAGGGAAACCTTTTCCGCGGTCACATCCGATTGCAGGATCGGCACCAGCGCCGACTGGTTCTTCCGGATGGTCACCGGCTGCTTTAATTTGTATTCGAACAAGTCGCCCAGCTCGCGCGCCTGCGCCGCGGCCTCTTGCGCCGCGCGCGTGGCGGCCACCGTTGCAGCGTTGACCGCCAGCCGTCCACGGCTCGCGGACGCAGCGTCGAACGTAAACGCGTTCTGATCGCGCAGGTTCGCCGCCGGATTTGGGGCGGCCGCAGCCCGGTTGTATGCCCCTCCCGCTACCGCCACTGTTTCTGACGATGCCCCGACTTGCAGCTCCACGTCTTTCGATTCTTCTGCCCCTGCGGTCACTGCGATCTCGCTCTCCGAATACGTACGGAATCCCGGCTGAATCACTTCTACGCGATAGTTGCCCTCCGGCAGGCCGCTCACAGAGTAATTGCCGGCCGCGTCCGTCACCGCGCTTCCTACCAGATTGTTGTTTGGGTCATAGATGCGCACCGTGGCATTGGCGACGTTTGCGCCGCTCGGGTCCGTAACGTTTCCGGCAAGCGTGCCGCTCCCCGGAATCAGCGTGGCCGCATGCGTCTGCGGAGAAAGCTGCACGCTTTCCGGGAGCGGCACCACCGGCCGCCGCGAGTAGTACGGCTGGGAGAGCTGCTGGATGAACGATTGCGGAGCGCCTGCCACCAGGGACAGTTCCACGTCGTCCCAATCCTCGCCTACGGTGTTGTCCACGATGGCCCACCCCTGCAGCAGCGGCTTCGCGTTGGACTTCGAGGGCATCACGATCCGGTACGTGGTTTTCCACAGCGGCACTTCGCTGATGTAGCTCACGTAGATCTGCCGGTCTCCAGCGCCCGCGGTGGAGATGGTCATGCGCCGCAGATCCTGCGAGCGCGTGGAAGCAATCAAGTTCAGGTAGCGGCCCACATCCTGGTTCAGGTCGTGCTCGAGCAGCCGCACCGTGGTGGCGGTGCCCAGATCGGCCGTGCGCAACTCGCCCGCCTCCGTCACCAGCGAAATTTCGTCGTACGGGATCACCTGGCCTTCCTTGGTTGTGCGCGTCTTCCGCTCGACGGACAGCAACCGGCCCGCCACTGTGCCCTCCGCGGAATGTACTTCCAGCCGCGCCCCGCGCAGCGCGCCCAGGAACTGGCTGAGCGTGGTCTGCTCGCCCAGCGGCAGGCGCAGCGCGCCCAGGCGTTTGGCCAGCGGCGCCTCGGAGTTGTAATTCACCGCGGTGATTTTTCCTCCGCCCAGGTCCAGCACAGTCAGGGAGCTGAGCACGTCGTTCAATTGTCCGCTGGTAAAATCAATGGTCAGCGCCTGGCTGCCGCGCACGCGTCCCAGGTGCTCGAAGTAGCCGATGCCGTTTTTGTAGAGCACCACACGCCGCACCGGCAGCTTCGCGGAACCGGGCGCCACGGGCTCTTCTTCCGCTGTTGCCGCCTGCCTGCGCAACTCCGCTGTGGGCGCGGCGTTTCGAGCGGCCGGGGCGGCAGGCTTCTGCTGTGTGCGCGCCGGAAGGCACAGCAGACTCACCAGGCAGATACAGAGGAGGAATCGTTTCATCGCGTGACTCCCTTCCATGGCAGCTACCCTATCTTAGACACCGCAAGAGAGGGAACCGCCACCCGCCGGCGGGCGCAGGCGCCTCCGGGGCAGCCGCGTAGAGCCTCTCTCTCTGTAATGTCCCCAGAGCCCGGATAGTTCCCGTGGTGCCTGGAAATATCCTTCCACACCGGCTGGAGTGCATCCCCCCATTTGCCCCTAACTCGCGGCGCGAATACAATCTCCCGGCTCCATACTTCTTCCGCCAAGCCATAGGGAGATTCTTCGATGACGATTCGTACTTTTGTATTTCCGGCGGTGCTTGCGGCCTTTGCCGCCAGTTCCGCAATGTGGGTGCGCGCCCAGGAACCGCCCGCGCCGTCCCGCGCGCCCTCGGTTGTAACCGCCGCGATGACCAGTGCCGACGACAGCATCCTGGCTGAAATCAAAGCACACAACGAGATCATGGCCAATCTCGAGTACCTCTCCGACATGATCGGCCAGCGGCTGACCGGATCGGACAATCTGAAAAGAGCCAATCAGTGGACGCGCGACCGGTTCAGCGCCTACGGCCTGGCCAATGTCCATCTGGAAGCCTGGCAAATCGCGCATTCCTGGACGCGTGGCCCGGCGCGCGGCCGCATCCTCAGCCCGGCGGAGCATCCGCTCACCCTGGCCTCCTACGGCTGGGCCGCAGGCACCGGTGGGACGGTGCACGGCCCGGTGGTGTACGTGAAGGCGTCGAAGCCGGAGGACTTGCAGGCTTACAAGGGGAAGCTGAAGGGCGCCATCATCATCACGGCGGAGCCCGGGCTGCTGCCGGATCCCGACGCGCCGGCGATCAACCCTATGCTGGTCCCTTACCGCGATTCCTTTCTGCTGGTGGCGCCGCGCCGCCCCGCGGAGCCCGCGCCGGCCGGTCCCCCGCCCCGCGGATTCATGCAGGCACGGGATGATTTTTTCAAGACGGAGGGCGTGGCGGCCCTGCTCACCGATTCCCACAAGCCGGATGGCCTGCTGAACATGACCGGCCGCGGTGGCCGCACCTTCGCCATCTCTCCCATCCCCGCCGCGTTCATCACCTCTGAAAACTATTCGCTGATCTGGCGCCTTCTGGCGCGCGGCCCGGTGGAAGTGGAGCTGGACATCTCGAACACGGCGAGCGCGCAGCCCGTGGAGGTGTACAACACCGTGGCCGAGTTGCCGGGAAGCGAGCGGCCCGAGGAAGTGGTGATTCTCGGCGCGCACCTGGATTCCTGGGACCTGGGCACCGGCTCGACGGACAACGGCACGGGCTCCATGGTCGTTTTGGAGGCCGCGCGCGCGCTCCAGAAGCTCGGCCTGAAGCCGCGGCGCACCATCCGCTTTGTGCTCTTCAGCGGCGAGGAACAGGGCCTGTGCGGCTCGCGCGCTTACGTGGAAGCGCACAAGGCCGAGCTTCCGAAAATCTCAGCCGCGCTCATCCACGACACCGGCACGGGAAAAGTGATCAGCATCGGCCTGATGGGAAATTACCAGGACATGGAAATCGTGCAGCAGGTGGTGGGCCCTCTGCACTCGCTCGGCTTGCTGGAGATGAGCGAGCGCACCATGGGCGGCAGCGACCACGCTTCTTTCAACGCCGCGGGAGTGCCCGGCTTCTACGGCATCCAGGAGCCGGCGCAGTATTTCCAGACGCATCACACCCAGGCGGACACGTTTGACCAGGCGCATGAAGCCGATTTGGTGGAAGGCGCCCAGGTGCTGGCGGTTTGGGCATACAACGTGGCGCAACTGCCCGAGCTGCTGCCCCGCAAACCGGTGAGCGAAAATCGAGGCGAGAACTAGCCGGCGCTACCGCTCATCCCGCGTGGGTGGCGCGGCGCTTCCAGGCGGTCTGGTTCATGCGATCCACCGCGCTGCGCAGCACCACGGCGCTCTGCTGCAGGGCTTGCCGCTCGTCGGCAGTCATTTCCGGCTCGAAAATCCGGCTCACCCCCTGGCGTCCCAGCACGCTGGGCAGCGACAAGGTAACGCCGTAATTCGAGTTGAAGGAGCCGATGGGAATCACCGCGCGCTCGTCGCGCAGAATGGCCTCCGCAATGCGCGCGGTGACCATTCCGATGCCGAGCTGGCTCGCGCCGGTGCCCTCGATGATGGTGATGTTCGCGAAGCGCACGTCCTGCTCCACTTCGCGGCGGAACGCGCCCGGAGCCTGATGGCTCTCCTCGAGCAGCTTGGCCACCTGCGTGCCAGCCACCCGCGCCGAAGACCACAGAAACACCTGCGAGGTGCCGTGCTCCCCGACCACCTGGGCTTCCACGTCCTTCGGATTCACATTCAGCCGCCGGGCCAGGTGCAGCCGGAAGCGCAGCGAGTCGAGAAACGTACCGGTGCTCAGCACGTGGTCGTGCCCGGCGATTTCGCGGGTCAGGTCCGCCAGCGGGTCGGGAGGATCCGTCACCACCAGCAGCAGCGCCTCCGGCGCGACCCGCACCACCTGCGGAACGATGTCGCGGTACACCCCGGCATTCGTCTCCAGCAGGCGCAGGCGCCCCGCGGGATCGCTGCGGTCCGTGGCCCCGCCGGACTTTTCGTTGATCCCCGCGGTGAGGATCACCAGCACCGCGTCCGCCAGGTCTGCATAGTCGCCGGCGCGCAATTCCACCGCCGGCGACAGCGTGGCGCCATATTGCAGGTCGGCCACCACGCCCTTGGCCCGCGCGTGGTTTTTGTCCAGCACGATCACGCGGCAGGCCGCGGTCCCGCGCATCACCAGTGAGAGTAGCGTGGCGGACCCGACTCCGCCGGCGCCGATGATTCCGACTTTCATGGACGTACCTTCCGGGTCCGGGGGCGCAGTATGTGCGGACTATAGGCCTCCCGGGGCAGGGACACAAGTTTGGATGCGCCGGGAAGAGTGCGGCTGCATGGATTCGCCGGTCCCAGCAGGATCGGGGTTACCCCCGGCCGGCGCCGCGCATCGAATTCTGGCTGCCTGCCGAAGCTTCGGGACGTGGCGAGACGGCAACTCCCAGAACGAGGTGACTCATGATTTACGGCGCAAAAGAATTGGCCAACGCATTCCGTACTGTGCGCAAGAACACCATCCAGATAGCGGAAGACATTCCGGAATCAAAATACACCCACGTCGCTGCGCCGGAGGCGCGTTCCGTGGCCCAGATCCTCGCCCACATCGCGGTCGCCCCGCGGGTCTATGTGCAACTCAACCGCCCGGGCCTCACCTCCATGGTGGGGATTGACTTCCTGGCGATGATCGAGCCGATTCGCTCCGAGGAGTCGAAGCACCGCACGAAAGCCGAGCTCATCGAGCTGCTGCGCACCGAGGGTGACATATTCGCGTCCTGGCTCGAAAACGCTTCGCCCGAATTTTTGGCGGAGACTGTCACCGAGCCCGACGGCAAAACCGTCAAGACGCGCTTTGA
>DATIYQ010000087.1:0-3319 GCA_035517515.1 Binatia bacterium
GTGCAGAAACATGCTGGTCAGAAACGGCAGCAGCGCGATTTGCAGCGGAACGTGCGGAGCCGCCAGCAGATGCGTCAGCCGCGCCGGCACCATCGCGTAGCTCATCATGAAGGATTGTTCCAGGCGCTCCGGCAGCGTCAGTTCATAAAGAAACGCCAGCGTGTTCACCACGATCAGCGCGAGCGTCACCACCGGCGTGGTCGAGCGCGGGTTGCGGTCCTTCAGCGGAATCATGGTGGTTCGTCGGCGGTGCTCAGTTGTCCCCGGATCGGTGCTGTCGGAATTCTCTCACACGCCCGTTGCGTACGTGCGGACCAAGGTGTCCTCTGGTCGGCGGCTGCCCGGCCGCGATTCCGTGCGGACACCCCTGTCCGCCCTCCGCCGGCCTGCTTACCTGATGCTCACCGCCCAACACCCCTCGCGCCGGCTCTCCCGCGCCGCCCCTTCTTCTCCGCCTTCGCGTTCTTCTCCATCCGCAGTTTCCACGCGGCTCGCAACGCGCCCGCCAGCACGTCCTCCGTCGTCGCGGCCAGGCGAATGTGCGTCGCCCCCATCCGGCCCCAGCCCCCGTGGACGGGTAGAAAAATCTCCGGCGCTTCCGCCACGAATGCCGCCTGCTGTTCCGGTGTCAGCATCAGGTTTCCATAGCCCTTCCGCGCGTGGGCCAGCGTGGCAAAAATGTGGCCGCCCACGCGGAAGTCGGGACTGCCCATGTGCGAGCTTTCCTCCGCGCCGGGCAGGCCGAGCGCAATCCGCCGGAAGTCCTGGATGGTCATCGCCGCCCGCTCCAGCCGGGAATTATCCCACACCATCCTTCGCGCCGCGTGGCAACGCGCCGGACCGCGGGGCTTGAAGCGCATGCTCCCTCAATGGCATTCTGCCGGCTGTACCGGCCGGATCGCCGCGGAGGGAATCCACTTGCCCCTGCTTCCGCTCCATCTCCGCCACACGCTGCGCGTGCTGGGCCGCAATCCCGGTTTTACCGCCGTCGCCGTGCTCTCCCTGGCGCTGGGCATCGGGGCCAACACCGCCATCTTTACCCTGATCAACGCCCTGCTCCTCCGCAGCCTCCCCGTTCCACATCCCGAGCAACTGGCCGAGCTTTCCGTGGTCAAGCATGGCGCGAAGATCCCATTTTCCTATCCCATGTACCGCGAGGTGGAGCGCGCCCAGCAGGTATTTTCGGCTCTGGTGGCGTGGAGCCCGGCCATGCCGAATACCATTGAACTGAATGGCCGCCTCGCGCAGCATCCCGTCCAGGGCGTTTCCGGCAACTATTACGCCGAACTGGCAGTCTCCGCGCTCCTCGGCAGGCTCATCACTCCGGCGGACGCAGACGTGCCCTCCGGCTCCGGCGCTCCGGTGGCCGTGGCTGGTTACGAGTTCTGGCAAAGCCAGTTGGGCGGCTCGCCGGACGTGGTCGGAAAACTGGTCCGAATCGAAGATCAGCCCTTCACCATCATCGGGGTCACTCGGCCCTGGTTTACCGGAATGTCTCCCGGAACGCCCGCAGCCCTGACCATCCCCATTACCGCAATGCCCCTGCTCGGAAGCCGCGGGATCTCCCTCGAAGAGCGCTCCATTCTCTGGCTCCATCTCACCGGACGCCTCAAGCCCGATGTGACCCTCTCCCAGGCGCGCGCCCAGCTTCAGTCCATCTGGCCCGGTGTTCTCGTTGCCACCGTCTCCACCGACCTTCCGGGCTTGCGCCAGCAGACCTTTCTCAGTATGGGTTTGGATGTTTCCTCGGCCGCCACCGGCGTGGCCGAAGGCTTACGGCAGGACTACACCCGCCCGCTCTATCTGCTCGCGGGCATCGTGGGTTTGATCCTGCTTCTGGCCTGCATCAATCTGGCGAACCTGCTGCTCGCGCGGGCCGTGGCGCGGGCCCAGGAGATGAGTGTGCGCGTCACCCTGGGAGCCGGCCGCTGGGTGCTGGCCGGGCACGCCCTCACCGAGGGCCTGCTGCTCTCCTTCGCTGGAGCCTTGGCCGGTCTGGTATTTGCGCGCTGGGGAAGCGAGTTCCTGGTGAGCCTGCTTTCCCCCGAAGGCGTGGCGCCGCTTTTATTCGACTTGCGGCCCGACGCGCGCGTTCTTCTGGCCACCGCCGGCGTAGCCATACTCACCGGCGCGCTCTGTGCTCTGGCCCCGGCGTGGCGCGCCTGGCGCCAGGCCCCCGCGGGCACCTTGCACCACGGCGCTCGCAGCATCGCCCCAACCGCCGGCGCTCTCGGCAAAAGCCTGATCGTCGCCCAGGTGGCCCTCAGCTTGGTGCTTCTGCTCGGCGCCGGGCTGCTGGTGCGCACCTTCCAGAAACTGAGTTCCGAGGATCTGGGATTTGAGAAGGACCACCTCTTGGAAGTCGAGCTCAATCCCCGCCCCGGTGCGCGCCACGCGGGCGACCCGCAGCCCGACTACCTCCAGGTGATTCGCCGGGTCAACGCGCTTCCCGGCGTTCTTGCCGCCAGCCTTTCAAACCAACTCCTTCCCGCCGGGGAGGGCTGGAGCGAGCTCGCCGCCCCCGCCAGCGCGCCCCCGGGCCCCGCCACCGGTGTCATGGCGAATGCAGCCTTCGTCACTCCGGGCTTTTTTCAAACCCTGGGCATCCGCGTGCTCCAGGGACGTGATTTTGACTGGCAGGATGATCGCAGCCGTCCCGAAGTGGTCATCCTGAGTCGGCACCTGGCCGACCGGCTCTTTACGCAGGGCGCCGTCCTGGGCCAGCGCCTGCGCTACGGCGTCATGCTCGATCACCAGTCACTCGAAATTGTCGGCGTCGTGGAGGACGCCCGCCTGTTCCAGGCGCGAGGCCCCGCCCTGGATACTCTGTATCTGCCGGCGCTGCAGCACCGCGGGCAGATGGAAATGGGCGGCCTCCTCCTGCGCGCCCAGGGTCCTCCCCTGGCGCTTGCCCGCAGCGTGGCCCGTGAGGTCGAGGGCCTGGGACGCGACTACGTCCTGGGCGCTCGCACCGCCGCCCAGGTGGCCGGCGCCCAGTTGCTTCTGGATCGCGCCCTGGCCATCCTTTCCGGTTTCTTTGCCGGGCTCGCGCTGCTGCTCGCGGCCGTCGGCCTCTTCGGGCTGTTGTCCCACGCCGTCGCCCGCAGGACCCGCGAAATCGGCATTCGCTCGGCCCTGGGCGCGCAGCGCGCCGCCATTCTCCGCGGGGTGCTGCGCGAAGCCTTGCAACTGGTGCTGCTGGGCGTGGCCTTGGGAATTCCCTGCGCCCTGGCCCTCAGCCGGCTGATCTCCGGAATGCTGTTTGGGGTGACTCCGGCCGATCCCGTCACCCTCGCCGCCGCGGTGCTTTTGTTGCTCG
>DATIYQ010000088.1:0-3346 GCA_035517515.1 Binatia bacterium
TGATCGGGCTGCTGGACGAGCACGCCGCCGGAGATCTGCTTCAGCTCGAAGGGAGAGGAATCCACGGCAGCGGGCATCTGCATCAGGCGGAGGTTCTTGCGCCCGGCCAGGGCCTCGCGTGCGGCGGGATGGTAGCCGGGCGCGACCACGCACTCGACAAACAATTTGGCCAGTTCCGCGGCCGTGGCGCCATCCAGCGCGCGGTTGAAGGCCACCACGCCGCCGTAGGCGGACACGGGGTCGCACTCGAACGCCTTCACGTAGGCATCGCGCAGCGCGTCCTGTTCCGCAGTGCCGCAAGGATTGTTGTGTTTGATGATGGCCGCAGCCGGCCGCTCGAATTCGCGCACCAGCTTCCAGGCGGCGTCCAGATCCACCAGGTTGTTGTAGGAAAGCTCCTTCCCCTGAAGCTGCTCGGCCCAGGCCAGGCCCGCGGGAGGGCGGCCGGCGGAGACATAAAGCGCCGCGGCCTGATGCGGATTTTCCCCGTAGCGCATTTCCTGGCGACGGATGAGGCCGGCGTGCATGCGCTCCGGCAACACGGGGCCGGGACCGAGAACTACGCGACCGTCACGCGCGGCCAGCCGTTCGAGGGTCATGGTGATGACGCCGTCGTAGCGCGAGGTCAGCGCAAAGACTTTGCGGGCCAGGCGCAGGCGCGTCTCCAGGCTGACTTCCCTTCCCTCGGCAAGCTCGGCGGCCACGGACGCATAGTCCGCGGAATCGCAGACCACAGCCACGCTTTCAAAATTCTTGGCCGCGGAACGGAGCATGGCCGGCCCGCCAATGTCGATGTTTTCGATCAGTTCTTCAGCGGTCAGGTGAGGCTTGGCCGCGGTGGCCTCAAAGGGATAGAGGTTCACGACCACGAGATCAATGGCGGCGAGCTGGTGGCGAGCCGCTTCTTCCCGGTCCGCGGCCAGAGGGCGGCGGTAGAGGATTCCTCCATGAACTTTCGGGTGCAGGGTTTTCACGCGGCCGCCGAGCATCTCCGGCCAGCCGGTCAGCTCGGCCACATCGCGAACCGCAAGGCCATCCTCGCGCAGCAGCCTGGCCGTGCCTCCCGTGGAAAGAATTTCAATGCCCAGGCCGGCGAGCCGGCGAGCGAACTCCAGGACGCCAGTTTTGTCGTAAACGCTGATCAGCGCGCGCTCGATGGCCATGGCTCGCCCCTCCGCTGCACACACCGAAAGTCGTGCGGAAAAAGAATCCACATTCTACGTGGGGAACCCGGAATGGGAAACCAGAAGGACGAAGGCGGGAAGGAGCGGCGCTTACAAACGAAATCTGCGGGGGATCAGCCTTTGACGCGGGCCTTCAGCTTGATCTGGCCGTTTTCGATCTGCACGGCGTATTCGACGGCATCGCATTTGGCCTGCTGCTTGAGTTGCGCGGTTTTCTGGCGAACGAAGGAGGTGAAATTGTCGAGGGTAAGCGCGTCCACCTTTTCTCCGGCGTTTTTCTTGGCTTCGAGCAGAACGTTATAGAGGTCGGCCACTTTTTCGCGCTCGCGGTCGGGGTCTGAACAGGCGACCACATAACCGCCGGGCTCTCCAATCATCTCCGCCGCGCTGCGACGCCGGGCAGCCGCGCCAGCGGAACCTGCGGCGGCCCCAGCCGTGGCCGGAGCCGGCACCGGGGGCGCGGGCCGTTGCTCCGCCTCCTGTTGCGCCGCACGCTGGCGTTCTTTTTCAATCTCGCGCGCCGCGGCCCCGAAGTGGCGCTGGACCAGGCCTTCTTCCCGGGCCTTCAGGCGCTTGCGGAAAATGTCCTGATACTTGGCATAGGTCTGGGCCAGGTTGTTGTAACGGAAGCGCTGGCCGTAGGTCATTTCCGCGGCGCGCTCGGAGTAGCGCTTGACCAGTTGCTCGATGCGCCAGATGGTGTCGCTGGGCGGACGGGAGCGCCCCCCGCCGAAGTACTGTTCGTACTCAATCTTCAGCGCGCGGATGTCGCGTTCGATTTGACCCAGGTCTTCGTCCGTCTTGTCCATACTCGCAGGGCGGCCGGCCTATTTATCCTAGTGCCTGCCGGGGGCCGGGTCAATCATCGTGCGCCTCAGGCAGCAACGGCAGGGCTGCCGGTTGCGCGCTGCAGGAGCCGTGTGCTGGAATGGTCGGACCATGTCACGCGGCGAACCGGATACCGGGAAGATGCTGCGGCGCCTGCCCTCCGTGGACGATCTTTTGCGACGGCCGGAGCTGGAAGAGATGGCTGCGCGGGCGGGACGCAACGTACTGCTGCAGGCGGCGCGCGCCGTTCTGGACCGCCTGCGTTCGGAGATCGCCCAGGGGGCGACGCTCCCGGTGGAAACTCTGCTGCCGGAGGCGATCGAGCGCGCCGTCCGCGAGGAAGTGGTCCGTGATACCTCGTTTTCACTTCGTGCGGTGATCAACGCCACGGGGGTGGTGCTGCACACCAACCTGGGCCGCGCGCCCCTGGGCGCCTCCACACTCGCGCGCGTGGTGGAGGCCGCCAAAGGGTATTCGAATCTGGAATTCGACCTGCAAGCCGGAAGGCGCGGCAAGCGCGACGTGCACACGTCGCGCCAACTGGCCCGGGTGCTGGGAGCGGAATCGGCGCTGGTGGTGAACAACAACGCGGCCGCAGTCTTTCTGGTGCTGCACGCGCTGGCGCGGGGCGGGCAGGTGATTGTTTCCCGTGGCGAGCTGATCGAGATCGGGGACGGCTTCCGAATCCCGGACATCATGGCTGCCAGCGGCGCCACACTCTGCGAGGTGGGAACGACGAACCGCACGCACCTGGCGGACTTCGAATCCGCAGTGAGCGCGGAGACGCGCCTGCTGATGTCCGTGCACCCTTCCAACTTCCGCATCGTGGGGTTCGCCGGGAGGCCTTCGCTCGCCGACCTGGTGGAACTGGGCGCGCGCGCGGGAGTGCCGGTGTATGAAGACCTGGGCTCGGGCTGCCTGGTGGACCTCTCGGGCTACGGCCTGGAAGAGCCGCTGGCGCAGGCCAGCATCGCCGCGGGCGCGGGGGTGGTGACCTTCAGTGGAGACAAATTGCTGGGCGGGCCGCAGGCGGGCATCATTGCGGGGCGGCGCGCGCTGCTGGACCGCATCCGGCGCAATCCGCTTTACCGCGCCCTGCGGGTGGACAAGCTGACAATCGCCGCGCTGGAAGCGACGCTTTCCGCGGTGCTGCGCGGGGCGCTGGACGAAATCCCCGCGCTGCGCATGATCCGCCTGCCGGCCACGGAGATCGAACGAAGGGCGCGCGCGCTGGCCGCGCGGCTTCCGGCCGGAGAGGCGGAGGTGGAAATCTCCGCCGGGCAATCCGTGGTGGGTGGCGGCTCGACTCCGGCGCAATCTCTGCCGACGTGCCT
>DATIYQ010000089.1:0-21896 GCA_035517515.1 Binatia bacterium
CCCTTATGCTCTGTGATTTTGCTCACGTCTGCGGAACTGCCGCGGAGCAGGTCCCGCAGCACAGAAACCTCCGCGGCAATGCCGATGCCCAGGCTGGGATCCTCGACCGGGGCGAAAAATGGCGAGTGGTTGGAGGGAAGCTGCTGACCGGAGGCGCGCGCCTGAGCCAGTTTTTCGGGGTCGGCAACGCCCAGCGCGAAAAAGAAGGAGGGAACACCCTGCTCGACGAAGTAGGAATAATCCTCCGAGGCCATGGCCGGCGGGGTGATCAAGACGTTGCCCTTCCCCAAAGCGGCTTCCAGCACCGGCACCAGGTGGCGGGCGAGCACGGGATCGTTGTAGAGCGCGGAAGTCGCCTCGAGATGCTCCACCAGGGGCATTTTCTCCGCCCCGCCGGCTTCCGCCTCAGCCCGGGCGATGCGTTCAATCGCCGCCAGCAGGTGCTTGCGAACCTCGGGCTTATAGGAGCGGATGGTGAGCCCCAGTTGCGCCTGGTCGGGGATGATGTTGTTTTTTGTTCCGGCCTGGAAATATCCCACGGTAATCACGCCGGCATCGCCGGGATGAATCTCGCGGGCCACCACGGATTGCAGGCGGACCACGATGCTGGCGGCAATCAAGATGGGGTCGATGGTGGCATCAGGGGCAGAGCCATGGCCACCCTTGCCGTACACGGTGATGCGCACGGAATCGGCGTTGGCCAGCGAGTATTCCGGGGTCACGCCGACCTTGCCGGCAGGCAGCCCGTTGGTGTCGTGCAGGGCCACGCCGACGTCCGGCTTGGGGAAGCGCGTAAACAGGCCGTCGGCCACCATCCCGCGCGCGCCGCTAACGGTTTCTTCCGCGGGCTGGGCAATCAGCATCAGGGTCCCGTGCCAGGCATCTTTGGCGCGGGCCATCATCGCGGCGGTGCCCCACAGAACGGACATGTGCACGTCGTGACCGCAGGCGTGCATCACGCCCACCTCGCGCCCGCTGTCATCCTTGACGTGGACCTTGCTGGCGTAAGGCAGGCCGGTCTTTTCCTCGACGGGAAGCGCATCCAGCTCCGTGCGCAGCATTACCGTAGGCCCCGGCCCGTTCTTCAAAATGGCCACCACGCCCGTACCGCCCACGTGTTCCGTAACCTCGTAGCCGAGCGCACGGAGCCGTTCGGCGAGCAGAGCGGCGGTGCGCGTCTCGTGAGAAGAGAGTTCGGGATGCTGATGGATGTCCTCATACAGGGCGCGGGCGTCGGGCAGGATCGGGGCGACCTGGGCTTGGAGCGCTGCGTCTTGCGCGCGGATGCCGGAAGCTGCGACGAGAAGGCAGAGAGTTGCTGGAAGTATGCGCCGGATCATGGGTTGCCCCCTGGAGTCAATGCGGGGGGCATTATACGCCGGATGGGAACAATCGCTCCGGGCGCCGCCACGTGCCGGTAGGCGCGCAGCGCGGTTGCTTGACAATCCCTATCGCCCATAAACCAGGAGACGGAAGGTACCAGGGACGGGCGCGCGGCGAGGATTGGGCTGCGCGGCCGTGGGTGCAGAGGCCGGGGCGAAATCCGCGGTGCTCACAAAGAAATGGCCGGTCTCGGTGTCCAGGGCCATGGTTTTTGCGCCGAACTCCGTAGTGACGGTCTGGAACACGCTGTACGTATCGGCCGAGTCCTGGTGAAAGATGTGAACCTTGCCCTCGCGCGTGGAGACGAAAAGCAACGCCGAGCCCGGATCAAACACGTTGGCATCAACACCGGCGCTGATGGGAAACGACTGAATCACTTTTCCCGAATCGGCATCCATGACCACAAGCATCTGCGGGTTGCGGCCAGAGCTGAACAGGCGGCGGTGGCGCACGTCCATAGCCAGCGCAGTGGGCCCGCCAGCGGGGGCCACGGGCCAGCGCGCCTTGATGGTGAGCGCGCGGGAGTCTAATGCCGCCAGCTCGTTTTTGTCTTCGATGTTGTTGTAAACCATTCCCTGCCCGTCGGCGGCGGCAAACTCCGGCCCGCCACCCATGGCCAGGGTCTTCACCACCGTGCCGCTGGCGGGATCAATCACCGTGGCGCTCTTCGGGTCGCCATTAAAGGAGAAAATGCGCTTGGAGGCGGGGTCGTAGATGATGGAGTCCGCGTCTTGCTCGGTGTGGATCTTGCCGGTGACCTTCAGAGTGGCCAGGTCGAAGATGACCACTTCTCCCGCGCCGCCGTCGGTGATGAATCCCTTGCCCAGATCCGGAACCAAAGCCACGCCGTGGCAACGTTTCAAACCATCAATGGCCCCCACCCGCGCCAGGCTGTCCGCGTCCAGAACCAGAAACTCCGTGCCATGAGAGACGTACACGCGGCGCGCGGCGGAATCCACGGCGATGTAGTCGAAATATTCGCCTCCGCCGGGTGCTGCGCCGAGCGGGACCTTTTTGAGCAGGTTATAAGCGCCTTTCTGCGGGCCGGCACTGGCGGAAACACCGAGTATCAGAACTGAGAGTACGATCACGCGTTGGAAAAACTTCGCAATTTTCATGACACTTCCCCCTGTTCGCGGCGGGCAGCCCAGAGTGAGCTTCTTCCGACCCAGGTTTGCCGTGCCCGCGTCCGGGCCATCTTGCTACGCCCGCCAGGCGAGGCAGGCGCCGGTGGACCAGCGGCCGGGAAGATCCAAACCGGGGCGGTCGGACTCCGGCCACTCGCCACTCATTGCGGAGTCTTGTGCGGGTGGGCCAGGTAGTGCTGGCGCAGCAGGTCCTTCCCGTAGTCGTTGCCGTTGGGCGTGCGCACCACGCAGTGGATGTGCTGCTGGTTGGGCAGCTCGGGATGCGGCACGTCCTTCAGGAACGCGGGGCGCTGGTGATCAAACTCGATGAGGATCACCGGGCTGTGTACGCGGTAGTAGAACACGCTGTCCGGCGCGGCACCGCCAATCCAGGCGAAGCTGGTGGAATCGAGATGGCGGGCGACCTCGTCCATTTTCACGCGGGCGTGCCCTTCGTCCATGTTGCTCACATACAGGTGGACCAGATCCATTAGCCGGCGCCGCGCCGGCGTGTCCAGATCGCCCGCGCGCACCCCGGCATAATCGAGCACAATGTTGTCCTTGAAGGCTTCCGAGAGATTGTTATTCCCCGTCTTGGAGAAATTGAGCACGGCTTTGCGCCGCTGGCCATCCGGCAGCGATCCGAGCATCCCCAAGCCGTCGTTCTGCTCCTGCTGGAGGATCTCCAGGCCCTGGTACTTGCCGGAAGGCGCGCGGACCGGCTCGGAACCCAGGAAGTGTGGGGTCATGACCACCTGATCCCCAAGGACAAAATAATTGATGATGTTGTGGTGGCCCTGTAGCTGCCAGCCCCAGGGCTCCGCCGTCGAAGGCCGGCCCAGAATGGTGATGTAGTAGAGATCCTCTCCCAGAAAAGTATGATCGCCGCTCAGTTCGGCCAGCGTCTCGTTGAGGCGCATGATGTTGCGGGTCAGCTCGAACCCTTTGACGCTCAGCGCGGCGCGAAGCAGTCCAAAGGCCGCCCCGCGCTGCGCCTCGGTCATCTCCTGAAAGCTGGTGCCCTGGCGCACGTAGAAATGCTGGTTCATCCATTTACGCCATTGGGGATCGTCCACGGGAAACAAAGTGCGGGCGAGCTGCCCACCGGAGAGCGAGGCAATGAACTTCTCCGCGGCGGCGCGCACGGGCTCTGTGGACACACCGGTGGGGGCGATTTGGAACAGCCCGGGCAGAGCGGTGCCGTTCGTGGTGATGCCTTTGAACGGCTCAGCCAGGCCCTGGCGTTCCGCCTCCTCCGACCTCTGGCGAAAGCGTTCGGCCAGCTCCGCCGGAGATTGTTGCTGGCCGAAGGCCCACGGTGCGAAAACAGTGGCGGAGATGAGCGAAGAAAGAAATGCGCGGCGCGACGGGCCATGGTTGTGGTCATGTCCATCGTGGTGGTGATGCGGGTGGCCGTGATGCATGCTGTCGTGCTCGTGCGGTTTGTGGCGCATAGACGTCCCCAATCGGCGCAGCGTGGCTGCACGCTAGCACGCGCATTCCCGCCGCGCAACGGCGCGGGAGCAAGAGCACATCCGCGGGACCCGCGCACCACGGGGCGCCGCGCCCTTAGACCTCAATGTGCGGGGATGGTGATCACCGGCAGATTCTCCCTGGGGCTGGTATCCGCCATGGTGAACAGGGTCATCAACTGCGAAAACTCCCGTTTCGATTCCAGATCGCCGTCATCAATCCAGAACCACATATTCCGATAGTTTACGGAGACAAAGGCATCCGCCGGCTTGGCCTTCGCGCTATGGATGCGGATCAGAGTGGCCACGCCGGGAGTTTCCCTGTCCTTTTCAAACCCGGCAAAGGCCCGGTGTTGCTCAAGGTCCTGCGGAGGCACTTCCACCTGCGCGGCCATGTTGATCATCAGGCTGATCAGCGACCGGGTTAAAACCGCGATCTCTGTGTCGCTGGACGGAACCGGAGCGGAAACCAGCGTGAATTCCGTGGCCTCCGGATTCAGACGCAGCAAGCGGCGTAATTCCCGGCTATCAGCCATCATGTCGGGCGAAATGTCTTTGCCGCGAATGGCAAGAATACTGGTCTGCTCCTTGCGCGCGTCCTCCTTCACATACATCCGGATGGCCCCGGAGAGCTGAATCTTGCGCAATAGGGCGCGAACCTGATGGAATCCCGGGTCGGCGGGGGTAATTCCCTGCATGGAGGCCTGCTGGTTTTTTAAGCCATTGATGGAAAATAGAGTCGCGAGCAAGATGGCGTCCGCCGCCGAGCCGTTCTGAATGGCGGCAAACACCGACGGCGCCGGCAGCGGAGTGAGCAGTCCTTTGATGAACGCGCTGCCGGTTAACGGAATGTAAGTGATGGTGGGTGTGGCGGAGAGCATTCCGGAAAAGCCCAGGGTTCCCGCACTCGATCCGCCGGGTTCGATGACCGCGCCTGCGGAGGCAGTCTGAGTCAGCGCGTAGCTGGAAACCATGTTTCCCACATCAATGAAGATGGGCGGGTCAACGTATCGGATCTTGATGATGTTGAGGAGCGTCTGCTCTTTCCAGGAATCCGCCAGGGAGAGGCTGTAGAGGGCGCGGTCGCGAGGCAGCGAATCCGGGCCGATCCTGGGATGCAGGCAGGCCGTGGCGCAGAATGCCAGCCCGCAGGCCGCGAAGCTAAGCCGCACATGCACAAACACGCACCCCAAGGGACCAGTGATGCACCATCCCGCCTAGTCGAGAATGAAAGTGACCTCCATGGTCACTCTGTATTCGACGGTCTTTCCCTTCTCCACCTTGCCCTTCAGGGAGATGACCTCAAACCCGGTAATCCCGTGCAGGGTCTTGGTGGCGCGGTTCATGCCTTCCTCCACCGCTTCCTTGAAACCCTTGGGGGATGCTGCGGTAATCTTGGTGACGCGAGCGACAGCCATGGAAACCTCCCCTGTTTCAAATCCGGCGTACAACGACGCCTGTTGCGAGGCAGAGCTAAACACGTGTGCTGTGGGCGAGTCAAGCGCGGCCGGCACGCTACGGCACAAGGGGACCGCGCGAAGAGGGGCGCAGAAAGTGGCGTCCCTACGGCTCTCCGGTAAGCAGCAAGGCGGGGCGCGGCCAGCGGCACCCCTACGGCTGGCCGGTAAGCGATGAGGAACTAATCGGAAAGCAAACTCGTTACATAGAGTGATCGCCGCATAGAATGCGGTAAAGCGCCCATGATCCATCTGGAACGGCTGACCAAAGAATACGACATGCCGGGAGGTAAGTCCGGAACGCTGGTGGCTGCGGACAGCTTGGATCTGCTCGTTCCCAAAGGCGAAATCTTCGGGCTCGTGGGGCCGAACGGCGCCGGAAAAACCACCACCCTGCGCATGATGTGCGGCCTGCTGCGGCCCACGGCCGGGCGCGTGACCGTCCATGAGGTAGACGTGGAGCGGCATCCGGAAGACGCCCAGCGCTATCTGGGCTACCTCTCCGATTTCTTCTCCGTTTACGAAGACCTGAAGGTGTGGGAATACGTGGAATTCTTCGCCCGCGCTTACAAAATGCCGCCCGGGCAGATTTCCAAGCGCGTGGACGAAGTCATCCACGAAGTGGGACTGGAAGGAAAGCGGGATGCCTTTATCGCCGGGCTTTCGCGGGGCATGAAGCAACGCCTGGGAATCGCGCGCGCCGTGGTGCACAACCCGCCGGTGTTGCTGCTGGACGAGCCTGCGTCGGGCCTGGACCCGAAGGCGCGGCACGAACTGAAGCAGTTGCTGATGGAATTGAACCGCGCTGGGGCCACAATTTTCGTCACCACGCACATCCTCTCCGATGTGGAGGAGATCTGCACCTCCGTGGGAATTATGGAGAAGGGCCATCTGCTGCGCTGCGGCCCGCTGGAAACCGTCATGCAGGAGGCGCGAGGGCCGCGCCGCGTGGGTATCCGGCTGGCCGCGCCGGGGTTTGCGCTCGTGCAGTGGCTCGGTGCGCAGCCAGGCGTAAGCGGCGTAACCTCCGCCGGGGCCGCGGAAGCGGAGTTCACGTTTTCGGGAGACGACGCGGGTACGGCCGAACTGGTGCGGCAACTGGTGGCCGCGGGCGGCCCGGTGTGCGGCGTGCAGGATGCCGGCGAGACGTTTGAGCAGCTCTACGCACGGCTTTCCAACGGAGAAACGATGTGATGCCGCTCTGGGAAAATCCGGAGTTCATCCGCAACTTCCGCGCGCAGATGCGTCCGGCGCGGCTGGTGGGGACTGTGGCGATCACAGCATTGCTCTCCTGGGCCACCGGCTACGCGGTCCATGCGACTTTCGCCGAAAATCAGCATCTGCCGGATTGGGGAAAGACATTCATGACCACGGCGCTCGGCGTCCAGTTGGCAGTGCTGGGCGTGGGAGGAGGCGTAGCGTGCGCTCTCTCCATCTACCGGGAGCGCGAACGCAACACCTACGACTTCCAGCGTGTGACGCGCCTGTCGCCTATCGAACTCACCCTTGGAAAGCTCTTTGGCGCGCCGATTTATTTCTATTTCCTTGCCGCTTGCCTGCTGCCCGCGGCCCTGGTGGGCGCCGTGGCGGGGCACATCGGTTGGACGAATTTCCTCGCGGGGCTGGGGATCATGCTCGTTGGAACCATCGTGGTGCACGCCCTGGCGCTGTTGGTTTCTCTGTTGAGCCCCCGCGGCGGGACCGGCGTGCCGGCAGCGTTGTTCGTACTGCTTCTGCCGTTCCTTGCGCTGCCTGGGCAGGATCAGTCGGACCTGAAATCCACCGGACCGTGGGCCGGAGTGATGTTTGCCGCCGAGGGATCCTGGCAAACGCAGGCGAAACTGGACTGGCAAGGAATGCCCTATGCAGCTTCGAAGTGGACAGACATGGTGTTTGGACGGCCAGTGCACCACGTCCCCGTTCTCGTGATTTTGTACCTTACCCTGCTCGCTTGGCTCCTGGTGGCGCTGGTGAGGAATATGAAGCGGGACACCGCAGATCTCGAGCTGTACTCCCCGGCGCAGTCGGTGGGACTGGTGTGTTACATCAACCTGGTCCTTCTCGCATTCTATACGCTGCGCGAGTGGGACATGGCGCGGGGAGCCTCCCTGCCTGCGCAGCGTGCGACCGTGTTTACATTTTTCCTTGGAATCAACATTGCTCTGCTCTACTTCTTAGGAGTCACCTTGCTGCGCAGCCGGGACCAGAGCCGCAGGCTCGCCCACGAAACGGCGGCCCCGGGACTTGGCTGGCGGGATGCTGTTTGGCCGGCTAGCTATGTTCTGGTGGCCGCGGCCTGTGTCGCCGCCCTGGTGTGGACTCGCTTTGCGTTTTCTTCCGTGCTGCGTGGCAACCTGGACCTGGGAGTCTCCGCGTTCCAGATTGTTTTCCTGCTGGCTGCGGTGTTGCGCGACCTCTCCTATTTTCAGTGGATGAAACTCCGCCGCTCGCGCTATCCGTCGTTGATCGCTTTCGTATTCCTGGGCGCATTTTATCTGTGCAGCGTGATCTTCTTGAGTGCCTTCGGCTGGCTGGACGAAAAGACTTTCAATTTCCTGGTTTTGCTGCCTCTTCCCTGGGCCGCATTGGCGCCAAACCCATTGCAGTGGGTTGCGCAGCGTCCCGTGTGGTTGCTCGCATTGCCTGCGCAATTGGCGCTGTGCGCGCTCTTTGCCTGGCTGCATTACCGCAAGATCGCGGAGATGGTCCCCGCGCACGGGCACGAGCAGAGCCACGCCGCGGTTTCGCCGGCAACGCAATCATAGATTCGCAGCCCGGTCGCCGGCGCGATTTGCCGGGGCGGTAGGGGCGCGGCATGCCGTGCCCCTACAACGACCATTTCATTTCGCGGCGTAGCCGGCGTTGATGAATGCGTCCACGTCTTTGTGCAGTTTGTCGTGTTCCGCGCGGTCGATGTACATCATGTGTCCCGCCTTGTAGTAGGCGAAGCTCACGTTTTTCTGGATGGGCGGCTCCATGTGCATGTGCGAGAAGGTGTGCTCGATGCCGTTGAACGGAGTAGCCACGTCGTAATACCCGCACAGCACCAGCACTTTCAAGTGCGTCTGTTGGGTCATGGCTCCGCGCAGCACTTCCGCCACTTCCGTGTTCCCAGTCTGGTCCCAGGGGCGCACGTTGGCGCTGACCGTGTAATACATTTCGCTCTCCCACTTCAGCTCGCGGCGCACGTAGTCCATGAACATGGCCACGTAGGCGCCCTCGTAGGAGGCCTCGCTGGGATCGTATTCCGGCCGCTCGCCGGCGGCATCCACGTCCATGCCTTCAAAGCGGGAGTCCAGGCGGCCGATGGTGCGGCGCTTGTCGCGCTCCAGCTCTTTGAACCAGCGGAAGGGGCTGACGCGCAGGTTGGAGTGCTCGATGTACTTGGGGGTGAGGCCGGTGAAGCGCGCAATGTCCTGCACCACTTTCTGGTATTCGGCGGGCGTGATGTTGTCGCCCTTTTCGAGAGCCTGGGCGTACTCGCCGTGCGCGAATTCGCGCGCCTGCTGGGCCACCTGCTCGACGGTCTGGCTTTGCAGGTCCGCCGGCAGCAATTTGTGGTACCAGGCGGTAACCGAGAAGGTGGGGAGATAAAAGACAAACCGGTTGTCCGCGCCCCAGTTCGAAAAGGCTACCGCGGAAACCAGCGCGATTCCGTTCAGGTAGATTTCGTGGCGTTCCTGGAGGACTCCCGCCAGTTCCGCTGACCGGGTGGTTCCATAGCTTTCTCCGATCAGGAATTTGGGGGAGGCCCAGCGCTCATTCCGCGTGATGTACTGGAATATGAAGTCCGCGAACCAATTCGCATCCGCGATGATGCCGTGAAATTGCGCCGGCGATTCGCCGGGCACAGGGCGGCTGTAGCCGGTGGAGATGGCGTCAATGAATACCAGGTCAGTGGCGTCGAGAAAGGAGTCTTCGTTGTCCACAATCGCGTAGGGAGCGGGCATGCCGTGGCCGTCCGGCGTCAGCACCACGCGCCGTGGGCCCATGCCCATGTGGGTGAAGAGGGACGCGGAGCCGGGGCCGCCGTTGTACACGAAAGAGACCGGGCGCTGCGCCGGGTCCGCGACGCCTTCCTTGGTATAGGCCACGTAAAACATGCTGGCTTTCGGCGTCCCATCGTCGGCTTTAATCACGTAAGTGGCGGCGGTGGCCGTGTAATTGATGGTCTGGCCGCCGATGTGCGCGGTGTGATGCGTCACCACGCTTTTCTCTTCCGGCGGCGGCAGTTGTTTCTGTGGCTTGCCTCCCGCGCCCTCCTCTCCACGCGCCTGCCCCTGTTGCGGCGGCTGCTGGACGAGCCGGCGCGGCTGCTGCGGCCGCTGCGCCTCCGGCGTGGTCATCTGCTGCGACTGGCCTCCGGGCGCTTGGGGATCGGCCTGCGCGGAAAGCCGTGGTGCCAGGAACAGGACGGATGCGGCGATCAATGCACAACCTAGTTTCATGAGTCAGGTCCTCCTGAAGAATTCGGGGCTCTGCCCGTTGCCGGGCACAGCGGGTACGAACATCAATGCGCGAAGGAGTCTAGCGCAGTCAGCGCGGCCACGAAAGCGCGCGCCTCACCGGAAAGCCCGCGCCGGCGAAACGCCCGGCGGCTGGCAAGACTGCGCTGCGGAAAGCTAATAAATGTCGTACTGCTCCCAGTGGAGCGACGGGTCGCCGTGGATGATCACGCTCTTCTTGGTCCAGCGCTCGAGCTCTTCGATCAGCGCGGACTCGCGCGTTTTGAGCGCCTTGGCGATTTCCGGGTGGACGCGCAGCGTCAGGCTCTGGCCATCCAGCTCCGGGGCCATTTTGCGGGCTTCCGCCTGGGCCTCGTAGCAGATGGTGTGCACGCTCTTGATCATGCCGGAGCCGCTGCAATAAATGCACGGCTGGCACAGGGTACGCTCGAGGGCCTGCTTGGTGCGTTTGCGGGTGATATTCACCAGGCCGAATTCGTTGAAGCCCAGGACCTTGGAGGGGGCGCGGTCGTCGCGCAGGGCCTCTTCGAGCGCCTGCATCACCTTCATGCGGTTCTTGCGCTCCTCCATGTCGATGAAGTCCACCACGATGATGCCCCCCAGATCGCGCAGGCGGATCTGGCGGACGATTTCCTTGCACGCTTCCGTGTTGGTCTTGACGATTGTGTCTTCCAGCCGGTTCGAGCCCTTGCCCACGAATTTGCCGGTATTGACGTCAATCGCCACCAGCGCCTCGGTGTGATTGATCACGATGTACCCGCCGGATTTGAGCCACACCTTTGGGCGCAGCGCCTTGTCGATTTCCTGCTGGATACCGAACTCCTCGAAGATCGGCGCTTCCTTGGTGTAGAGCTTCACGCGGGCCACCAGCTCGGGCTGGAAGCGGCCGATGAACTCCGCCACGCGCGTGTATTCTTCCTGGCTATCCACCCAAATGGCGGTGAAATCCGGGCTGAAGTAATCGCGCAGCACGCGCTCCACCAGGTTCAAGTCGCGGTGCAGCAGCGACGGCGCGCGGCGCTGCTCCGCGCGGGTTTTGATTTCCTGCCAGGTTTTGCCCAGGTATTCGATGTCCGCCCGGACTTCCGCCTCGCTGGCAGACTCGGCCGCGGTGCGCACGATGAACCCACCGGGAAACTGCGTATTGTATTCCGTCACCAGGTGGCGCAGCCGCGCGCGCGCCTCGCCGGAGTTGATCTTTCGCGACACGCCGGTGTGCTGGAGCGTGGGCATGTACACCAGGAAGCGGCCGGGCAGGGCCACGTGGCTGGTAATGCGCGCGCCCTTTTTGCCCAGCGGCTCCTTGGCGATCTGGATGATCACCTCCTGGCCGGGCTTGAGCAGGTCGGAGATGGATTGCGAGCGCCGCTGCGCCTGATGGCGCTCGTAAGAGCGCCCGCGCTGCGGACGGCCGCCGCGCGGAGCAGGGCCGCGGTCGCGCCCGCCCCCGGGACGTCCGCGATGCATGGGCCGCTGGAAGCGCTGCCGCGGATCGCTTTCGACGCGCGCCTTGCGCTCCTCAAAGGCTTCGGGCGTTTCCGGTTCGCTGCGTTCCTGGACCGCGCCGGCGGCCTCTTCAAAAATCCCCTCGCGAATTTCGCGGTCGGTCTCTTCCTCTTCGGATTCCGCCGCTACCGCGGGTTCGGAACCGGCCTCCGCAGCCGGGTACGCGGCGTCGAGATGCCCCTGCGAGTCATCCGCGATGGTGGCATCCTGGGCATCCTCCATAGCCGCCTCCAGCAGGGCTGCGGCTTCCACTTCAGAAAGGTCTTCCTTCCCGGGCTCTTCGTGCGCGGAGGCGGCGGCCGGTCCCGCGGAGGGAGCGGACACTTCCCTGCTGCTGGGCTCGGCGGAATCTACTTCGGACTCTGCCGGGGCCGGCTCCTCGAAGGTTGCGTGTTCCACCGGAACGGGAGCCTGCCGGTGAATTTCAACAGCGGCCGGCGCCACTTCGCGTTCGCCTCGGTCTTCCTGGGGGAACTCTTCCCTCCCGGCGGGATGGACGTCATCGACGTGCGTTTGATTCTCCCGCACCTCAGGAGGAGCAGAGGCTGCAACGGCTTCCTCTGCGCTCATGGGGATGGCGCCGGCAGCCAGCGGCCCGGCCAACCCGGAACTGCCGGGAGCGCGATTCTTGTATTTGGCCAGCGACTCGCCGGGGAGAATGATCGGTTCAAGGGCATCCGCGGACGAGGAGGAATCGCGGGGCGGTTCAAAACGCCCCCCGCCGCCAAAATTGCGTTGTGGACCGCCAGAGGGCGAATACCCCCCGCCGGGGCTTACATACTTGGAATTGGGGAGCGATCTGCGGTCGTCGTGTCCGCGGCCGTGGGGCCGTCCGCGCCGGCCGCGTCCCTGCCGCGGGCCACGGCCGTATCCGCCGCCCTGGCCGGCGGGGCGATCAAAACCACCGCCCTGCTGGCCGCCTCGCCCACCGTAGCGATTGCCCTGGTCCCCCCGGCGGAATCCGCCGTCGCGCGGCGGACCCTGGCCGCGGTATCCCCCGCGGTAATTTTCCTGCCGGAGATTGCCGCCCTGCGGTGCATTGTGCTCCTGAATCTGCGGGGGGGCTTCATTGCCCTGGGGCTGCGCAGGCTCATCACTCCCGGTTACTTCGGGGGGTTCGTCCACGGGCGCGCCCGCCTCGGCGGAAAAGACCTGGCCGCCTTGCTCCTCCATCTTGGCGACTTTGTCCTCGACCGTGGAGACGATTTGATCGTACTCCTCGATTTCTTCAAGCACGTCGCTGACGTAGAGAAACGCGTCCGTATCCAGTCCGATATCCACAAAGGCGGACTGCATGCCGGGGAGCACGCGAGTGACCCGGCCTTTATAGATGCTGCCGACTAGCGCGTATTCCTTTTCGCGTTCGACGTAAATTTCTACGAGGTTGCCGTTCTCAAGGATGGCCACCCGTGTCTCGTGGGGGCTGGTGGAGATCACTAATTCTTTCGACATGAAAACTCCTCGGTGAGCCGGCCGCGAATTGCGGGCCATTCCCTCCCGTCCCGAAGTCTCGGGAGGCGGGGCGGCTAGCGAGGCCCCGCCCCGAAGTTTCGGGGCCGGAACCTCCGGCACGGGGCAGGACCGCAAGCGCGCTGCGCCCTTCTGGGGCCTTTCCTTCGCTCGAATGGTGCGGTCGATTCAAAACTGCCTGCCTTTGCCGGCCGCTTGTTGCGCCGGGCTCACTGCTCATCTGAAATGTTTGACGGCCCGGCATCAGTTGACGAAGCGCCGCAGGCGCACATTCATCACCAGACCCAGGGCCAGAAATACGAATACGATGGAGGAGCCGCCGTGGCTCATCAACGGCAGGGGAATTCCGGTGACCGGCATATAGCCGATGACCATGGCCGAATTCACCACCACATGCACTCCAATCACCGCCGCCACTCCCATCACCAGATACATCCCGGCGCGGTCGCCGGCCAGCCGTGCGGTTCCTGTTAATCGCAACAACAGTCCCAGGTACAAGAGCAAAACCACCAGTACTCCGATAAATCCCTGTTCTTCCGCCAGGCCCGCCAGGATGAAATCCGCCCAGCGCACGGGAACAAAGCCGAGCTGGTTCTGGCTTCCCTGGCCGAATCCCTTGCCGCGGATGCCTCCCGAACCCACGGCGATCTTCGACTGCTGCGTCTGATAGCCCGAGGTCTGGGAAGTTTCCTCGGGGCGGAAAAACGCGGTCAGACGCTGTTTCTGATACGGCTTCAGGACGTGCCAGGCGGCCGGCAGCAGCAACGCGGCAAGCGCCAGGATGGCCACCGCATGCTTCCACTCCAGTCCCGCCAGAAACATCCCCACGGCCACCAGCGCCACCACCACCAGCGCCGTTCCCAGGTCTGGCTGCAAGAGAATGAGCAGCGTGGGAAAGCCCGTCAGGACCCCGATCTTGGCCAGGTCCAGCAGGGTCAGCCGTTCGGTCCGCAGTTCGCTCAGATAGCGAGCCAACACGATTATTATAACCAACTTCGCCAGTTCTGATACCTGAAGGTTGAAGGACCCCAGGGAGAGCCAGCGCCGGGCCCCAAATTTGGCGTGACCCAGCAGGAGCACGGAAATCAGCAGCAGCAGGGCTCCGATATACAACGCGGGCGCCTGCTCCAGCACCGCGTGGTAGTCAATCCGCGAAAGCACCACCATTCCCACCAGGCCCATGGCGATCCATTCAAGCTGCTTCCATTGCAGCCCGTCCAGATTGCCGCCGCGCGTGGCGGAAGCGATTTGCAGCACGCCAATGGCGCACAACAACAGCACCGGCACGAGCATCGCCCAATCAAATTCCCGGATGCGGCTTTCCGTCCTCATTGCGTTCACAGTTCAGGTCCTCTGGCTCTCACGCCCAGGCTCTCCCGGGGGGACGGTGCGGGCGCGACCACAATCCTCTACCGTGGGGAGGCCTTGGCCGCCGGCACGCCCACGATGCTGGCCACGGCCTGCGGCGTCTGCGCCGGCTCGACGTCGTAGTGCTTCATCTCCACGGTGTACTGCTTCTTTTCCTGGCTCGACTTCTTGTCGTAGTAAGCCTTGATGATATCGCGCGCCACCGGGGCCGCAGCGGAAGCGCCATGCACCCCATGCTCCACCAGCACGGCCACCACAATTTCCGGATTGCGCCGCGGAGCAAAACCCACGAACCAGGCGTTGTCCACCAGCTGCTTGCCGGTTACGTGCCCCGCCCGCGCTTTGCCTTCGTTGCTGATGAGTTGCGCGGAACCGGTCTTCCCGCAAAACTCGATACCTTCCAGGTGCACCAGGTGCGCCGTGCCTCCGGCCTCGCCCACCACGCCCAGCATGGCCTGGCTGATTTTTTCGGTGGTCGCTTCGGAAATGGGGAAGCTGGGCTGGTCCGTATCCTTCGCGCCCAGCAGCAGGTGCGGCCGATGGAACGCGCCGCCCATGGCCACGCCGCCGATGGTGTGGGCGAGCTGCAGCGGAGTGGCGGTAATGGCCCCCTGGCCAATGGCAACGGAAATCGTCTCGCCGGGATACCACTTCTGCTTGAAGGTGCGCTCCTTCCATTCCTCGGAGGGGACCAACCCCTCCTGCTCGCCTGGCAAATCAATCCCGGTGTGGCGGCCCAGGCCGAGCTGCGACGCGTAATAAGAAATCCGGTCAATCCCGAGGCGCTTGCCCAGGTTGTAGAAGAAAATGTCGCACGACTTCACGATCGCGTCGTGCAGCTCGACGTGCCCGTGTCCGCCTTTTCCGAAAATGTGGCATTTGAATTGCCGCCCGTAAAAATCCTCCGCGCCCGTACAGGTTACGGAAAAATCCTCCGGCACGGCCTTGGATTCCAGCATGGCCGTGGCCATCACCACCTTGAAGACCGAACCGGGGGCCAGTTGTGCCTGGATGGCCCGGTTCAGCAATGGGCGCGCGGGATCTTCGTTCAGTTCCTGCCATTCTTCCTTGGAGATGCGTACCGCAAAATCCTTCGGGTCGAAGGCCGGGTGGCTGGTCATCGCCAGCACTTCTCCGTTGCGCGGGTCCAGAGCCACCACCGCGCCCTGCTGCGGTCCCAGAGAATTCTCCGCCACCAACTGCAAATCGTAATCAATAGTCAAGTGGACGGGCTTTCCGGGAACCGCTTCTTTCTGCTCCAGGCGGCCCACTTCTTTTCCCAGGCTGTTCACGATCACCCGGCGCATTCCGTCTTCGCCAATCAGCGTGTCGTTGTAAGTGCGTTCCAGCCCGGACTTTCCCGCAATGTCGCCCGGCCGCAAACGCCCGCCGCTGGCTTCAATCTGCTTTTCACTCACTTCACCCACGTAGCCGATGGCGTGCGCCAGCAGTCCGCCGCTCGGATATCTGCGGCGATGCACCATGAGCAGCTCCAGCAAGGGCAGATCCGCGCGGTGCGACTCAATGAAGGCGATGTCGGCGGGGGAGGCTTCCGGCTTCACCACAATGGGATTGAAGCGCGGAAGGCCGCGGGAGGCCTCAATCTGCTGCTGGAGGTCTTCCAGGGGCATCTCCAGGCCCTCGGCGATTTCCGCCAGGTGTTGCTGCAACAGCGGCTGATCTTCACGCAGCAGCAGCACGCTGAAGGAGGGGTAGTTGTCCACCAGCACGCGCCCTTCGCGGTCCAGCATGCGCCCGCGCGGCGCGATCACCGGTATCGAACGGATGCGGTTGCGTTCCGCGAGTTGGCCGTAGTAGCCCGAATCGAGGACCTGCAGCTTCCAGAATCCGAGCAGCAACAGGCACAACAGCGCGACGACGCCATACGAAAATAGCGTCAGCCGTTCCTGCGGAAGCCGGGTGTCCCTGCCTTGCCAGTCGTTCACGTGCCCTTCTCACTGCGGGAGCGGAAGCGCCGGCCTGCTGGGGCAGGATCATGGCGAGTGCGCCTGTGCTCCAAAACTTCGCCCTCGGTCTTCGCCCCGGATCCCGAGCCATCGGGACCGGGGGGCCAGGCCAGCCATGGCAGGAAGCGAAGCTGTGCAAAAACTCTGGAAATTTATGTGGGGACACCCGCCCCTGGGAGCCCCTGGGCCAATCTTTCGAAACCCGCGCAAACCTATCATTCTGCAAGCAGTTCTGCAAGGTGCCTGGCGCCTTGGGGTAAACAGCCCTCCCGGCCAGCCCGCCGGAGGGACAGGGGAAGGGTGGGCCGGGGGGAAAGAGGATGGACTCCCACCGCGCGGAAGCACAACAAAGCCCTTCGACGCGGCGCGTGAAATCTTGCGGGCCGCAGTGCGTATTGTCGGCAGCGGAAAAATCAATCCCTTCCGCGAGCATTTGTCCTGGAGGCGCGCATGGAGGAGCGGCAAGAGAAGAATTGCGGCAGCGCGCTGTGCTCGCGCGCACGCCGCGGCCGTTCCATCTCATTTTCTCCGCTCGGTATCGCGCTCGTGCTGGCGCTTTTCCTGCCGCTCTCGCCCCAGACCTCGACTAGAAGCCAGGATCGCCAGGCCGCGGATGCGCCGGAACGGTTCGACATGGCGGTGCGTGGAGACATGTTTACCGGCATGGCCGGAGACCGCGCGGAACTCAGCGGTTGCGGGGAAAAAGCAGAAGGTCCAACTCCGCGGACTCGGTGAAAGCGCGGAAGTCGCGGTCCCGGGTCAGAAGTGAAACGCCCCCGTCCACGCAGCACTGCGCAATAAGCGCGTCTCCCAGGCGCGCCTTACGGCGCTTCGCAAGCACCTTGGCCCGCAAAGCTCCGGCCCGTTGCCAAAATCCGGCCCCAATTTCGATGAGGGGCACCTGCGCGAGCGTCTGGGCGACGGCCGGAAGGAGGTTTGGATCGCTCAACAACTCGGTGAGAACCACGGGGACCATAACCACCTGGCGGTCAGCCAAGGCGCGGTCCAGCAGATTCGCATCCTCTTCGGCTCGACCCTCCAGAAATGCAACCCAAGTACTGGTGTCGGCGGCGATCACCGATCGGCCCTGAGCGCAGCGACCGTGCGCGAGAAGCGCACCTTACCCCGGAACTGGCGCAGGCGGGAGTAGGTCTGCGAAGCGGCGATGAGTTGAAGTCCGGCACGAACCGTCTGGGTGATGCCCGTTCCGCTGGCTTGCTGCGCCTTCTCCAGCAGCTCCGGCGGCACCTCGACGGTAATCTTACGCGCTGTCGCCATAGCCTGCATCATACCATATTCGAGACCAGCATTGGCTATGGTGAATTCCGCTCTGGGACTCCGGCGCTCTTCGGGCCGGCGACGGAATTCGACCGTTTGACTGCGCCTTTGTACGGCCTCAGCTAATCTTCGTCCTGGCGGAGCTTGTCGAGCAGGGCGAAGAGCGGCCAGGCCAGCACCGCGGTGACCAGCGATGCGGCCAGCAGCCGTCCATTCATCCACGGGATGTTCTGAGCCAGCAGCCAGCGGTTGGTGAGCACATAGGCCAGCCGGTGAAAATAAAAAAAGGCGAAGGCCAGCACCACGCGGCTGGCTGGATGCTCCACGTCCAGCCGCGCGCCGATGGTGGAAGCCAGGTAGCCCACCAGGGTCAGCGCGATGCCGAATAGCCCGATGGGATTCGCGCCGCTGGCGCCGCACAGCCCGTCCTGAAGCATTCCCACCACCATCCCCAGCAGCAGCCCTCGCGCCGGATTGCGCCGGCTGAGGCCAAAGTAGAGCGTGACCAACAATGGTAATTCCAGGAGATCGCCCACGATCTCCCCTTTCCACACCTTGGCGGGAACAAAGGCTTGCAGCACCAGCGCAAAGAAACATGCGCCCACCACCGCGCCCGGGCGGAACTTGTGCACTTCCAGGCGCGGCTCCACTACGCCGCGAATCAATAGCGGCGGGGCGGATGCGTTTTCGGCTATCTCGGCGGGATTCACGGTTGGTCCTTGGGGCGCTCGGCGGCAGGCGGCGCGGACTTGCTTTGCCCGGTTTTTGCTTGCTGGGAGAGGGCCCCTGTGCGGGAGCGATCTCCGTCCGGAGCCGGCTCCGGCTTGCCGCCCGCCGCCTGAGCGGCCTCCCAATCCCATTGCTTCTTTGAGAGCACCACGAAGACTTCTTCCAGTTGGTCGAGCCGGGCCGCCGGGCGCACACGAATTTGCTTGAAGGGATTCGCGGGGCGAACCTCTACAACCGTGCCGAGCGGCAGGTCTTTCGGAAAGATGCGATCCATCCCGGAAGTGAGCACGCGCTCGCCAGGCGCCACTTCCTGATCGTTGCTCACGTAATCCAGCAGCAGCAGGGGCTCTCCCGTGCCCTTCGCCGCGCCCTGGCTGCGGGAGCCGGCCAGCAATGCACCCGCTCCGCTGGACTTGTCCGTGAGCAGTAAGACCTGCGCGGTGGTGGAATACACTTCCAGCACCTTGCCCACCACGCCCTGCGGGGTGATCACGGCCATGTTGGCCTGAATTCCATCGTGCTGCCCGCGATCCAGATAGACGGCGCGGCCCGCTCCCGCGTCCGCCCCGATCACCCGCGCCGCAAGCAACGGCGCGTCGGCGTGCGCGTCGCGAAATTCGAGCAGCGCGGCCAGGCGCTGCGCTTCGGCGGCACGGCCTTCCAGTTCGCTGTTGCGCAGGCTCATCTGGCCCAGGTCAGCGCGGAGGCGCTGATTCTCCCGGTTCGCGCGCACCAGACCGATGTAGCCGGACCACGCGCCACCCAGGCGGTCCAGAATCCAGGCGCCGGCGCGCTCGGGCGGCGTAAGCAGCTCCACGGCCCACACCCGGATCAGGCGCGCGCCATCCGGACGCTTGATCTGCACAGCCAGCAGCAGGATCTGAAACAGCAGGGCGAAGGCCAGCAGGACGTAGGGGCGGCGGCGAGTGGCGATTTCAAACATGGGGCCTTCGTAGCGCCGGGCCCCTAATCGATGCACACCTGACGCAGCAGGTGGAAGTCGCTGAGCATTTTCCCGGTGCCCAGCACCACGGAGGCGAGCGGATCGTCCGCCACGGCCACGGGCAGCCCGGTTTCTTCCCGGATGCGCTTGTCCAGATTTTTCAACAGCGCCCCGCCGCCGGTCAGCACGATGCCGCGGTCGCTGATGTCCGCGGAGAGCTCCGGCGGGGTGCGCTCCAGCGCCACGCGCACGGCGTTCAAAATGGTGGCCACGCAATCGGAGAGCGCCTCGCGCATTTCGCTGTCGTCCACGGTGACGGTGCGCGGGACGCCTTCAATCAGGTTGCGGCCCTTCACTTCCATGGTCAGCGGTTTTTCGAGCGGGTAGGCGGAGCCGATTTCCATCTTGATCTGTTCCGCGGTGCGCTCTCCCACCAGCAGGTTGTACTTGCGCTTCAGAAAGTGCATCACCGATTCGTCCATCTCGTTGCCGGCCACCCGGACCGAACGGGAATAAACGATGCCGCTCATGGAAATGACCGCGATGTCCGTGGTGCCGCCGCCGATGTCCACCACCATGTTGCCGCTGGGCTCTTCGATGGGCAGCCCGGCCCCGATGGCCGCGGCCATGGCCTGCTCCACCAGATAGACTTCGCTGGCGCGCGCGCGGTAGGCGGAGTCCTGCACCGCCCGTTTTTCCACCGGGGTGATTTCGCTGGGTACGCCGATGACAATGCGCGGGTGCACCAGCAGGCGCCGGTTGTGCGCCTTCTGGATGAAATAGGTGAGCATCTTCTCGGTGACCTTGAAGTCGGCGATCACCCCATCCTTCATCGGCTTGATGGCCACCACGTTGCCGGGCGTGCGCCCCAGCATTTCCTTGGCTTCGCGGCCCACCGCCACCACTTCTCCCGTGTTCTTGTTGATGGCCACGATGGAGGGCTCGTTCACCACAATGCCCTTTCCCCGCGCGTAGACCAGCGTGTTCGCCGTCCCCAGATCGATGGCCAGATCCGAGGAAAACATGCTGAACACCGACCGCATTCCGTATCCGTTCTTACTCATGCCCCCTCGCTTGCGGCTGGTTGGCGCCACCCGGATTCCGGAGCTTCCGGATCGGCAGAGACGCCTGAACTCAATTCCGTTTCTCCGGCCAATTCGCGCGCCGCCCCGCTCCCACCGGATGCCTCTACGGCACCACGATGGGCACGCGCTTGGTGGCCGTTCCGCCGCGCCGGTTCTGTCCCACGATCACCAGCGTCAGCGCGCCGCGCGGCTGCGGCGGAGTGAAATACTGAAAGTGCCCGTCCTTATCAATCTGCGCCACGGGTTGCCCGTTGACCATCAGCGCGGCTCCGGGCTCGGTTTGCCCTCGAATCTCCACCACCGCGCCGTGCAATTGCGTGCTCTCGATTTCGAGCAGCATGTCCTGGGTGCGGCCCTGCTCCGCCAGTGTGAACTTGGAACTGTCGCTCGGCTCGCTCATGCGGTGCTGCGCGTCCGTGGCCACCACCGCCCAGAAATAGTCTCCGGGCTCCAGGCCGGCGACTTCCGCCGACGGGGCGTTCGTCTGCTTCTCCGCGACGATGCGCGAAAACATGGAGGTGGCGCTCACCCGCAGGGTGTAGTGCACCGCCTCAGCCACCGGTTTCCATTCAAAGCGCACCGAGGTGTGCTGCGGATCGGCCACAATGATGGGCTGCAAATTCGCGGGGGAGATCAGCTCCGGCGGCGCCAGCACCTGGGATTTGGCCACCGGCCCGCCGGGCGCAAACGTGGCGCGCTCATAACGTCCCAATTCCACTCGCTCCTGCCCGCGCTGCAGTTCCGCGGCGCCGGCGGAAACCGTAATCTGGTTCTGCTTGCTCGAAGGGTCGCTGCTCACAGACGCGCGGCTGTTCTGCTGGATGCTGGCCACAGACTGGTCCGCGGGGAAGCGCACTTCCGCGTGCGACCCGTTGGTTTCCCATCCGGCGGTGGAGAGATCCAGCGCCCCGCTGGTGATGGACACGCCCACGCGCGTGGGGTGGTCCGGGCCCACCGTGTTTTCTTCCACCATGATCAGCGTGTCCGCTTTGACCGTGTAGGTGGTGCCATCGGCAAAGGTCAAGCGCGCCACACCATCAGAACCCGTCTGAATGAGGTCACCCTTGTCCAGGGACATGCGGTAATCCGCGTTGGCCCACTGCGTGGTGTTCACTTTTTTCACCTGGACTTTGCCGTCCAGGTTCACGAAGCGGGCCTGGGTGATCAGCGGCGACGCATTTCCGTTCGCGCCACCGCTCCATTTCCGCGTGACCTTCTCCACCATTGTGCTCATGCGCTCGGGAATCGCGATATAAAGCACGGTAAACAGGATCACAGAGGCCAGCACAATGTAGATGGCCACGGTCTTGTATGTGACCGTGGTCCAGTAAATTTCCACAGGCCGGATCTTCGGCTTCGGTGGCTCGGCTTGTTTCAGTTCCGTCACGCAGTGTCCGGAGAAAAGCGCATCCTATACCATAGCCCCGGAATTCCCGGCAATCAAACCACCCCGTGCTCAAACCGCCAGCGGCGCGAGGAGAAGTTTCAAGCTATGCTAGGCATCAGTGGGCCATCGGCGCCCGGGACGGCTCGGGAAGTTTGGAGCGCACGAGGGCATGACTCGCAGTGGGCCTGTAGCTCAGATGGATAGAGCAGCGGTTTCCTAAACCGCGTGTCGGGAGTTCGACTCTCCCCAGGCCCACCA
>DATIYQ010000090.1:0-20461 GCA_035517515.1 Binatia bacterium
GGCCGTGAGGACGGTCTGGCGATAGGCTGCCACGTTGGCATCGTAGGCAGCCCAAGCCTGGTCGGTAAAGGCATGGCGGCGCCCGGCATCGTAAAGTGTCTCCACCAGCGCCGGACCCACGGCAAAGAATCGGCTGGGCCAGGCAAACCAGTTGGTGATCGACGACCCTTCCAAGCCTGCGACCGCGTTGAGACTAAGGGTGGGGTAATAGGCCGTCATGGCGATCCCGATCTGGGCATTGGCGGCGGCCACGCGCCGTTCCGCCGCAGCGATGTCCGGCCGGCGTTGGAGCAAGTCGGAAGGCAACCCCACCGGGATCCGGGGCGGGGGCGTATCCAGCGGCGAGGCAGGAATCGAGAAGGTGGATGCGGGCTGGCCGATCAAGGCGGCAATGGCGTGTTCGAAGTCGGCGCGCTGCACCCCGACATCGATGGCCTGCGCCTCGGTGGTTTCAAGCTGGGTCTCCGCCTGCGCCACTTCCACCTTGGCCGCCAGGCCGCCGTTGTAACGGTTGGTGGTAAGGTCCAGCGCTTTTTGGTACGCGACCACAGTGGAGTCCAGCAAATGCTTTTGCGCGTCTAACCCCCGCAACGCAAAGTAGTCGGCGGCCAGTTCGGCGTGCAAGCTCAACCGCGCGGTCTCCAGGTCGGCGGCGCTGGCTTGGGCGCCCGCGCGGGCCGCTTCGACGGTGCGACGAATTCTTCCCCAGGCGTCCACCTCATAGGAAAGGTCGACGGGCAAAACGAAATCACCCTGGGTTTGCCCCGCCTTCGGGGAGGGGTTGGGGGCGTTCTTGGAGAGTTGAAGCACGGAGATGGAGGCCCCGCCGTTGACGGTTGGATATAGGCTCGACCGTTCAATGCGTATCAGGTCGCGCGCCTGGCGAAATTGGGCCTCCGCGATCTTCAGATTCTGGTTGGAGATGTTGATCTTCTCCTCGAGGGCATTCAACTGCGGGTCCCCAAAAACCTCCCACCAGCTTCCGCGCCATACATGGTCCTGCGGCTGCGAAGGGTTCCATTCGCCGGCAGCGCCCACGGGCGACAGCTCCTTGTAAACAGGAGGCGCTGCGGCAGTGGGCCGTCCGTATTTCGGGCCCGGGTTGCAGGCGGCAGCAAGGAACAGAAGGCAGAGGGCGGAAGGCAGAAGGCAGAGAGGAAAACCGAAGTCAAAAGGCAAGACCTGCCGACGCTGACTTCCGTGTCTCGCCCCCACGACGCGGGAAGGCGTGAATAACGGGAGGGCACCCTCACCCGGCCCGCGCCCGCTGGTGAGAACGCGCGGCGCGGTCCACCCTCTCCCCACGGGAGAGGGAAAACCAGATTCCCCGCGGGCCGGAGGTGCGGGCCGATCACCCGATTTCCCGATCACCGGATCACCCGATCTCCCGAATACCGGATCGCCAGATCCTAAACCCCGGACTCCGGACGGCTGACTTCGAACCCTCATCGCCCCCCCCATTGACCCGGCCCCGGGGTTGCGCTGCGAACTTCCTGCCCGTCCTCAAGTGAGTCGGGGGGATTCGTGATCACTCTTTCATTTGCGTCCAGCCCCGAGAGAACTTCGACTTCCGTTCCGAAATCCCGCCCGAGAGTTACGGGCAGCAGGGCGGCGCGGCCATTACGCACGACTCCCACGCGTAGCCCCTCCGAGCGGAAGATCAGGCTGGTCACCGGGATCACCACCGTAGACGCACCGCTGGGAAGCTTCAGATGAACTTCGGCATAAGCCCCGGGAAGAATTTCTCCCGTGGGGTTGGCCACGTCCACTTCTGCCAGCAAGGTGCGCGACGACTGATCAATCGCCTCGGAGTTCCGCACCAGCTGGCCGGGAAACCGGCGCCCCGGGAATTGGGGCATGGTCAAATAGGCCTGGACACCGGGAACGGCGACCGGCGAATAAACCTGCGGGACATTCACATAAACGCGCAAGGTGCTAATGGCGGCCACATGGAATAACTCGCGTGCCCCGGGGCCGCTTCCGGAATCGATCAACTGCCCGATGTCGGTCCGGCGGGAGGTAAGGACACCGTCAAAGGGGGCGTAGACTTTCTCGAATGCCTGCAGTTCCTCCAGGCGCTTCACATTCCCGGTGGCAGAATCCACCATGGCTTTCTTGGCGTTGGCATCGCCGACCGCGTTGTCCACATCCTGCTTGGCTACCGAGTCGCTCTTCAGCAGGAACTCGTAACGGGCGGCTGTGGTTTGGGCCAGATCGTAGTTGGCCTTGGCGGTGGCCAAATCCGCCCGCGCCTGCTGAAGTTGTTGATCGAGTTCAGGTGTATCGATTTCCGCCAGAAGTTGGCCGTTCTTTACTCTGCCCCCGATGTCCACAAACCAGCGTTTCAGATACCCGTTGGTGCGGGCGTAAATAGGAGCGTCAATGAAGGCCTGAATGTTCCCAGGAAGTACAATCTCTTCCTGCGGCGCCCCGCGCTTGGGCTGAGCGAGTGATACCGCGGGCACCGCCAAAGTCTGGGTATCGGCTTTAACGTCGGCGGCGGCGCGGACACGCGTGGAGATGCCGCGGTAAACCACGGCTCCGGCGGCGACCAGGAGCAGGACCAGGCCAAGGAGTACCTTTCCCGCCCCTGGGCCAGCCGCCCGATGTCGCGGCGAATCTGGAGCACCAAGATGACTCTGTTGGGGTTCAATTTCCAAGTCTTCCTCAACGCTCATTGTGTCCTCCGAGCAGGCGCCACGCGGCAGGTGTCAGGTACCAGGTGTCAGGGCTGGCCGTGAAAGGCAGCAGGCAGCATATGAAAGGGTACCGCACCGATTTCCCTGTCACCTGACCCCCGACACCTGAAACCTAGCTCTTTCTTCTCCCATGCACTGCGCTGAAAACCGTGGGGACAAAGAACAGTGTCGCCACGGTGGCAAAGAGCAGGCCCCCGATTACGGCGCGCCCCAGCGGGGCATTCTGTTCGCCCCCCTCCCCCAGTCCCAGGGCCATAGGGACCATCCCGATAATCATCGCCAAGGCCGTCATAATGACGGGGCGAAAACGCGTAAATCCTGCCTCCAGCGCGGCCGCAGTGGCAGGGGCGCCCTCCGCCAGTTGCTCCTTGGCGAAACTCACTACCAGAATGCTGTTGGAGGTGGCAACGCCCACGCACATGATGGAGCCAATAAGCGCCGGGACGCTAAAAGTGGTGTGTGTGGCGAAAAGAAACCAGATGATCCCCGCCATCCCCGCCGGCAAAGCGGAGATGATGATCAGGGGATCCAGCCAGGATTGGAAGTTCACCACCACCAGGAGATAGACCAGTACGATCGAGAAGACCAAACCGGCGAGCAACCCGTCGAAAGAGGAGCGCATGGTGTCGATCTGCCCGCGCACGATGGTTCGGGAACCCCGCGGCAACGCGCTCTGGCTTTGGGCCACAATGCGGTCAAGTTCACGAGCTGCGCCGCCCAGATCCCTTCCCTGTACAGAGCCGTAAATGTTGATCACGGGCTGAACGTTGTAATGCGAGACAGCCGCCAGGGAGGCACCGCGGCTGATCGAAGCGAGATTGCCTAAGATCTGCGGGGGAGCGCCGGTGGAGTTGGTAATGGGAATATTCTGGAGGTCTTCAAGCGAGTCCACGCGGTACTGCGGCGTCTGAGTCGTAATAATGTAACTGACGCCGCTGCGCGGGTCCAGCCAGTAAGTCGGGGAGGTCTGGAAACTTCCGCTCAAAGAGACGAGCAGATTGCTGGCCACATCGCGGGTGGTCATCCCCACCTGGGCCGTCCGCGTCCGGTCGATGTCAATCTGCAGCCGGGGCAGGTTGAAAGGCTCTTGAACGCGCAAATCCACCGCGCCGGGAATGTATTTGAGTTTGCGCATCAAGCCATCCGCGAAGCGCCGATTGGCGGCCAGATTCTGGCCCACGATCTGAACATTGATGGGGGCCGGCAGGCCAAAATTGAGAATCTGACTGACCATGTCGGAGGCCAGAACGTAGAACGTCACACCCGGATACTCCCGTGCCAACCTTAAACGTAGGCGGCGAAGGTATTCCGCCGTAGGGTGGTGGTCTTCCGATAGCGCCACCATGATGTCCGCATCTCCAGTGCCAATGGGAGCCGAGTTGCTATAAGCCAGATTCACGCTGCTGTACGGCAACCCGATGTTATCAATGATGCTGGTTATTTCCTGGGATGGAACCTCCTCTCGAATGGAGTTCTCCACCCGGTCGCAGAGTAAAGCCGTTTCCTCAATACGCGTTCCGGTGGGGGCGCGCAGGTGAATGGTGAACTGCCCGCTATCTACCTGGGGGAAGAAGTCCTGGCCAATCCAGGGCATGAGCAGGAAAGAGGCGGCGGACGCCCCGATAACCCCCAATGCCAGCCAGGCGCGGTGTTGCAAGCAGGTTTGCAGCCAACCCTTGTATTTGCTCCGCAGGCCTTCGAAGGCGTGCTCGAACCTGATTTGCTGGCGTGCCAGGAAATGGGTTTGGGCTTCCGACTCCAAGTTCTGGGCGTCCTTTTCATGGCCGCGAAGCAAGTATCGCGCCATCGTAGGCACCAGTGTCCGCGAGAGGAGATAGGATGCCAACATGGCAAAGCTCACCGCTTCCGCCAGGGGAATAAAAAGGTGCCGGGCTACGCCGGTGAGAAAAAACATCGGCACAAAGACGATGCAGATCGCCAGGCTGGATACAAAGGCCGGGACGGCAATCTGCGATGCGCCATCCAGGATTGCCTGAAGAACCTCTTTCCCCATGGCGATGTTGCGGTTGATGTTCTCAATTTCCACGGTGGCGTCGTCAACCAGAATCCCCACCGCAAGCGCGAATCCCCCCAGCGTCATGATGTTGATCGTTTGGCCCAGCGCGCTCAAAACAATGAGAGAGGTCAGGATGGAAAGGGGAATAGAGACGGCGATTATGAAAGTGCTGCGCCAGCTCCCCAAAAAGAGCAGAATCATGGCAGCGGTTAGCAATGCGGCAATCAGTGCCTCTCTAACCACCCCTTTGATAGCCGCCGTGACGAAAATGGACTGGTCGTTCAAGTAGTGCATTTGCAGTTGGGGGGGCAAACCCTTCTGGATGCGCGGCAATTCCTCCTTGATCTGGCTGATGATGTCCAGTGTCGAGGAATTCCCCGTCTTCATCGCGGTCATCAACGCCGCCCTCTGCCCGTTCACACGCACGATGTTGGTCTGGGGGGGGAAACCATCCCGCACGTGGGCGACGTCACGAATGTAGAGGACCGTATTGCCCACAGTTTTAATGGGCAGGTCATTGAGCTCGGCAGTGGTCAGAGGGCTGCCATTCGACTCCACGTCATACTCAAACGGGCCGATCTTCGAGGTCCCGGAAGGGAGAATCAGATTCTGAGCGCTGATGGCATTCACAACATCAACCGGCGAAAGTCCCTTCGCCTGCATGGCGTCGGTGTCAAGATCCACCTGCACTTGGCGCTGTTTCCCTCCGTAGGGCCAGGGGATGGCAGCGCCTTCCACATCGGCCAATTGGACGCGAATGAAGTTCGCGCCAAGGTCAAACAAGCGCTGCTCGGAAAGACCCGTTCCCGACAAGCCGATTTGCAGAATGGGCACTGTCGAGGCGCTGTACTGGATGATCAGCGGAGGCGTGGTGCCGGGCGGTAATTGGCGTAACTGTGTCTGGCAGATCGCCGTCACCTGGCTCAATGCCGTGCTGATGTTGGCTCCCGGCTGGAAAAAGATCTTGATGACGGCAGTGCCATTTAAAGTCTCGGACTCGATGTGTTCAATATCATTCACCGTCAACGTGAGCGCCCGCTGGTTGATTACGGAGATGCGGTTGGCCATCTGCTCAGGAGAAAGACCGGCGTAGCCCCAAAGGACGCTTACGACAGGGATATTGATGTTGGGGAAGATGTCCTTGGGCGTGCGAAGGATGGACAGTCCACCCATGATCATCATGACGATGGCCATCACGATGAAGGTATAAGGACGTCTTAGGGCTAATCGGACTATCCACATGGCGTCAAAAGCGATTCAGGGCCGACGGGCCAGAATTGCGATGGAGGCAACGCGCAGCCTGGGAAACCAGGTGCCCGATGGTGCTCATGAGGGCGGATCGGGCCGGTTCGGCCCCATTGAGGGCCCATGCATGGACAAATTGTCGATGTCAGAAACAATTTCTTCATTCCTCTACCAAACTTCGTTTTCGCATTTGCAATTCCAAAACATGCTTTGCCAATACATCATAGCAACTGTTTTATTATGAATTGTTTGCTAATACATCAGGGAGGCCGGAAGAATAGATGGGAACCTTCTGAAGCCTATTTTGACGTCAAAATATTGACGCGTTGACTTCTCCTCGTCACGGGGTGGGCCGGGCGATCCCCAGCCGTTTCATCTTGTAGAACAGCGTCGTGCGTTTGAGCCCGAGCCTTTCCGCCGCGCCCCCCGGGCCGCCCAGCACCCATTGCGCCTCGCGCAGAGCCCGCAAAATCTGCTCGCGTTCCGCTTCGACGAGGGTGTGTGGTCGGGGACGGACATCCTTATTTACACTCCGCAACTCCGGAAGCGGCGCTTGCAGAGTCGGTCCGGAGGTCAGGATGGTTGCCCGTTCGATGAAATTCTGCAATTCGCGGATATTGCCCGGCCAATGGTACCTTTTCAGCGCGTCCATTGTTTCATCCGGTATCTTATTGATTCGTTTGTCCATTCGACGGGCATACTTGTCTGTAAAGTGAGCCGCCAGCAGGGGAATATCCTCCGGCCGCTCCCGCAGCGGGGGAACCAGGATCGGGAAGATATTCAAGCGGTAGTAGAGGTCGCCGCGGAACTCCCGGTTCTCCACCATCTGAGCCAGGTCGCGGTTGGTGGCTGCGATCAGCCGGGTTTCGACCTTCAGAGTCCGGGTGCTTCCCAGGCGTTCGAACGCTTTTTCCTGAAGCACCCGCAGAAGTTTCGGCTGCAATTCCAGGGGAATATCGGCAACTTCATCAAGGAAGAGTGTTCCCTCACGAGCTAATTCGAACCTGCCGATTTTTTGGGCAATCGCGCCCGTAAAAGCGCCCTTTTCATGGCCGAAGAGTTCGCTTTCCAGCAGGCCCGAGGGGATGGCTGCACAGTTCATCTTGGCGAAGATCTGCTCCCGCCGCGCGCTCAACTGGTGGATGGCCCGGGCCACCAATTCCTTGCCCGTGCCCGTTTCCCCAAGAATCAGCACCGTGGAGCCCGTCGGAGCCACAGTTTCCGCCTGCACCAGAGCCTGCCGCAGGCCGGGGCTTTCTCCCATGACCTCTTCGAAGCCGTGCTCTCTGCGGATTTCGCTCTGCAGATAGGAGCGCTCTTCCGCCAGGCGCGAACTGGCTTCGTGGATTTCGCGGTAGCGCAATGCGTTTTCCAGCGCGATGGCCACCTGGTTGCCCACCTGCTTTAGGAACTCCGCGTCCGCATCAGAGAAGGCCGCGGGCCGCCGGTCCAGCAGGTGCAGAACGCCCAGCTTGCGCTCCCCGCGCACCAGTGGCACGAAGCAGCCGGACTGGAAACCCTCCCCGGCGTTTATCCGCGCCGCATCGCGATGCAGCGCGTCCGGCGAAGCGCCGAAGATCAGCGGCGAGCCTTGGCGATACGCCGCGCCGGGTCCCGACCCTTCAATGGGCAGCACCCCTTCTTCCTGCAGATACCCGCGGCCATCCGGGAAGTCCAGGCCGTGGATACGCAGCGTCTTCCCGCCGGCGTCCGGCAGGGAAAGGCACGCGGCGTCGCACTGCATGGCCGTGCGCACGCTCGCCGGGATGGCGCAGAAGAGTTCCGCCAGCGAGAGTTGAGATACCACCGCGTTGTTCACATCCAGAAGCAGCTTCAGCCGGTCGCGCTCGCGCGTCACCTGCTCCTGCAGCGCCTGCGCCTGCTGATAGTTCAGCGCGTTCTCCACCGCCACGGCCACCTGCCCGGCCACTTGTTGCGCAAATTCAATTTCCCCGGGCCCATAGGCTCCCGGCTCGTTGCTGCCCATATTGATCGCCCCGATGCGGCGCCGCGGCGTGGTCAGCGGTATGGCGCACAGCGAGCGCACGCCATGCTCCCGCAGGAATTTGCTCTGGCGGGCGAACCGCAAATCCGTCTCCACGTCTTCCACGATGAAGGGTTGTTGATTCTCCAGGGCCCAATAGGAAGGAGAATCCTCCATCGGAACGGCATATCCGGTTTGCACGTCGTGGGGAACCTGTCCATCCAGGGTCTGGATGCGCATCATGCGCTGCTCGGCGTCGCACAGCACCAGCGCCAGGTATTGGAACCGGAACAATGGCCGCAGCCGCGGGGTCAATTCGCGGAAGAGTTCCTCCAGCGTGCGGTGCGAAGCGATGAGTTGCGAAATCTCCAGGAGCGCCTGGAAGCGCCCGGGGTCGCGGGAAACGGCTGTGCCATGCGCCATAATTCGATTCGGGCGGTCCCTCGATGAACGGACGCAAGGGGTCGGGAGTGTAACAGGGACCGGGCCTCCGAGACCCAAAACTTCGGCAGCTCCTGTCCAATCCCTGTCGGCTCTTCGACAGATGCGCGCAGTATGAACCAAAGCGCCCTCCTTTGCAAGGCTGCGGATTTTATCTAACGGATTGATTTCATGTGTGATGCTCACTCCGGGGAGGAGCAGCAGAATCTGGTCAACGGAATGCTCTTCCCCACACGGCGTGGTTTCGCCCGTCAGCGTTCCAAGGCGAGCATCAATCTGCCAGCGCCTGCCTGGTACGACGGAAAGCGTGGAGGCCATGGAAAAGCATAGATTGGGAAGCAGCGACCTCTTGATTACCCGCATCGGTGTGGGTGCGTGGGCCATCGGCGGAGGGAATTGGGAGTTTGGATGGGGCGCGCAGGAGGACGCTCAATCCGTAGCTGCAATTGAAGCCGCTCTTGATGCCGGGGTGAACTGGGTGGATACCGCAGCGGTGTACGGCCTGGGCCACTCCGAAGAAATTGTGGCGCGTGCCGTTGCCGGCCGCACGGCTGCTCCCCTGGTCTTCACCAAGTGTTCCATGGTGTGGGGCGCGGAACGGAAAATCAGCCGCTCCCTGAAGCGCGAGTCCCTGGCACGGGAGTGCGAAGCGAGCTTGAAGCGACTGAAGCGGGAAACGATTGACCTCTACCAGATCCACTGGCCGGACCCGGAGCCGGATATCGAAGAGGGCTGGATGGAGCTGGCGCGGCTCAAAGAGCAGGGCAAGGTGCGCTGGATCGGGGTCTCCAATTTCGACGTCGAGCAGATGAAGCGCGCCGCGGCCATCGCCCCCATTACCTCTCTGCAGCCGCCGTATTCCCTCCTGCGGCGCGAAATTGAGGAATCCATTCTGCCGTACGCCCAGCAGCACGGCATCGGCGTGATCGCCTATTCTCCCATGGCTTCCGGGCTGCTCAGCGGAGCCATGACCCGGGAACGCATCGCCAAGCTTCCCGAGAACGATTGGCGAAGCCGGCATCCCAACTTCCGCGAACCATTGCTCTCGCGCAATCTGCGGCTGGCCTGCCTGCTGCGGGAAATCGGTGCGCGGCATGGGCGCACGGCGGGCGAAGTGGCCATTGCCTGGACGCTCCGTCATCCTGCGGTGACCGCTGCAATCGTGGGAGTCAGAAGCGCCCAGCAGGTGGCGGGGATTTCCGGGGCCGGGGACTTGCACTTGAGCGCGGCGGAAATCGGCGAGATCGAAGGCGCACTGCAGCAGGAAGGCGCGCTGGCCGGGCGATGAGGCCGCGCCGGCAGGGAGCAACCGCGCGCGCCGCGGATGCCTCGGGCGTTGCGGGTACGTCCACCGGAGCGATGGGTTGGACGCTGAGGATGGTGTCGGGGGGCGGACCGCAGTGTCCGCGCCGCCCCGGAGTGGGAGACTGACGGTATGTGGATTGTCCGGTTGGCGCTGCGCAGGCCCTACACGTTTGTGGTGTGCTCGATCCTCGTTCTGATGCTGGGCGTTTTCGTCATCCTGGTCACCCCAAAAGATATCTTCCCCAACATCAACATTCCCGTGGTCAGCGTGCTGTGGAGCTATGACGGGCTCTCCGCGCCGGAAATGGCCAACCGCATCGTGTTTTCCAGTGAGCGATCGGCCACCACCACGGTCAACGACATTGAGCACATCGAATCGCAATCGCTGAATGGCCGTGCGCTGGTGAAACTGTTCTTTCAGCCCAACGTGAAAATTGACATGGCCGTGGCCCAGGTCACGGCCATTTCCCAGACCATTCTCCGCGGCTTGCCGCCCGGCACCACGCCCCCTTTGGTCATCGTGTATAGCGCCTCCAGCGTGCCGATCCTTCAGGTCGGGCTTTCCGGAAAGGGAATGTCGGAGCAGCAGCTATTCGACCTCGGGGTCAACACCATTCGCACCCGGCTGGTTACCGTGCCGGGTGTGGCCATCCCGTGGCCGTACGGCGGGAAGCAACGCCAGGTGCAGGTGGACTTGGATTTCCAGGCATTGCAGTCCAAAGGGCTCTCCCCGCTGGACGTGGTCAACGCCCTGGGCGCGCAAAACCTGATTCTGCCGGCGGGCACAACCAAGATCGGGCCTTTCGAGTACAACGTGGAGTTGAATGGAAGTCCGGAAACCGTCGCAGAGCTCAACGACCTTCCCATCAAGACCTCGAACGGCGCGACCATCTACATCCGGGACGTGGCACACGTCCGCGACGGGTTTCCGCCCCAGACCAATATCGCGCGGGTGAACGGGCAGCGCGCGTCGCTCTTGACCGTGTTGAAAGCCGGCTCCTACTCGACCCTGGACATCGTCTCCGGGGTCAAAAACATGCTGAACAGCATCGCCTCCACGGTGCCGCCCAACCTGGAGATGCACCCGCTGGCGGACCAGTCTCTGTTCGTGCGCGCGGCCATCAGCGGGGTGGTGCGCGAGGCGGTGATCGCCGCCTGCCTCACCGGCCTGATGATTCTGGTGTTCCTGGGGAGCTGGCGCAGCACGCTGATCATCGCCATTTCCATTCCGCTTTCCATCCTGTGCTCGATCATTGTGATCGGCGCGCTCGGCGAGACCATCAACATCATGACCCTGGGAGGCCTGGCGCTGGCTGTGGGCATTCTGGTGGACGATGCCACCGTGGAAATCGAAAACATCAACCGCAATCTGGCGCTGGGAAAGGAAACCGAGCAGGCCATCCTGGACGGCGCCCAGCAGATCGCCGTGCCCGCCTTCGTTTCCACGCTCAGCATCTGCATTGTGTTTGTTCCCATGTTCTTTCTGACCGGGGTCGCGCGCTATCTCTTTGTGCCCCTGGCGGAGGCCGTGGTCTTCGCCATGCTGGCTTCCTATCTCCTTTCCCGCACGCTCGTCCCTACAATGGCCAAATTCCTGCTCCGCGGGCACGTCCATGAAGAGCGTTTGTACGACACCGTGGGCAAGAATTGGCTGTGGCGGCAGCAAATCCGCTTCGAGGTGGCCTTTGAACGCCTGCGCGCGGGGTATCACAACCTGCTGGATGCGTGCATCGCCTCCAAGCGCGCCTTCGCCCTGTGCTTCCTGGGTTTCTGCGCGGCTTCCTTCGCCCTGGTACCCTGGCTGGGTGAGGACTTTTTCCCTTCCGTGGACAGCGGCCAGTTCAAGCTGCACCTGCGCGCGCACACCGGAACCCGCATCGAGGAGACGGCCAATCTGTGCGATCAGGTGGAAGACGCGATCCGCGAGATGATTCCCCTGGGGGAGATCGAAAGCGTCATTGATAATATCGGTCTGCCTTACAGCAGCATCAACCTTTCCTACTCGAATTCCGCCCCCATCGGGCCTTCCGACGCGGACATCCTGGTGACCTTGAAGCCCGGGCACCGCCCCACCGACGAATACGTCCACGACCTGCGCATGCGCCTGAACGAGCGCTTCCCCGGCGTCACCTTCGCGTTCCTTCCCGCGGATATCGTCAGCCAGATCCTGAATTTCGGGCTTCCCGCTCCCATTGATATTCAGGTCGTGGGATTCAATCTGGACGCGAACCGGGTTTTCGCCGACCAGTTGCTGGACCGCGTAAAACGTGTGCCCGGCACGGTCGATCTGCGCGTCCATCAGGCCTTCAACGCCCCGAAGCTGGACGTGACGGTGGACCGCACCCTGGCCAGCAACGTCGGGTATACGCAGCACGACGCGGCCAGCAATCTGCTCATCTCGCTGAGCGGCAGCTTCCAGACTTCGCCCACGTTCTGGCTGGATCTGAAGAACGGAGTGAGCTACAACGTCACCGCCCAAACGCCGCAGTACCGCGTCAGTTCGCTTCAGGATCTCAACAACATCCCCCTGGCCGGCTCCGGGCGCAGCCGCCCGGAAATCCTCGCCTCCCTGGCTTCCATCCGCCGCGGGCAGGAACTCGGCGTGGTCTCACACTACGATATCGCCCCGGTGATCGACATTTTCGGGTCCGTGCAAGGGCGCGACCTGGGAGGCGTCTCCCAGGAGGTCACCCGCATCGTGGAGGAGAGCCGCAAGGAGCTTCCGCGCGGGACGCGGCTGGTGGTGCGCGGGCAGATCAACACGATGTGGTCGTCTTTCCGCGGGCTTCTGGGGGGGCTGGTCTTTTCAATCGTGCTGGTGTACCTGCTCATCGTCATCAACTTTCAGTCCTGGCTGGATCCCATGATCATCATCTCCGCGCTGCCTGCCGCGCTCGCCGGAATCGTGTGGATGCTTTTTGTTTCCCAGACCACCATCAGCGTTCCCGCGCTTACCGGGGCCATCATGTGCATGGGGGTGGCCACCGCCAACAGCATCCTGGTGATCAGCTTTGCCAAGGAGCAATTGCGCGCCGGACACGAAGCAGGCGATGCGGCCCTGCAGGCCGGCTATACGCGCTTTCGCCCGGTCATCATGACCGCGCTGGCCATGATCATCGGCATGTTTCCCATGGCCATCGGCATGGGCGAGGGCGGCGAGCAGAATGCGCCATTGGGCCGCGCGGTCATCGGCGGCCTGATTTTCGCCACCATTTCCACTTTGTTTTTTGTTCCGGTGTTGTTCAGTTGGATTCATGGCTGGCGGCAGAGCCGCCATGCCACGGTTTAAGGCCGGGCTCGATTCCAGGCGGACGGGAGACTCTGGATGGATCAGGAACCGATTCACGGGCAGGGCCAAGCGGCCACGCCGGGCGGCCGCAGCCGCGCCGCGCTTTGGGTGGGGGGAATCCTGCTGCTTGCCGCCATCGTGGTGGCCGCCGGCATCCTTCCCCGCCTGAAGGCGCGGGCCGCCCTGCGCACGGAAACTCGGGAGATGGCTACCCCGGTGGTCTCCGTAGTGCACCCGGAGCGCGGCAAAGCCGTGCAGGAGCTAATCCTTCCGGCCACCCTCCAGCCCTGGACCGACGCGCCCATCTATGCCCGCACCAACGGTTATCTGAAGCGCTGGTATTTCGATATCGGCGCCCGCGTGCGCAGCGGCCAGTTGCTGGCGGACATTGACACCCCGGAAGTGGATCAGCAACTGGGCCAGGCGCGCGCAGATCTGGTGACCGCCCAGGCCAATGAGAAACTCGCCTCCATCACCGCCGCGCGTTACCAGGACCTGCTCAAAACGGAATCCGTCTCCAAGCAGGACGTGGACAACGCGGAAGGGGATTACGCCGCCAAGCGCGCCATCGTGCAGTCCGCCCAGGCCAACGTGCGCCGGCTCGAGGAGTTGCAATCGTTCGAGAAAATCTACGCCCCCTTTGACGGCGTGGTCACCGCGCGCAATGTGGACGTGGGCTCGCTGATTGACGCCGGCAGCAGCGGTGGAATGTCTCCGGCGCGCGAACTCTTCCACATGGCCGCGATCTGGAAGATGCGCGTCTACGTCAACGTGCCGCAGCCCAGCTCGCAGGCCGCGCAGCCGGGCATGACCGCGGACCTGGCGCTGCCCGAATACCCCGGGCGGCGCTTCACCTGCAGGCTCATCAACACCGCAAACGCCATTGATCCTTCCACACGCACGCTGCTGGCGCAGTTTGAAGCCGCCAATCCCACCGGCGAACTGTTGCCCGGCGCGTATGCGGAATTGCACATGAAGCTTTCCTCCGAACACCCCACCTTTTTGCTTCCCGTCAATACGCTGTTGTTTCGCTCCGAGGGATTGCGCGTGGTCGCGGTGGATTCCGGGAACAAGGCACGGCTGATTCCCATCACCCTGGGACGCGACTTCGGAAATCAGGTGGAAGTGGTGACCGGGCTGGAAGGAACAGAGCTGGTGATCCAGGATCCGCCGGATTCGGTGGTGGACGGGGAGGCGGTACGTCTCGCCGCCCCCTCCGCTCCCCAGAAGAAACCATGAGGAGCGCCGCCCCAATTCGGAAGGGGCTTTGCCGGCCGCGCGCGTTGGTTTCTACGCTTCTGGCCTTTGCCGCCGCGGGCTGCACCGTGGGCCCGGAATACAAACGGCCGGCCGCGCCAGTGCCCGCCGCCTACAAGGAGAATTCTCAGTGGCAGCCCTCGCAGCCCGGGGACACTCTGCCGCGCGGCACCTGGTGGGAGATATTTGGAGACCCGCAACTCAACGCGCTCGAGGAGCAGGTAAACGTCGAGAACCAGACGCTCAAGTCCGCCCAGGCCCAGTTCCTGCAGGCCCGGGCTGCCGTGCGCTTCGCCCGCGCCGGATATTTCCCCGTGCTCTCGGTCTCTCCCAGCGCCTCGCGGGAGCGCGTTTCCGGGAATGCCCCATTCAATGGCCCCTCCAGCGCCGGAGTCACCGCGAACGACTTTGTGATTCCTTTCGATGTGGCCTACGAGCCGGATGTGTGGGGCCGCGTGCGGCGGACGGTGGAAGCGGCCCGGGCCAACGCGCAGGCCAGCGCGGCAGATCTGGAAAGCGTGCGCCTGAGCCTGCACGCGGAACTGGCCCTGGATTATCTCCAGGCCCGCAGCCTGGACGCGGAAATTGATTTGCTCAATTCCACGGTGGCCGCCTACGAAAAGGCGCTGGAACTCACCGAAAGCCGGTACCGTGGCGGCGTGGCCTCGCAGGTGGACGTGGCCCAGGCCAAGACGCAATTGGAGACCACGCGCGCCCAGGCGGAGGATCTGCTGGTGGGCCGCGCGGAGCTGGAGCATGCCGTGGCCGCGCTGATCGGCAAGCCGGCCTCTGAGTTTACCTTGCCGCACAACCCGCTCACAGCCTCCCCGCCGGCCGTGCCCCCGGGGCTGCCCTCGCAATTGCTGGAGCGCCGCCCGGATATCGCCGCGGCGGAGCGTGCCATGGCCGTTGCCAACGCCAACATCGGCGTGGCGCGCTCGGCTTATTTCCCGGCGGTCAGTCTCACCGGAAGCGGCGGCTTCGAGAGCCGCATCATCACCACGCTGATCCAGGGTCCCAGCGCGCTCTGGTCCGTGGGCGCTGCGGCCGCGGAAATCATTTTCGAGGGCGGGCAGCGCCGCGCCGCCAGCGAGGCGGCGCGCGCCGCTTACGATCAGACTGTGGCGCTCTACCGCCAGACCGCGCTCAGCGCGTTTCAGGAGGTGGAAGACAATCTCGCCGCGCTGCGCATCCTGGAGCAGGAAGCGGATACGCAACATGTTGCCGTCGAGGCTGCGGAACACTCCCTGGCCCTTTCCAACAATCGTTACCGGGGCGGGGTTACCTCGTACTTGGAGGTCACCGTCTCCCAGAGCGTGGCCCTCAATGACAAGCGCGTGGCCGTGGAGATTCAGGGAAGGCGGTTGAGCGCCTGCGTGTTGCTGATCAAAGCCCTGGGCGGGGGCTGGGATCGTGCCGCGCTCGATCAGGTGGTCAGCAACGGGCCGGCCGCGCCATCGCCGCGCCCTGCGCAGCCGCACGATTCCGCTCTGGTGAAGGCCACGGATCCGCGCAGGTAAGGGAGAAACCGGATGAGACGCCATTCGCGCCAGGCATCTTCTTCTTCCCGGCTCTTCCCGCAGAATGGAAACCGGGGCGTCATCGAGGCCGTCCTAGTATCATCGAAGGACTGCTTTCTCGACGTGCGGCGTACCGGTGCCCGTTGCCCTGGCCCGGAGCATCCCGCAGGAGTTCTGGATTGCTGCGGGCACGCCGCGGGAATTTGAACAAGGAGTGTGTGCATGTCTTCTTCCGAAGCGGCGGGGAATCCCCGGCCCGCGTCTCCGGGCGCGCGGCCGGCGGGCGGCTCCCGGGGCTCGCGTTGGTGGCTGTGGCTGCTGATTTTGGCTGCGGTTGGCTATGGCGGCTGGCGGATGATTGTCCGTCCCGCAGCCGGTACGCAGGCGCAGAGTCCCGCCGGCGGCCGGGGCGGGCGCATGATGCTGGCCGAGGTGCCGGTGCGGCAGGCCACGGCTGCGCGCGGCGACATTGGCGTTTACGTCTCCGCGCTGGGAACGGTCACTCCGGTCAATACCGTCACCGTCACCAGCCGCGTGCAGGGACAGATCATGCAGGTCTTCTACCGCGAAGGCCAGATGGTGCGCAAAGGCGACCCGCTGCTGGAAATTGATACCCGGCCTTATCAGGCGGCGCTCACGCAAGCCGAAGGCCAGCTGGCGCACGACCAGGCCCAGTTGAACGAAGCGCGCATCGACTACGAACGTTACCAGGCCGCGTTCAGCCGCAACGCCATCGCCAAGCAGCAGGTGGACGACCAGGAACAAGCCGTGAAGCAATTCGAGGGCACGGTCAAGAACGATGAGGGCATGGTGGAAAACGCCCGCGTGAATCTGGTCTATTGCCACATCGCTTCGCCCATTGACGGCCGTGTGGGTTTGCGCCTGGTGGATCCCGGAAATATCGTCCAGGCGAACAGTTCCACGGCGCTGGTGGTGGTCACTCAGCTCCAGCCCATCACCGTGATTTTCAACGTGGCGGAAGATTCGCTGGAGTCCATTCAGAGTCAATTGCATCGCGGAAAGACTCTGGAAGTGGACGTTTATGACCGCGCCATCGAGAAGCAGCTTGCCAAAGGCACGCTGATTACCGTGGATAACCAGATTGACGTCAGCACGGGAACCGTGAAACTGCGCGCCCAGTTTGCGAACGCGGATTTCGCCCTCTTCCCGAACCAGTTCGTCAATGCCCGGCTGCTGGTGGATACCCTGCACGATGTCACCCTGGTGCCCACCGCGGCCATCCAGCGCAATGCCCAGGGCGCCTACGTGTACGTGATCAAGACGGATCAAACCGCCGCCATGCGCCCGGTCAAGGAAGGCACCACCGACGGCGCCAAGACTTCCGTGCAGGGCATCGAACCGGGAGAGATCGTCGCCACCGACGGTTTTGACAAACTTCAGGACGGCGTAAAAGTGCGGGCTCGCGGCTCAGGCGCCGGCGCTCAGGCCGCCGCAGCCGGCGGCGCGGAATCCGCGGGAGCGGGCAAGGAGGCGGAAAGGAAGTGAGTCCGTCCCGGCCGTTCATTCTTCGTCCGGTGGCCACCTCGCTGCTCATGGCAGCGATCCTGCTCGCGGGCTTCGTCGCCTACCTGCAATTGCCGGTCTCCGCGCTTCCTCAGGTGGACTACCCCACCATTCAGGTGGTGACCTTCTATCCGGGCGCCAGCCCGGACGTCATGGCTTCGGCCGTCACCGCTCCTCTGGAGCGCCAGTTCGGACAGGTCCCCGGACTGAACCAGATGACCTCCACCAGTTCGGATGGAAGCTCGGTGATCGTTTTGCAGTTTGCGCTGGAGTTGAGCATTGACGTTGCGGAGCAGGAAGTCCAGGCGGCGATCAATGCCGCGCAGACCTATCTCCCCCCGGATCTGCCCACCCCGCCGATCTACAGCAAGACCAACCCGGCCGATGCCCCCATCCTTACCCTGGCGCTCACCTCGAAGACCCTTCCATTGACCCAGGTGGAGGATCTGGCGGACACCCGGCTGGCCCAGAAGATTTCCCAGATGCCCGGCGTGGGCCTGGTCAGCATCAGCGGCGGGCAGAAGCCCGCCGTGCGCGTGCAGGTGAATCCGGTTGCGCTCTCCCATTACGGAATCAACCTGGAAGACGTACGCACCGCGCTGCAACAGACCAGCGTGGATCTGGCCAAGGGGAATTTCGACGGCGCCAGCCAGGACTACCAGATCCAGGCCAACGACCAGTTGCTCAGCGGCAAGGAATTCAAACAGGTGGTGATCGCCTACCGCAACGGCGCTCCCATTCTGCTCTCCGACGTGGCCAAGGTGATCGACGCCGCGGAAAACGTCCGGCAGGCCGCCTGGATGAACACCCAGCCCGCGGTGATCATGAACATCCAGCGCCAGCCCGGCGCCAACATCATCCAGGTGGTGGACCGCATCAAGGCGCGGCTGCCCCTGCTCAAGAGCAACCTGCCCGCGTCCATGGAAGTCATCGTCCTTACCGACCGTACCACCACCATCCGCGCCTCGGTGGAAGATGTGGAATTCGAGCTCATGCTCACCGTGGCCCTGGTGGTCATGGTCATCTTCCTCTTCCTCCGCAATCTTTCCGCCACCATCATCCCCAGCGTGGCCGTGCCCCTCTCCCTGGTGGGCACCTTCGGGGTGATGTACCTGGCCGGTTACAGCCTGAACAACCTCACCCTGATGGCGCTCACCATTTCCACCGGCTTCGTGGTGGACGACGCCATCGTGATGATCGAAAACATCCACCGATTCTTGGAGGAGGGCGACCAGCCGCTGGAAGCCGCGCTCAAGGGCTCGGAGCAGATCGGTTTCACCATCGTCTCCCTGACCATTTCCCTGATTGCCGTGCTCATTCCGCTGCTGTTCATGGGCGACATCGTGGGGCGCCTGTTCCGCGAATTTGCCGTCACCCTGAGCGTCACCATCCTGGTTTCCGCCGTGGTCTCGCTCACCCTCACCCCCATGATGTGCGCCCGCCTGCTGCACCACAAATCGGAGGCCAAGGAGAGCCGTTTCTACAAAATCACCGAGAGTGGATGGGAAGCGGTGATTGAATTCTACGCGCGCACCCTGCGCTGGGTGCTGAAGCACCAGCCCGCCACCCTGCTGGTCGCCGTCGCCACCCTGGTGCTCACCGTGGTGCTCTACGCCGCCATGCCCAAGGGCTTTTTCCCCGTGCAGGACACCGGCATCATCCAGGGTATTTCCGAGGCTCCGCAGACCACCTCCTTCACCGCCATGGCCGAGCGTCAGCAGGCACTGGTCCGCGTGATCCTCCAGGATGATGCGGTGGAGAGCCTCTCTTCTTTCATCGGCATTGACGGCACCAACACCACGCTGAACAGCGGACGCATCCTCATCAACCTGAGACCCCTGGATGTTCGCCGGATGAGCGCCACCGATGTGATTCGCCGCTTGCAGCCCAAGCTCGAGCAGGTCGAGGGCATTCAACTCTTCATGCAGCCCGTGCAGGATCTGACCGTGGAGGACCGCGTCAGCCGCACCCAGTTCCAGTACACGCTGGAGGACCCGGATCCCGCGGAACTGAACAGCGTGACCCGCAAAATGCTGGCCGAATTCAAGAAACTGCCGGAACTGCGCGATGTGGCCACCGACCAGCAGACCGAAGGCCTTGCCGCTACCCTGGTGATTGACCGCGCCACGGCCTCGCGCATGGGCATCACTCCGCAGGTGATTGACCAGACGCTGTACGACGCCTTTGGCCAGCGCGAGATCTCCACCATCTACACGCAGTTGAACCAGTTTCACGTGGTGCTGGAAACGGACCCGAGCTTTCAGTCGGATCCGCAAATGCTCAACAACATCTACGTGCGCTCGGTCACCGCTACGCCCGCGGCCACCACCACCAATCAGGTGGTCACCGCATCGAGCGGCGGATCCAGCTCCAACTCCAGCCCCTCGGGGCCCGCGGCCAACGCCACCTCCGGAGCCGCCAATCCCCCCGCGGTCCCCAGCAGCAGCAACGGCGCGGCCGTGCCGTTGAGCGCCATTGCCCATTTCGAGTCCCGTCCCGCGCCCCTCGCAGTGAACCACCAGGGACAATTTCCAGTGGTCACCTTCTCATTCAATCTGGCCCCGGGCGTCTCCCTGGGCGAGGCCACCGAAGCCATCCAGAAAATCGAAAAAAACATCAAGCTGGACCCGGCCAGCGACGTGCGCGGCCTGCCCCTCAGCGTGCAGGCGGCGTTTCAAGGGACCGCGGCATCCTTCCAGGCCTCCCTGGCCAATGAGCCGCTGCTGATTCTGGCCGCGCTGATCACCGTGTACATCGTTCTGGGCGTGCTTTACGAGAGCTACATCCACCCCATCACCATTCTTTCCACGCTGCCTTCCGCCGGGGTGGGCGCAGTCCTTTTCCTGATGCTCTTTAACATTGATTTGAGCATCATCGCCTTGATCGGCGTCATCCTCCTGGTCGGGATTGTTAAAAAGAACGGAATTCTGATGGTGGATTTCGCGTTGCAACGGAAAGCCGAGGGCATGAACAGCTACGACGCCATCCACGACGCCTGTTGCGTCCGCTTTCGTCCGATTTTGATGACCGGAATGTGCGCGATTCTCGGCGCAATGCCTATCGCCCTCGGCTACGGCGCCGATGCCAGCAGCCGCAAACCGCTCGGCCTCGTCGTTGTCGGCGGAATGGTCTTCGCCCAGCTCATCACCCTTTTCGTCACGCCCGGTATCTATCTCTACA
>DATIYQ010000091.1:0-5467 GCA_035517515.1 Binatia bacterium
GCGTCCGCGAAAACCAGCATGGCGTCTTTGCCGCCCAGTTCCAGCACAGATGGGATCAGTTGCGCCGCGCACGCCTCCGCCACCCTGCGGCCGGTGGCCACGCTGCCGGTGAACACCACTTTATCGGGACCGGCCGCAATCAGCGCCGCGCCCAAATCTCCGCGGCCCAGTATGACCTGCACCAGTCCTTCCGGCGCTCCGGCCTGCGCGGCCAGTTCTCCCAGCAGCGCGCCGCAAGCCGGGACCAGTTCCGAAGGTTTCACGATCACCGCGTTGCCCGCGACCAGGGCCGGCAGCAGAGTGCCCGCGGGAACGGCCAGGGGATAGTTCCAGGGAGAGATCAGGGCGATCACGCCCACCGGCTCTCGCCACAGACGCCCGTGTTTCGCCTTCAGCGCCGGATTGTGGTGGGGCACCACTTCCGGCCGCAGCAGCCGAGGCGCCTGCCGCGGGTAGTAGAACGCGGCATCCAGTGAGGTCAGCACATCGGCAAACAGCGCCTCGACGCGCGGTTTTCCCGTCTCGCGGGTGACCAGCGCGGCGGCCTCCTGGCGGCGCTCGTACAGCCGTTCGCCGATACGCCGGACCAGCCGGCAGCGTTCCCGCAGCGGGCGCGCGGCCCACTCCGTTTGTGCCCGTCGGGCACGTGCCATGATTTCCGGCAGTGACTCCACGGCCGTGGCCGGAATCCGCGCGCATACCTGGCCGCTCGCCGGATTCAGGGACTCGACGAAGTCCTCAACGGCAACTGCGGGAGCAGCGGGGCGCCCTCCCGGCATCTCCGGCGATTCCCGGTCGTGGCTGCCGGTGCGCTTCATTCGCCGCTCTTCACCGACCAGCGGTCCGGATACTCGACCTCCACCAGGAAAAGCCCCTGGGGCGGCACCGTGGGCCCCGCGGCGGTGCGGTCGCGCGACTCGAACAGCCTGGGAATATCCTCCGGGGCCAGCCGCCCGCGGCCAATCTCCAGCAGCGTACCGGTCATTTTGCGCACCATGAAGCGCAGAAACGAACGGCCGCGCACCGTAAACACCAATTCCTCGCCGCCCGAACCGGAAACCTGCGCCTCGCCGGCCGCAGGGATTGCTGCAAACGTCCGCGACCAGATGTTGCCCCGGGCCACTCTCGCGATCTCCGCAGACAGAATCTCCCGAACCGGCTCCTTCTGCTTCCCTGCTTCCTCTCCGGCGGTGGAGGCGGCAAACGCGGTGAAATCGTGGGTTCCCACAAAGAGCCCCGCGGCGCGGCTCATCGCCGCTTCGTCCAGAGGGAAGGGATAGTGGAGCACGTAGCGCTGGTCGAAGGGCGGCATAATCCGGCCACGATAGATTCTGTATTGGTAGATTTTAGCCAGGGCATTCCAGCGCGGCTGGAAGTCGGGGCTTTCCTCCTCGCATCGTAGAACCCGGATGGAGGAGGGCAGCAGCGCGTTGAACGCCCGGAGGAACTCCTCGGTGGTCAGTCCCGCCTGGGTTTTGAAGCTGGCGGTTTGGCCCAGGGCGTGCACCCCGGCGTCGGTGCGTCCCGCGCCGAGCAGGAACACGCGCTCGCCGGTGAGCCGCGAAGCCACCTCCACCAGCGTGCCCTGGATGGTCGGCCGGTTCGGTTGCAACGCCCAGCCATGGAAGTCTGTGCCATCGTAGGCCAGCGTCAGGCGAATATTGCGCATGGAAGGAGGCAGTATCGCACGAAGTCGCAGAACCTTTCAGGCTGCGCCGCCCGAACGGCCTCCGTTCCCCCTGTCCTTCGGTCTTCCCCGCTGCTAGACTGCCTGCGCGCATTTCCCGCGCATTGGGGATGGACCGCCCGCGCGGCGCCTGCGGATGCGGTTTTGCCGGCGGGGCGGTAAATAATTGAAACATCGGGCCGGGCTGGTGCGTTTTAGAACATTAGGGACTCCAAAATCCTATGGGGTACGCGGCGCCCGTCCGGGCGCTGCGCCCGGAAGTGGGAGAGAAAAGGCATGGAATGGAAACGCTCGTTCGCAATGTTGGTCGTTCTGGCGTTGATCTTTGGCACCGCGCCCGTTCGCGCCCAGGAGCAGGCCCCAGCACAGCCGCAGCAGCCGGCGCAGACCGCGCAGGCGCAAACCGCCCCGAGCGATAACATTCACCACCTGGGGCTTCTGAAGAACGACTTCACCAAAGGCCAGCCCGCATGGCCAAACTTTTTCAAGCCGTACACCGGGTTCCCGGTCCCGGCGCAGATCCAGGAGAACGCGCCGGCGCTCGGCCAGTTCGTGCAAAACGGCAAGCTGGTGCTGAGCCTGGAAGACACCATCGAACTCGCCCTGCGGAATAACCTGGATATCAGTGTGCAGCGTTGGGTCACCTACCAGTCCGATGCCGCCGTGCTGAGCGCCAAATCCGGTCCCGGCTTTCTGGCCACGCCAACCGGGACCTACGTATCGTTCGACCCGAGTCTATCGGCCACCACCGGCTGGTCCCGGGTGTCCTCGCCGGTGAGCAACCCCTTCACTTCCGGGACCGGAACGGCCAACGTCTTTACCTTGAACCAGCAGCAGACCATCGCCAACTTTGCTTACGGGCAGGCCTTCCCCACGGGCACCGCGTATTCCGTGACCTTCAATAACTCGCGCTCGTCCTCGAATTCTCCGGGGAACATTTTCAATCCTTACGTGAATTCGAATCTGAGCGTGGGCGTCTCGCAACCGTTGTTGTCTGGATTCGGCTTCACCCCGAACCTGCGCGGCCTGCGCGTGGCCCGCAACAACCGTAAGGTGGCCGACCTGACTTTCGAACAGCAGGTGATCACCTCGGTGGTGGCGGTGATGAACGCGTATTACGAGCTGGTGTTTGCGATTCAGGACGTGGGGGTGAAACAGAAGTCTCTGGCGCTCAACGAAAAGCTGCTGAGCGACAACAAACGCCAGGTGGAAATCGGCACGCTGGCGCCCATCGAAATCACCCGGGCGGCGGCGGCGGTGGCCAGCGCCAAGGGCGACCTGATCAACTCCCAGACCCTGGCGCTGCAGGATGAAACCCAGCTCAAGAACCTGATTTTCCGCAACGTGCTCGACTCCAACATCGCAGAGATCGGCATCCAGCCGACCGACAAGCCGGACGAAAAGATGGAAGTCCCGGACATCACGCTGGAAGCCGCGGTGGTGGAGGCCAAGCAGAAACGCCCGGACGTGAAGCAGGCGATCATCAACCTGGACTCCTCGCGGATCGTGGTGAAGGCCACCCACAATCTGCTGCTGCCTTCCCTCTCCCTGAACGCTCAATACTCCACGGCGGGCCTGGGCGGAAATCAAACACCGGCCACGTTTACGACCCCCTATATCCCGAGCTCGATTCCGATTGTGTCGTCCACGGGCGTTCCGATCTGCGTGCCGGGCGTGGCCCAGGGAACGTGCACCAACGACCCTTCCGAGCAGGTCTTCCCGGCCTCTCTGACCTCAGGCCACGGCCCGACGATTCCCGGAGGCCTGCACGACGCCCTCTCTCAGGTCTTCCAGAGCAATTATCCGTATTATGCCGCGTATCTGAGCTTCAATATGCCCATCCGCAACCGGTACGCCCAGGCGCAGAACATCAACGCCAAGCTGCAGGAGCGGCAGAACGAAGCCAACCTCCAAAAGACGGAAAATACGGTGGCGGTGGACGTGCGCAACGCGCAGATCACCCTGGCGCAGAATAAGCAGGCCGTGGACACCGCGATCCAGTCGCGCATCCTGGCGGAACAGACCCTGGACGCCGAACAGAAGAAATTCCTGCTGGGCGCCTCCACCACCTACCAGGTGATCCTGACGGAGCGGGACCTGGCGACCGCACGCAGCACGGAAGTGCGCGCCCTGGCCAACCTGGCCGAGGCCAAGGTGAACTTCGACCGCGCCCTGGGCCGCACCCTTGAAGTGAATCGCATCGATGTGGCCGATGCCAAACATCCCAACGGCTCTGGACGCGTACCCCTGATCCCCGGCACCCCGGCGACGGAGCTGAACAAGAGCGCCCGCGCCGAATAGCCGCGGGTGACAGTGGCAGACCCGGCCTGCCGCGCCGGCCTGCCGGATGCCATGCGACATGCAGCCCGAAAGCTTTTGAGTGCGAGAGGCGCTGGATTTGCGGCGCCTCTCGCCTTTTTTTGAGGAGGGCCCGGGGCGCCGCACTCTGCCGGGCCGAACCTTTGAGAATCCTGATTCCTGGTCGGGGGTCAGTTTGCCCGGATCGAGTGGTGAAAGGGTCTTACATCTCCGCTGCTGGCGCGTTTGGAGGGAATTGCGGGCGCGCACAGACAGGATTGTCTGTGCTACCGGGCCAATTGGCTTACTGCCTGAGTTTTCCCCTCCTTGCCGCTGCCGGCGGGGTGCCGTAAAATTGCCTGATTGCAGGCGTGGGGATGTTGCGGTCTTCCATCGAGGGGGGACCCGGAGCGGCCGATGAGCCAGAGTTCAAAGAACACTTTGACCGCAGAAGCCGCGCGCAAGCGGCGCCCCTCCGCGGGCGAGCAGGCCTGGGAAGAAAACACGCTGAAGCCCGCGCTGGCAAAATCTCCGGAGCGCCTCCCCGGATTCACAACGATCTCCGATCATCCCATCCGGCGGCTGTACACGCCGGCCGATCTGGAAGGCTGGGAGGCACAACGCGATCTGGGGTTGCCCGGCGAGCCGCCCTACACGCGGGGCATCCACGCCACCATGCACCGCGGGCGGCTATGGACCATGCGCCAGTTCGCCGGATTCGGCAGCGCCGCGGATACCAACGCGCGCTTCCGCTACCTGCTTACCCAGGGCCAGACCGGACTTTCCACCGCGTTCGATCTCCCCACGCTGATGGGCTACGACAGCGACCACCCGCTCTCGGAGGGCGAAGTGGGCAAATGCGGCGTGGCCATCAGTTCGCTTGCGGATATGGAAGTGCTGTTTGACCAGATCCCGCTTTCCGGCGTGACCACCTCGATGACCATCAACTCGCCCGCGGCGGTTGTCTGGGCGATGTACCTGGCGGTGGCCGAAAAGCAGGGTGCGGACTGGAAGAAAATTTCCGGCACCATTCAGAACGACATCTTGAAGGAATACATCGCGCAGAAAGAGTACATCTACCCGCCGGAGCCCTCCATGCGGCTGGTGATTGACACCTTCGAGTTCGGGATGAAGCACACCCCGAAATTCAACACCATATCCGTGAGCGGCTACCACATCCGCGAGGCCGGCTCCACGGCCATTCAGGAGCTGGCCTTTACCCTGCGCGACGGCATCGAGTACGTGGACTGGGGCATCCGCCGCGGCCTGCCGGTGGATGAATTCGTTCCCCAGCTCTCCTTCTTCTTCAATTCGCACAGCGACTTTTTCGAGGAAATCGCCAAGTTCCGCGCGGCGCGGCGCATCTGGGTGAAAACCATGCAGGAGCGCTACGGCTCGAAGAGCCCGCGCTCCTGGGCGCTGCGCTTTCATACCCAAACCGCGGGATGCTCGCTCACCGCGCAGCAACCTTACAACAACGTG
>DATIYQ010000092.1:0-37064 GCA_035517515.1 Binatia bacterium
GCCGGCATTTCAGACTGGCTGCGCCACCTGCCACGAGCCGCACGGCGGTGAGAACCAGCACCTGCTGCGGGCCAAAGAAATCAACCCGCTCTGCCTCGAGTGCCATGGGCCGGAGGCCCCGCAGCCGGCGGCGCTTCCGGACCAGCACCTGATCACCATCTTCGACGGGAAGGTCCGGATTCCGGAGGGCTACTTCAAGAAGATGCCGATTTTGCCGCTGCGCTACAACCTCGGCCATCCCGTCGAGGGGCACCCGGTCAGCAACACCATCAACACGAAAACGCAGAAACCGGTCGCGATCACCTGTCTGACCTGTCACCAGCCGCACGCCTCCGCAAAGCCCGGACTGCTGGTGAAGGATCAGGAAGCGAACATGGCGTTTTGCAAAACCTGCCATACCGAAGGGACGCTTCAGCTCAAGTAGCGGGAGGATGAGATGACATTCCAAATTTCGAATTCGAAACCCTCCCGAACTTTGCTCGCAGCTATGGCCGCGCTGCTGGTCCTCGGATTGAGCGGATTCCCGGTGCAGGCGCAGAAGAATTCCACCAAAAAAGCGAAAACGGGCGAAGTGGCCCAGCAGCCAAAGAGAATTGTATTCGATATCAGCAAGATTGTCTGGCCCAATCCCCCGGCGATTGCCCGTATCAAGTTTGAAAATCTCCTATCCGGCCAGCAAATCGACTGGGCAGGACTTGAGAGCAAGCAAAAGCCGAAGCAGTCGTGGATGGACCGGCTGGCCGGCGCGCAGCCGGATACCCAGATCAAGGACGTAGCGAAAAAGGTCGGATTCCAATTGATCCGCGTGTATGGGGTGGCTGCCGACTCCAAGGGCAATATCTACGCTGCCGATCAGGCTGTCGGCGCGATTTTCATCTTTCCGAAGGCGGACAAGGAACCGCTCCAGCTCCTCAAGAACGGAACGGATGCGCACTTTGGGCTTCTCAACGGCCTGGCTACGGACGATGACGACCGGCTCTTTGTGACCGACTTGAAATTGCACCATGTGCTGGTCTTCAACGCGAAGCACGCGGTGGAGGCTTCCTTTGGCGCCGAGCAACTGGTTTCGCCGGCGGGCATCGCCATCGATACCACCAACCGCTTCGTCTACGTGGTGGACAGCCAGCAGGACCAGGTGCTGGTGTTCGACGCGGACAGCTACAAGCTGCTGCGACGCATCGGCACGGCCGGCAAAAAACATATGCTGACCGGCCCGGGCGACTTCTCCCTGCCTACGAACGTTGCTTTGGATAAGGAAGGCAATGTCTACGTCACCGACACCCTGAACAACCGAGTCGAAATGTTCGATGCCGACGGAGCCTTCATCAACGAGTTCGGCAAACCTGGCGACGGGCCGGGACGATTTGCACGGCCCAAAGGCATTGCCGTGGATTGCGACGGACATATCTGGGTGGCCGATGAAATCCAGAGCCGAGTGCAGGTTTTCGATCGAGAGGGCCAGCTCCTCATCTATTTCGGTCAGCAAGGAGTCTACCCGGGCCAATTCCAGGCCTTGTACGGGCTCGCTTATGACAAACAAGGAAACCGGGTCATCACGAGTGAGCAATTCCCCGGCCGGGTGCAGGTTTTCCGTTATGTGACGGATGCGGAAGCAGCAGCAGAAAAAGGCCGCCGCGAGGCGGAACACGGCAAGCCGGCGCCGAGCGCTGCAGATTCGGCGCCGGAGAAAGGCGGTGACGGCCCAAAAAGTTCAATTCCGCGATAAGTCGGGTCGAGCGGGATCTTGGGCCGTAAGTTCACGGCCGAAGAAGAGAGGATCCCGGCGGCCAACCGCGCGGAAGCCCTCGAAGTGGATGGAATGAATTGCAACTCAACCTTGGAGGTGGAAGTAATGAAACGGATTGTAGTAGTGCTCATCCTGACTCTGGCCGTGGCCGGATACGCCTCGGCGCAGATCACTTCGCCGACGCAAGACGTGCTCGGCGCGCACAACGTATACGGCCGGGGCTGCATCGCCTGCCACGCGCCGCACAGCGGCGCCGCCGGCAACGGCGGAGCAGCCACTCCCAACAGCGGCGTCGAAGCGCTGTGGGGCGAAGACATATCTCCGCTCTATGGACAAACCCTGGGCTTTGGAGACGGCGGCAAGTATACCGTCACCATCCCGAACTACGGCACTACGCCTCCCGCGAGCGCCCACGACGGCACTTGGGTGATCGCGGCTTGTCTGAGCTGCCATGACGGCAACCTTGCCAAAGTGGGCATGATGACGGGCACCTCGGTGGAAACAGTCAAGATCCAGGGTGCAACCTTCAATCCTCCCACCTTGCTCGGAAATGACGGCACGGGCGCCGGCAATTACGCGAACGACCACCCGGTAGGCCCTACCGCCACAGTCGGCTGCGGCGGCCAGTACAACTGGGACTGCACGGTGAACGCGAACGGCTCGATCAGCTTCAACGGGCCGGATAGCTCTGCGTTCCTCACCAACTACTACGACGTGACAACGTATGGGCCGATCGCCAACTTAGTGAAGGTCCCCGGCACCCAGACCAGCCCCGGCCCGCCACCCGTCTATTCGTCCAATTCGTGGGTTACTTGCACCACCTGCCACGACCAGCATGACATGAGCTATTTCAATGCTGGCCCGAAAGGGATCAAGCCAACTCACTTCTTTGTCCGTGGCTGGTACGATCCGGGAAATACCACCACCAGCAACAGCGCCGCGCAGTTTTGCCGCACCTGCCATGGCGGCGAAGCCAACGAGGCGCACGGCCAGATGAGCGTCCCAACAACGTAATGCCATCCTTCCGGGGGAGGAATGTTCCTCCCCCGGAGGGAGGCAGTTTTGAGGTGCATGTGCGTGGGGCAGTAGCCGAAGAAGGACTCAGCAGAGGGAGGCAGCAATGAGAGGGAATCCGAAGTACAACCTGGCAACCGTTCTCCGAGTCCTGGGAGCGACCTTGCTCTTGGTGGCCGGCCTGCTTCTGGCCACCGCACTGCCCGCCCGGGGACAAACGCGCGCGGTGCAGACTGCCACGACCGTTCCCGCAGGGACCGGCGGCAGCGTGCCTCATCCCCTCCCCAAGCCCGTCGCGCGCGTGAACGGAAGTGTGCTCACCGATGTGGACTTGCTCCGGGAGATGTACGCAATTTTCCCCTACGCGAAGCAGCACAACGGAACTTTTCCGCGCTCCCTGGAGCCGGACATTCGCCGAGGCGCGCTCAAGATGATCGAGTTCGAGGAACTTGTGTACCAGGAGGCAAAGCGCCGCCAGATGTCCATCGCGCCGGAACGCTTGGCCAAAGCCGAAAAACAGTTCCGTGACCGTTTCGCCACGGAGCAGGCGTACCGGGAATTCCTCCAGGTGGAGACCAGCGGTTCCGTTCCGGCGTTCCGCACGAAGATTGCGCGGTCATTGCTGATCGAGGACCTCTTGAAACTGGAGATTACAGACAAGTCCGGCGTTTCCCTGGCAGAAGCCAGGGCCTATTACACAAAGTATCCGGAGCACTTCAAGCTGCCCGAAACGTTTGCCGTGCAAACCATCACGGTAATGCCGCCGGTGCGGCCGTCCCGTGAGCAGCCGAACCCACCGCCAGCTAACGCGCAACAATGGGTGCAAATGCGGATCCGCGCCGAAGATGCACTGCGCCAAGCCAAAACCACCAAGACGTATGAGGAGTTCGGAATTCTTGCCGAAAAGATTTCCGAAGACGACTACCGGGTCATGATGGGAGATCACAAGTCGGTGGAGGTGAAAGATCTGCCGCCAGCCATCGCTCTGGCCGCCTCCAAGATGCAGCCCGGACAAATCAGCGACATTATTCAGGCAGAAGGGGCGCTCACCATCGTCCGCCTGAACGCCCACACCCCGGCGCGGAAGCAATCGTTCCATGAGGCGTACGACGGCTTGCGGGCCCAGTTGGAGAATCGAAAGCAGGAAGCACTGCGGCGCGGACTGGACGCAAAGCTCAGGAAAAACGCAAAAATTGAGGAGTTATAGGCGGATGTATGCCTCGACGCCCCCTGCCGCGGGCTCTTGTCTTCCTTCTGGCCGCACTGCTGTTTCCTTGCGCGCCCTTGCGGGCTCAGGCCCAGTTGGGAAGTGAGACGCAAATCGGCCTGGATGGCAGCATCAGCGCGGGGTACTCCGGCAGCATGGCAAACGAGGGGCCCGACAGCCACGGACTGCTCTTCGGGGGCATTGGAAATTTCAACGGCTCGTATCACAGCCCCCAGTTCCTGTCATTCGATGTAGCCCCTTACTTCAACCAATCGCGCGATAATTCCGGCTACCAATCGATCACCAACAGCTCGGGTGTGTCCGCCAGCGCCAATATTTTTGGGGGCAGCCAGTTTCCCGGCTACATCAATTACACCAAGAGCTACAACAGCCAATCGAACTATTCTGTGCCGGGACTGGCGAATTATTCGGCGAATGGCAACACAGACAGCTTTGGCGTCGGTTGGTCCGCCCATTTCCAGAATCTTCCCTCCCTCACCTTCGGGTACCAGCAAGGGTCCAGCGATTATTCCCTGTATGGCACGCAGCAGGACAGCTTCAACAATTTCCATTCGCTCTTCGGCATCGCCACGTACACGGTGGACGGTTTTCACCTGAGCGGCGGGATTCGCCACTCCAGCGGCGACTCGCTTTTCCCGGTGATCGTGGCCGGGGAGACTGCTGAGCGGACCAATTCGGACACCACGACGTATACGTTCAACATGTCGCGAAACATTGCCTGGGAAGGAAGCACCTGGTTCAACTTCACTCGAAACAGCACCAGCTATGATTCCCTGGGCATGAACAGCTCCCAGACATCAGACCTCCTTACCGGGGGGTTGGCGGTGAGACCGACCGAAAAGCTGAATGCCCAGGTCAGCTTCGATTACAACGACAACCTTGCCGGAACGATCCTTCAGGAGGTCAACGCCGCCGGAGCGCTCGCTCCCGTTTCCATCGCCTCCACGCCGTCGCATTCCTGGGGTCTAGTCGGCTCCGTGCAGTATTCGTTCCTTCCCGGTCTGTACGTCACGGGAAACCTATCTTATCGGCAGCAACTCTTCCAAGGTGAGTCGTTTGACTCCACGTCGTACGGCGTGTCGGTGAATTACGGACGGAAGCTTTGGGGCGGGCAGCTCACCGTGGGCGCGACGGTTACCCATAACACATACGCTAACAATAACGGCGCCACACTGGGATTGTTGACCGATGTCATTTATGTGCGCAGGTTCGGGCTGTGGGGTGTGAACGGTTCCTTCGGCTATTCTCAGAATGTGCAGTCCATTCTGATCTCCTATACGACTTCCGGGTACAGCTATTCGCTCTCTGCGAACCGCCGGATTCGCAGGTTGATGTGGACCGGAGGGGTCAATGGATCAAGGAGCGTGCTCACGGAATCGCAGGGCCCCAACTACTTTACCCAAGGCTACTCGACGGGACTCTCGGGCCGTTGGCTGGGAGTCGGTTTTGGGTACTCAAGATCCAGCGGAAACGGATTGATCACCCCTACCGGCATTATCGTTACGCCGCCAGGCGTGCCACCCCCGCTGCTCACCACGGTTTTGTACGGCGGCACGTCGTATTCCGGCAGCATTGGCAGCACCCCAGTGCGTGGGCTGACCATCACTGGATCTTACGTGAGCTCCCGCAGCGACACCGAAAATGGCTCTCTCTCTTCGAGCAACAAAACCCAACAGGCGTACGCTTACTTGACCTATCGCTTCCGGAAGGTATATTTCAATGCAGGTTACAGTCGGCTGCTGCAAGGGTTCAGCGCGACTGGACTGACCCCGACGACGGTATCCACCTACTACTTCGGGGTATCGCGATGGTTCAGGGTATTCTAGCGCGGGCAGGGCGCATCCTAAACAGGATGGCGCCGCGCATGCTGATCGCTCTTCTCTTGCCACCGTTGTTCCTGTATCCCGCTCCGGCTTTCGGTGATTCCAAAACGCAGACGGTGTCCGTCCCCGTGCTGCTGCTCGAGGGCGGACGGAAACTGGTCTTTGAGGGTACCTTCAGCTCGGAGCGAGACGTCCAGGCAAAGCGCGGCTTCTTCAAGAAAGTGCTCGATGTGGTCGTAGGCGCCCCGGACGTGCATTTCATGGTCCGCCCGTTTGCCGTGGCGGCGGACTCACACGGGCGCATCATCGTCACCGACCCGGGCGCCGGCGGCGTGCACATTTTTGACTTGAAGGAACACAGGTACAAATTCATCACGCGCAAGGAAAAGAGCAAAGAGGCCATGACCACGCCGCAATGCGTGGCCGTGGACGCCCAGGACAACATTTACGTGACGGATTCCGAACTCGGAAAGATCTTTGTCTTTGAGCCCAGTGGAAAGTTCAGCCGCGTGATCGGCAGCCTGAAGCACGGCGAGGGGTACTTCAAGCATCCCACCGGCATCGCTGTGGATTCTGTGGCCCAGCGCATCTACGTGACGGACACCTGGCGCGACCAGATTTTTGTCATGGACATGCAGGGGAGCGTGCTCCAAAAAATCGGGAAGAGCGGCTCGGGGGACGGCGAATTCAATTTCCCAACGGAAGTGCGGCTGGATGGGCCCAACCTGATGGTGGTGGACGCCCTGAATTTCCGCGTGCAGGCGCTGGACCGCTCGGGAACCTTCCAATACGCGGTGGGGAAGCTGGGCGATGCTCGGGGAGAGATGTTCCGGCCAAAAGGCTTGGGCGTTGATTCGGAGGGGCATCTTTACGTCGCGGAGGGCGGTTCGTCCCTCGTGCAGGTGTTTGACCGCCAGGGACGATTGCTCTACTACTTCGGGAAAAAGGGCACTGGTTTTGGTGACTTCCAACTGCCCACGGGATTGTTCATTGACCGCGAGGATCACGTGTACGTGGTGGATTCCTACAACCACCGCGTGCAGATGTTCCGGTACTTCGCCGCGGGACGACCGGCTGCCGGAGGAGCACAGTGAAAGCGCGCTGGCTTCCCGCCATTCTTCTGCTGGCCTGCGCCACGGCCCGCGGCCAGCAGTACAGCGGAGACGTGCTGGGCCAGCACAACTTGAGCCCGGGGGGCACCTCTCCGGTGCAGGGCGGTTTGAGCGCTCCCTGCCTCTTCTGCCACGCGCCCCATTCCGGCGTCGGCGGGCAGACTCCCCTGTGGAACCAGACGCTGACGATGCAAACCTACACGGCCTACCAGAGCACGACCTATCACGAGATGGGGGTTCCGAACCCCATGCTGGGAGGTGACAGCAATCTCTGCCTGAGTTGCCACGACGGCAGCGTGGCCCCGGGCCAGACCGTGGCCTACGGAAAATGGCCGATGATTGGCACTCTGAAATCGGCCGACAATTTTGGGACGGACCTCTCTGCTTCGCATCCCTTTAGTCTGGTGCTGCCCATCAAAGATTCTCCGGACCTGGTGATTTCCCTGGCGAGCAAGGGAGTGACCGCGGATGCCAGCGGCGCGGTGAAGCTCATCAACGGCAACATCGAATGCACCTCGTGTCATAACGGGCATGTGGAAGCGGTTGATCGGGTGGCCTTGAATTTCTTGATTCAGGATAGTTCCAGCGGGCAGCTATGCCTGGCCTGCCACACTCCGGCAAGTCGAACGGTAAACAACCAAACCAACTATGTGGCGGGATGGGCGGGCAGCGCGCACGGGTCCGCAGGCAATAAGATCACGCCCCAGCAAGGCGTAAACCTGGGACCGTACCCGACCGTGGGGACAGACGCTTGCGCGTCATGCCACATGGCGCACAACGCGCCGGGCGCGGCCCGCCTGCTGCGCGGCAAGAATGAGGCGGATTGTCTCGCCTGCCACGGGTCGGCAAATAACTTGTCTCCCGCCCTCCTGAATGTGTTCGCGGAGTTTGCCAAGGCGAGCCATCCCTTCTCGACGGCCGGCGGCACGCATGACGCCGCAGAAAACATTCTGTTGAACCAGAATCGCCACGCGACTTGTGTGGATTGCCATAATCCGCATTCCTCGCTTCAGGCAACCGCTTTTCTGCCGGCCCCTGCAATCCGGCCTTCACAGAACGGCGTGGAGGGCATCAGCGCGACGGATGGGATTACCGTGCTCAATCCCGCGGTCAATCAGTTCGAGAACTGCCTGCGATGCCATGGAACCAGCACGGGGAAGACCACCATCCCCGCAACCTTCGGTTACCTGCCGGTATGGGCGGTGGCCTATGGCGACCCGCTGAACGTCATTCCACAGTTCGCCCAATCGGCGACGTCCAGCCATCCCGTCACGCATGACCGCACCAGCCCTTACGCGCAGCCCAGTTTGCGCGTCTTTATGCTGAACGAAGACGGAGTGACGCCTTCACGAGCTGTGGGCACGCGCATCCTGTGCACCGATTGCCACAACAGCGACGATAATCGTGAATTCGGCGGCACGGGACCCAACGGCCCCCACGGATCGAAATGGACGCACATTCTCGAGCGCCGCTACGAGTTCAGCCAGGCCGCGCTCCCCGGGCAGTTGATTTCCAACCTTTTTCCCAGTCCGGATCTCACCGCCAACGGCCCCTACGCTCTGTGCGGAAAGTGCCATGACCTGGTCAATGTTGCCTCCAATGCCAGTTTCAGCGAGCATGCCCGCCACATCAACGACGGCTTTTCCTGCTCCACGTGTCACACCGCGCATGGCATGGGCGCCGTCAGCGGAACCATCTCCGGAGAGCGCCTGGTGAACTTCGACCTCAAAGTGGTGGCGCCGGCCGGCACGGCTCCCATTGCCTACTCGCGGGCCACAAACTCCTGCGCTCTCACCTGTCATAACCACCCGCATGCCGCAGTCGGGGGCGCGGCCGCGCGGAGGAAATAAGTCCTTCGCGTTTCAAGATTGGCAAGCCTCTGGCGTAGACTCCCTTCGATCACGGGGGGTGATTCCATGTGCCCGCAATCCTGCGCATTCCGCACCGTTTTCGCGCTCCTGCTGGCCTGTGTGGCGTGGGCAGCGCCCCCAAACGCTCCCCAGCAATCGGGGAGCGCCGCGGCCGGCGTGGCCTGCCGCGCGCTCGAAGTGCATACCGACGCAGCAAACCGCACGACGGTGGTCGTCTTCCATCAAGCGACGGAGTCGAACCGCGCCCCGCTGGCGGAGTTTCTCCACGCCGATTCCGGCGCCGTGGTGGAGGTTGAAAACGACGCCGGTGGCGGCGCGCTTCATGGAACCGTGTTCCGCTTGAAGAGCTGCTTCGGCCGCGGGCTGCTGCTATTACCCGCAGCCGTAACTTGGAAGGAGGGAACGGTTTTCCACTTGCGCCGAGCGGAGCTGCGAGCGGCCGTCTCGGGTCCGGACCATGAGTAGAGCCGAGCCAACGGATCGGGGGGCGCTCCACCGGTTCGTCGCCGTAATTTACAAGATCGGGATTCTTCGCTGTGTCCGCGTGCCGCCGGAAGTGGCCGCTGCGTTTCCGCGGGGGAGGACGGTGCCGGTGGCCGCAACCGTGGCGGGAAAGACGAAGCGCACTACACTGATTCCGGCGGGGCAGGGCTGTTTCCGCTTGTATATTGACGGGGCGATGAGAAAGGCCGCGGGGGCGGACGCGGGCGACCCGGTGAGCGTGGCCCTGCGGCTGGATCGGGCCTCGCGCGACCTTCCCGTGGCTGCGGATTTCAAAGCTGCGCTGGCGCGCGCGCCGGAGGCGAGCGGCGAATTCGCGGCCGCCACTCCGGCCTTACGCCGCGAAGTGTTGCGTTACATCGAGCACGCCAAGACGGCAAACACCCGTGCGCGCCATATCGCCAACTGCGTTCGGGTGCTGGCCGGCCGCGCCGGGAAGCGGAGAGAGCGCGCCGGGCACACCGGCCGGCGGCGGCCGGGCCGATGACCCCGCGTCAGGCCTTTTTCAAGGCGCGCACCACCACGGTGAGAATCACGGCGCCCAGGATGGCCACCAGGATGGTGTAAATGAGGCCGCCCTGGCCGGCGAATCCCAACAGGCCCATCACCCAGCCCCCCACGATCGCGCCCGCGATGCCGATGACGATGTCCATCATCGTGCCGTAACCCGATCCCTTCATGATTTTGCCGGTGGCCCACCCCGCGATCAGGCCCACGATCACCCACCAGATGAGTCCGCCCACGTTTGCCCCCTCTCAATCAGAAATTTCCTTCCGGGTCCTCGGAGCGGAAATGCTGCCGCGCCCCGGCAGTTCGCCGCGGCTGGATTGTAGCGCAGAGCGGCAGGCAGCGTGCGGCGCGCCGGAGCCTACGTGCGAGAGGGCTCTTTCCTCGGTACCGCAGGGGCAAAGCGCATGCCGTAAAACAGCACGGCGCTGGAGAGCGCGATGGCCACGATGGCGCTCCCAAATCCACCTTGGAGCGACCGGCGATCGGAAATGAATCCGATCACCCACGGGGAAAGCGCATCACCCAGCAAATGAATCATCAGGATGTTCACGGCCAGCGCGGTCGCGCGGATTCCCGGGGCCACGGCATTGATCAGCGCGGCGTTGAGCGGCGATGTGTTGAGCAGCAGCAGAAAACTCCCGATAAAGATTGCCGGCAGCATGGCCGGACCCGGGGAATAAATCGCCACCGTCATCACCGGCAGAGCGACGGCCATGCCCACCGCGGAGACCAGGTAGTACGCGCCCTTGGTGCGTGCCAGCAGCCGGTCGCCAAGCCAGCCTCCGGCGAGCGATGCGGCCGTGCCGTTGAACGCCACCATTCCGCCAAACCACAGGTTGGCGCGCTCCAGAGAATAGCCGCGCATGCGGTGCAGAAACGTGGGCATCCACACCTGCAATCCGCCCAGGGCAAAGGTCATGGCCGCCATTCCCAACGTGGCGGTGAGAAATGCGAAATTGCGAGCCAGGCTGAGCGCGGAGGCCGGGCCAGGCGCCACGGCCACGTCCCGCTCCCCGCGCTGCGGCTCGGCAAGCCGCAGCAAGGACACACCCAGCAGCAGTCCGGGCGCTCCCCCCAGGTAAAACGGCATGCGCCACCCGTAGCGCGGACCCAGCACACCGCCCAGCAGGTATCCCAGCGCGGTGCCCAGGGGAAGCGCCAAATAGTAAAAACCGAATATGCGCCCGCGCTTCTCCTGGGGGAAGAGGTCTGCCACCCAGGTGGGGGCAATGGTGGTGAAGGTGGCTTCGCCGATTCCGACGATGGCGTGCCGGATGAACAGCACGGTGAAACTGTGCGTGGCCGCGGTGAGCACCGTGGCCACGCTCCACAGGATCGCGCCCGCCACCAGAATCGGTTTGCGGCGGTAGCGATCTGCCAGCGGACCGATCAGCGGGGCCGCCAGCATGTACACAATAAAGAAAGCGCTGCTCAGCAGGCCGAAGTCCGCGTCCGGACGATGAAACTCCTCCTGCACCAGGGGCTGAACCGCAAACAAAACCGAGCGGTCAATGTAGTTCAGCAGGTTGAGCGATGTCAGCAGCAGGAGCGCCGTGCGTGGATAGAGCTGCGGACGAGGCATGCGCGCCGATGGTACCCCCCAAGCCCACCGGGAGCAATTGCGCGATCCGCGGCCTTAGCGCCGTGGGGCGGGCGAATGCGCGGAGTAACCGAGTTTGGCGGAGATGCGCCGGGCGGAATCTTTCACCGCCTCCGCGTATTTGGCCAGGGTATGAGAATTCACCACGGCGACGGTGCCGCTCACACCCAGGGCGGCCTCCACCCTGCCTTCCGCGTTATAGACCGGCGCGGCCACACAGCGAACGCCCAGGTTGTTTTCCTCATCGTCCACCGCCCAGCCCTGCGCGCGCACGCGCTCCAACTCTTTCAGGAATTTCCCGGGCTGGGTGATGGTCTTCGCGGTTCGCCTGGCCAGGCCGTGCTCCGCCAGGATGCGCTCGATTTCTTCCGTCCCAAGATCCGCGGCCAGCACTTTGCCGATGCTGGTGGAATGCAGGAACATCCGCCGGCCCACCCAGGTGTTCATCTGGATAAAGCCCGGCGCCTCCACGCGTTCGATGTACACGGCCTCGCCGTTGTCCAGGATGGCCAGGTGCGAAGTCAGGTTCACCCGTTTCACCAGTTCCTGCATGACCGGGCGTGCCAGGGCCCGCAGGTCCAGTCCGGTGGCCACCCCGTGTCCCAGATCCAGGACTTTCAGGCCGAGGCGGTATTTTCCGTCCTCCGAATTGCGGTGCAGGTAGCCGCGGCGCTCGAGCGCGCGCAGCAGGTAGCTGGCTGAGCTCTTGGGGATGGCCAGCTTGCGGCTGATCTCTGAATTGGTCAGACCATCATGCCGCCGCGCGATGGCCTCCAGAATTCCAAGCGCGCGTTCGACGGCCGTGGCCGGAGTCTCTTTGTGCGTGGGCATGGGCGGAGAATCGAGGCCGCTAGGATATCGCAGGAAGGGGGCGTGGACAAAATCCCGAACAAATGTTCAAAAGTTTGCACAGGGGAATTTCCCGGCCGGTTCCATCTCACGGAAACGCCGCAGGTTGCCGGTGGCGGAGAGGCCGCGAAATTGCAGAGAGTCCCCGGCAACGCTTCCCGGGGCAGGAATCTTCACCGTGGGCCCAGGACGGCATCTCGAACTTCTGTTCATCCCCTTGAACACGCGATTGACAGGCGGAACGCCCCTGGCTAGTATCCTGAACATGCGTTCAGAATATCGAACTGCGAGACGTGGTTTCAAAAGGAGTCTGCGATGATCGCTTCCCCCAACGGTTCCCAGCCCTGGGCCCGGCCCCGCTCCGCCGCCAAGCTGGCCGCGAGCTGGCGCACGGATCCCCGCTGGCAGGGCATTACCCGCCCGTATTCCGCAGAAGACGTGGTGCGGCTGCGCGGCTCCGTGCACATCGAACATTCGCTGGCGCGCATGGGCGCGCAGCGCCTGTGGGAGCTGATGCACACGCGGCCCTATGTGACCTCACTGGGTGCGGTCACCGGCAATCAGGCGGTGGAACAGGTGGCTGCGGGGCTCGAAGCCATCTACGTGAGCGGCTGGCAGGCTGCCGCAGACGCCAACCTGGCGGGAGAGATGTACCCGGACCAGAGTCTGTATCCCGCCAACAGCGTCCCGCGCCTGGTGAGTTCCATCAATCGCGCGCTGCAGCGCGCCGACCAGATCCATCACGCCGAGGGGAAAAACGGCACCTGCTGGTTCGCCCCCATGTTTGCGGATGCCGAGGCCGGTTTCGGCGGAAACTTGAATGCCTTCGAGCTGATGAAAGCCATGATCGAGGCCGGGGCTTCCGGCGTGCACTTTGAGGATCAGCTTTCTTCCGCCAAGAAGTGCGGCCACCTGGGCGGGAAGGTGCTGGTCTCGACCGGCGAGTTCATCCACAAGCTGATTGCCGCGCGGCTGGCCGCGGACGTGTGTGATGTGCCCACCCTGCTGATGGCCCGCACGGATGCGGACAGTGCCAAGCTGATTCTGAGCGACCACGATCCCCTGGACCGTTCCTTCCTCACCGGCGAGCGCACCTCCGAGGGCTTCTTCGTTTACCGGGGCGGCACGAAAGCGGCCATTGCGCGCGGCCTGGCCTATGCGCCCTATGCGGACCTGCTGTGGTGCGAAACCTCCAAGCCGGACCTGGCCGAGGCCCGGGAATTTGCCGAGGGCATCCACGCGAAGTTTCCCGAGAAATTGCTGGCCTACAACTGTTCGCCTTCCTTCAACTGGAAGAAGAACCTGGACGACGCGACCATCGCGAAATTCCAGCGGGAACTGGGCGCCATGGGCTACAAATTCCAATTCGTCACACTCGCTGGTTTCCACTCCCTCAATCTAGGAATGTTCGAGCTCTCCCGCGGATACCGCGAGGCGGGCATGGCCGCCTATTGCCGCGTGCAGGAAGCGGAATTCGCGGCCGAGCGGGAGCACGGCTATCAGGGTGTGAAGCACCAGCGTTACGTGGGCACCGGCTACTTCGACGAAGTGGCGCAGGTGATCACCAGCGGAAAAACCCAGACCACCGCGCTCAAAGGGTCAACCGAAGAGGCGCAGTTTGAAGTCCCGGCGGCGAAGCCCGGCCCGCGGGATCTGCCCCACGCCGTGAAATCTCTCCCACCGGTCCAGGCCCCGGCCGCGGATTAGCCGGGTTTTTCACCACGCTGCGGAACTTCGGTCGTGGAGGCGAGCCACTTTGGCCTCGTGCCGCCATCGTAGCGCTCGCGTCGAGCGGCGGCCGGAGCGCCGGCGCCGCAAAAACGGCGCAGGACCGCGCACTTCGCGCCGCACGCGCCACTCAGAAATGTCTGTCCGGCTTTACTTGAAATATCTGCGGATAATCAAGTCCAGACCGTACGTGTCGTTTTCGTCGCGCAGGGCGACGATGGAGAACTTGCGGCTCAGGTGGTATTCGATCTGGATCACCTGCCGCTGCGTGGAAGTGACATCGGTGACGTAGGTGACCGTCAGGTCGTGACTGATGCGCTGCTGGACGGTGATGCGCGCGGTGGTGGTCTGCGTAGCGCCCACACCCGCAAGTCCGGGGTCCACGCTGAACCGGCTGACGCCAAACAGCCGCTCCACCCGCCCGCTCAACTGGCTGGAAACCGCCTGCGTGAGTAGCGACTGCGCGCCCTGATCGGTGGGCGTTCCAGTGGCACTGGCGCGCAGATCCGTGGCCGTGCTGGCGCGGCCCAGGGCCAGCAGGGTGATGACGTCCGAAGAAGGCAGCGGCGGATCGGAATGATAGCTGAGCTGCAGGCGGCTGCCCGGACCGGAAAGCTGGATGGTCACGTCGTACTGCTGCACGGTGGTGGCCGCCTCCAGGTCGATGATCGGGTCCAGCTTGAAGGGGTTTGCGAAGTTGATGTCTCCGCGCGTGAGGCGAAAGGTGTTCCCCCGGAAATCAAATTCGCCGGAGAGAAGATGGACATGGCCCAGCAGCACGGGGCGCTCCGCGGTCCCGCGGATGCGCAGCTGCGCGTCGCTGGAAAAACGCGCGGCGTTCCACTGCACCTGCGCGTCAGAACTGGAAACGGCTTCGACATCCAGCTGAAGATTGCGCAGCAGCTCGGAAGTGCCCGGGGAGAGTTGCCCCTTGGCGCCCATCAGGCCGCTCAAGTCCAGGCCCTGGGAAAGCAACAGGCGCTCCACCACCAGCCGGCCCGCAAGCGTCGCAGAGCCGGTGCTGCCCTGCAGCCGCAGGTTTCCGTTCACCAGCCAGCTCATCCCTTCCGGGTAGCGCACCCGGATGCCGCGGCCGGTGGCCGCCAGGTCATAGGTCAGCGGACCCTCGCCGTAGACCGCGCTTCCGGTCAGTTGCACCCGTCCGCCGCCCACCTGCGCGGTCACGTTTTCAAAGGTCAGCCGGTTGATGTCGAACAGCACGTCTCCGGAAACCTCGCTGAGGGCCACGGGAAAATCCGAGTAAGTTGCGGAGTCGCGCGCCAGCCGCAGGCGGCCGGCAACGCGCGGCCGCAGGGTAGTGCCTTGCATGGCCACATCCAGCTCCGCGGGGCCGCGCGCCTCCAAGCCCGGCCACAGGCCGGAGAGCAGGCGCAGGTTCAATCGCCCGGCCAGGTTCAGCGCCAGCAGCCGGTCGCGGGCGAAATGTGCGGTTCCCGAGAGCGTCAGATCCGTGTCCGGGCCGCGCAGATGCGCCGAGCGGATCTGCACTTCGTCGTGGCCGTACGTCAGGCGCACCGGGCCCACGTTTTCCAGCTTGACGAAGGCGTAGTCGAAACTCACCTGGGATAGATCCGTCTCCACCTGGATGCCGGCGGGCCCGAGGATTTCTCCGGACAGCAGCAGGCGCCCGGAGAGACTGCTGCGGCCGGTCAGGTCCTTCAAACGCAGGGCCACTTTCAGAAAAGAATCCAGGTCCACTTCCTGCAGTTGAAGCTCGCCGGTGACCGGCAGGGTGGGCGCGAGCGAAAGTTCCACGTGACCATTCACACCGCCGCGGGCTATGGCCGAAGTAATCTCCGCATGCACCCGGCTGCCGTCGGATTGCGCGCGAATGTCCAGATCGCCCAGCACGTCTTCTCCGATGTGCACATTGGAAAGCTGGAATGTGCCCGAGCCGCGGGGCGCATGCAGCGGGCCTTCGCCGTGGGCGTCAAAGGAAACACGGCCGGAGGCGGGCATGCGGCTGGGAGCAAACACCGGGAAATTATCCAGGGAGATGCTCTGCCCGTGAATCTCGAAGGTCAGCCATTCCGTGTCGCGGTCGTAATCCAGCGAGCCGGAGGCGCGCCCGGTGCCTTGCAGCAGCGCCACATTGCGGGCATGCAGCTCCTGATCCGTCCAGCGCAGGTCTCCCTTTGCCGAATCGAAAGAAAAACCAGCCAGCACCGGCTGATCCAGCACCAGGCTGGCCGTGAATTCCGGGGCATCGCGGGTGCCGCTGCCCAGCACCCGGCCGGAAAGCAGGCCGTGCGCCGGATAGGTGGTGCCAAAAAGGACCTGCATCCCGTCCACATCCGTGTGCGCCAGGTGCAGGTCCAGCTTCCACTGATTTTCCGGCAAAAACCCCCAGTCGGTGAGGGCCAGCTCCAGGGAGAGATCCGCGGAGGCCCGTTCGCGCGTGGCCCGCAGATTTTTCAATTGCAACAGGTCTGGAGAATAGCTCAAGTCACCTTCCAGCCCGTCCCACGCCAGGCTGCCGTAAACGGCGTGCGAAGCGCGAACATGGCCGGCGATGGTGGGGCCACCCAGGGGACCGGTGATACGGCCGGACCAGAAGCCGCGGCCGCCAATGCGCTCCGGCGCCAGGTCTGTGCCCCGCAGCGCGTTGATGAAATCGTCGAACGCCAGCAGGTCGCTGGCTTCCAGTTCGAGCTGCAGCGCGGAATCTCTGGCCCCGAGCCGCCCGGAAAACCCGATGCGCACGCCCGGCTCGGCAATCAGGCCGGAAGACAATTCCGCCGCCGCGTTGTCACGGGAAAAATGAAACTCCGCCCGCGCCGTGGCCGGAATCAGCCCCGCGGGAAGAGCATCGGGCGGGGTCCAAATGGTGGCCCCGCGCGAATCCAGATGCTGAAAATTTCCCTCCCAGGAGGTCACGGCATGCACAGCCACGCCGCTCTGCCAGTGCAGCGTGGCGATGGGGAAACCGGGATGATCGAGCGCATTGAGAATGGCGGCAAGGCTCGCGCCTTCCAGATCGCTTTCCACCCGAAAACGCAGACCGCGGTAGAACATTTCCACCCGGCCTTGCAGCTTTCCTCCCACGCCCTCGGCGCGAAAATCGGGAACCTCCAGCCGGTCGCTGTGCAGCTCATACTGCCCGCGGCTGGAAAGCCCGGCGGCATGAAACCATGGATATTGCAGCACGAGCTCGGAGGCATCGTACTCCCCCCGGCCGGAAAGCCCGGCCGTCCCTGGCTCCCACCGGCCCTCACCGCTCGACTGCATGCGGCCCTCCGGCATTGCGGGGAGGCGCAAGAGGTCGCGAACTTCCCGGAAATCGAGTTTCGCTTGATAGGAAAATGTCCACACTGGCCGTGTGAAGCCGGCCAGTGCCGCCCGCCCGCGCAGCTCGGAGCGCGGCGGCCGCCAGGAGAACTCATCCAGAGAGAAGGAGTCGCGGCTCAGCGAAAAGCGCGCGTCCACATCGGACGGAAAAGGGAGGGAGCGCCCCCCCTGGAGCCGCAGCCTCCGGCACGCCAATTCCCCGCGATACCAGGCGGCGTCCGGCGCCGGCGCGTCCAGCCGGAGCTGGAGCCGAAACTGCTGGGCATCGAGTGAAAAGGGGCCGCGCAGGTCGTTCCAGCGGACCGTGCCTTCGAGAATTTGCAGGTTGGCGATGGACAAATCGAACAGCTTCTGGTTGATCGCGGCCGGCTGCATGCCCGGGCCCGGCCCTGTCCGGGGACGCGGCGCATTGCTCCCGCCGCCCGGTTGAATGCGCACAGACAGCGCCGGGTGGTCCAGCCGCAATTCCTCCAGCGCCACGCGCCTGCCCAGAAAAGAAACAATGCGCAGATCCGCGCGCACATAAGAAGTGTGGAAGTAAGGCGGCGCGGTGGCCGGCTCCGTGCCGTGCACGGTCAGATCGAAAAACTCCAGGCGCAGTTGCCAGGGGCTGAAGCGGAACTCACTCAGCTCCACCGTGCCCCCGGTCATTTTCTCGATCTGCCGGATGGCCGCGCGGCGCATCCAGATGTTGGGCAGCCCGGTCTGCACCAGCAGCAGCAGAAACGCTGCGGCGGAAAGCAGGGTCAGCGCGGCCAGGCGCAGCGCATGGCGCAGGGGGGCCTTCATCGCTGGGGCTCCGGGACAATCTGGAAATCCAGTTGGCTGCGCGTCTGCTGGATCCATTGCTCCGCGCGCCGGGTGATCTCGCGCTCCAGCAGCACCTCGGTGATGGCGTCACGCACGTCTTCCAGCGGCGGCACGGCTTGCTTGCGTTTCTGAAGCTGGGGGACAAATTCCTCGCGGTAATAGCGCTCCACCGCTTCCGGCTGGACACGCGCCTGGGCCCTGAATTTGCGCTCCAGATAGTGGTCCACCAGAATCTCTTTAGCCACCAGGCGGCGCACATCCGCTTCGGTCAGGTGGAGCTCGCGCAGGCGCGCCGCAAATCGCTCGGTTCCAACCTGATTGCGCAGCGCGGCGAATTCCGCGTCCACCTGGGCGGGAAGCGGCGCGGGAAACCGGGCGCTGGAAGCGTCATGGATCACAATCCACTGGTCCATCAGCTCGCGCAGCAACTCCGGCTCGGCCGCGGGTTCCCGGCCGTTCAGCCGCTGGTAGGCGGCCAGCTCCTGCATGTCGCTCAGGGTGATCACGTCTTTTTCAATGCGCGCCACGATGCGGTCCACCACCGCTTGCGCCGCGGACGCGGCAGGCGCCGCGTGCGCGGCCAGCAGCAACACGGGCAGGAGCGCGAGCCGCATCAGAAGGGCGACCCCAGCGTAAGGAAGAACTGGAAACGGCGCAGGCGCCCATATTTGAATGGATTTGTGGCCGTGGGACAAGTCGTCGTGGTGTCCGTGCAAAACTGGAATCGCGGTGAATTGAGCAGATACCCCATGTCTACGCGAATCGGGCCCACCGGCGTGGGATACTGCACGCCGAAACCCACCGAATGGGATAGAAAATTCAGGTTATTGGGAGGAGGCGTGTACCGGGCGGTGATATCGCTGACCGAGCTGTACACGTTGCCCACATCATAGAATATCGCGCCGCGGACCGCCGCGGTGGTGAACGGCAGGCGGAGAGGAAAACGCAGCTCCTGATTCGAGGTGAGCAGCGCCAATCCGCCCACCGGGAAGCCGGTGATCTGGTCCCGGGGCCCGGCCTGATTCAAGCCGAATCCGCGCAGGCTGGTGCTGCCTCCGGCGAAAAACCGCTCCGGCAGCGGAATGTCTGTGGAGACGCTGGAACCGAAGGTCGTTTCGAAGCCGAAGCGCGTGGAGCGGGCAAACGTCAGATTGCGGCCCAGGGGAGTAAAGGAAGAATTCTGGAAGAAAGCGCGCACAAAACTCGCGGTCGAACCGAGCGCGCGCGAGGAAAGAGAGAAATCCGCGGTGTAAAAACGTCCCTGCGTGGGATTCGCCGGATTATCCCGGGTGTCGCGGATCCAGGCGAAGCCCGGCCCGGAAACCTGCGTGGGCTGGCTGAACAGGGGAACCTCCTCGGGCGCGATGTGCAGATTGCTGGTCAGCACCTTCCGGTACGTATAGCGGTAGAGCAGGGTGGTGACGCGCGAAAGCCGGTGCTCCAGTTGTACGGTGCCCTCGTAGCGTGTGGAGGTGAAGGTATAAATGTCCTGGGTCTTGTCCGCAAACGCGATGAGTTGCAGATTCAGGTTGGGATGATCCAGAAAACGCGAAGCGCTGTACTGCACCAGCGCGCGCCCCTGCAGCGTGCTGGCACGGATGCGGAAGAGCAGGGTCTGCGGCCGCCCCAGGAAGTCGGCATACGTGAATTCCAGAATGCCACGGGGCGCGAAGCTGAGCGAGGTGGCCGTAGGATTATTGGAATTGTTCAAGGGCTGCACTTCAATTCCCGCGCCATATCCCACCGTGAAGCGCTTGCCCTCCTGCACATTCACCAGCATGGTTTTGGCGCTTTCTTCCCCCTCGGGATTCACCGGCGCCACGGACACGCGATTGAACAGTCCCAGATTATAGAGATTGCGCTGCGTGGTGATGGCATCGCTCTGGCGTAAGGGGCCGCCTTCCTTCATCTTCACCTGGCGGAGAATCACATCCGTGCGCGTGTATTCATTGCCGTCCAGGAGGATGCGCGCCACCGTCACCGTCCGGCCCTCCGTAATCTCGTAGGTGAGCTTCACCCGGTTGGGAGCCTCTGCGGGCGTGGCGCGGGCTTCAAACCGCGTGCCGTCTATGCCCTCATTCAGGTACAGCGCCAGGATGTTGTCGCGGTCGGATGCCACTCCGGCATCCGAAAACGGCTGCCCGCTCGCCGAACCGATGACGCCCAGGAGTTCGGCGGTGGAGATGGCCGAATTGCCCTGCACCTGCAAGGACTCGATGCGCGTCTGCTCACCCTCCTCGATGTGAAAGCGCACCAGCAGATCGTCCGGCTTCCCGGCGTAGTGCTCCACGATTTCCGCGCGCACCTTGGCCGCGGCGAATCCGTTGCTCAGGTACAGTACCCGCAGCGCATCTTCGTTCTGCTCCAGCAGCCGGCCGCTGAAAACCGGTGCGCGCAGGAACTCCGCCGGATGGATGGAAATGCTCCCCCGCAGGATCGCGGTGCTGAAATAGCTGTTGCCGTCAAATTCCACGGCCACCAGGCGCCGCCGGGGCCCCAGCCGGACGGTGTAGGTGATTTGCCGCACCCCGGAACTGTTGCCGCCATCCGCGTACTGCACGTCGCAGTTGAAATAGCCCTGTCGCTCGAAGTGATCCCGGAGATTTCTCCGCCCTTCCGCGAGCAGATCCTCGTCCACGGCTCCTTCTTGAAAGATCGGGATGAGCTGGTGGAGCTCTCCGGTGGAGAGCTTGGCGCCGGTAACCTCCACCTTGGTGGGCGAGCCGGCGCTGATTTCCAGTGTAACCGGCACCGTATTCCCCGCGGAATCGTACGCGCCGGCATGCGCGGCCACCCGCGCCGCCAGATATCCCCGGCGGAACAGCCAGGAATGCACGCGATCTGCGCCCTTCTCCAGCCGCGCCGCGGTCAGCTCCTGATTCGGCTTCAACCGCGAAATCCGCACCAGTTGCTCGGTGGGAAACGAGGTGGGGTTGGAGGCCTCCACGCCGCTCAGCCGCGCGCGCTTGCCCGTCTCCACACGCACCACGATGTCCACCAGATGCGTCCCGGGATGCCGCGTCACCTGCGGGTCGAACACCGCCGAATACAGGCCATTGCTCGCCAGAAGCTGCCGGGCATGCTCCAGGCCGCGATCCAAATCGAGCTGGCGAAACGCTTCGCCCAGGCCCAGGCGCAGTGCTCCTTGCACCTGAGACTCCGAGGGCGGTTCGCTCAGGCCTTCCACCCGCACATTGCCGACGAAGAAATTATCGCGCACCCGGAAAATCACGCGCAGGCCGCCCGCAACGGGCGCCGCCTCTGCCAGGACGTCCGCATATTTCCCCGTGGCGTTCAAGCGGCGCAGGCTGGCGCCCAGCGCAGAACGCTCCAGGAGAGCTCCCGGGTGCACCTCCAGGTCCGGTGGATTCTCCGCGAGCACCCTGTCCGGGTCCTCCACAATTTGCACGCTCACCACCGGTTGGCCCAGCAACGATCCGTCCGCAGCGGCTGGCATGGTTTGAGCGCGGAGCGGGCCCGTCCCCAGGGGGGAGAGCGGGCCGAGCAGCAAAGCGAAACACGCGGCGCCGAGTGAGGTTCTTACCGTCTGCATCCGTAGCTCGAAACAAAGTGACAAGTATAGCCGCTTTCCCCCATCCCGAAGGCTCAGTCAGCGGATTCCGGACGGCCGCCGGCAGCCTGCTTTCGGCTCCCGGCGCGGTAGAATTGCAGCCGGCACCCGGATGATGGATCCCGCCCAATACCAGCGTTACTCGCGCCAGATTCTCTTTGCGCCTCTGGGGCCGCACGGGCAGCAGCGCTTGCTCGAATCGCGTGCCGTGTTGGTGGGATGCGGCGCCCTGGGAACCGTGGTTGCCAGCCTCCTGGTGCGTGCCGGGTTGGGTCACCTGCGCATCGTGGACCGCGATTTCGTGGAGCCTTCCAACCTGCAGCGCCAGACCCTTTTCGAAGAGGCCGACGCGCGCGATGCCCTGCCCAAAGCCGTGGCCGCCGGGCGGCGCCTGCATGCCGCCAATGCGGGAGTCCACGTGGAAAGCGTGGTGGCCGATGTGACTCCGCACAGCGTTGCGGAATTGCTGCGGGGGTTTCCCTTGATTCTGGACGGCACAGATAATTTTGAAACCCGGATGCTGCTCAACGATTTTTCGATTTCCACCGGTGTGCCCTGGATCTACGCCGCCGCGGTGGGCAGCTACGGGGTCACGTTTACCGTGCGGCCCGGGGCCACCGCCTGCCTGGCCTGCCTGGTGGAAGCGCCCGGCGGCGGAAGTTCTGCGGCAGCGTTGGCCCCGGAAGAAACGTGCGATACCTCCGGCGTCTTGAATTCCGCCGCTTCCGTGGCCGCCTCCATTGAAGCCGCGGAAGCCATGAAGCTGCTTTCGGGAAACGAAGAGGCGCTCTCCGGCCGCCTGGTCTCCTGCGACGTCTGGGCCGGCCGGTTCCAGTCGATTCGCGTGGCACGCGAGGCCGCCTGCCGCGCCTGTGGCCGGCGGGAATTCCGTTGGCTGGAGGGCGCGGCCCAGCCGCACGTGACCCTTTGTGGCCGCGATTCCGTGCAGATCCACGAGCACCGCCGGACTCTGGACCTCCAGGCGCTGGCCCGCAAGCTCGCTCCGGTGGCCCCGGGGGTGCGAACGAATGGATTTCTATTGCGCTTTGCCGTTCCGCCCTGTGAGGTCACCGTGTTTCCAGACGGTCGCGCGGTCTTCAAAGGCACACAGGACCCCGCCGTTGCCCGTTCCCTCTACGCCCGGTACATCGGAGCGTGAAGCCTGCCACGACGCAGGGAGGCTGCGGCCGGGTGTTGACTCGCGCGGAGGCCAACAGTACAGTTGAGCGAGAGAAACTGGAGAGTTCATCCCATGCCCAGGCTGGCCGGAAGCGGAAACACCGTACTGTCTGCCCTGCGCGTCCGCGCGCATTTCGGAGAGGTTCTCCGGCGTGTCGAGCGCGGGCGTTGTTCGGTGGTCATCGAGAAACGGGGCACCCCCCGGGCGGTCCTTCTCAGTCTGCAGGAGTACGTACGGCTGGCTGCCCCCGAACCGGAAGTTCTTCGCGCCATTGGCGAGGACTCGAAGCGCAGGGGAACATCCACGCTCACCTCGCGACAGATTGACGCGGAGATCCGTGCGGTCCGCGCGAAGAAGCCGAAGCACTGATGCTGCCGCTCCGGCTCGTCCTGGACACGAACATTGTCGTTTCCGCGGCGATAAAACCGGAGGGATTGCAACGCACCGTTCTTGTGCTGGCCATGGCCCGGCCCGCCCGGCTCTACGTCACCGCGCCGATCCTCGCGGAGTACCAAAGCGTGCTGGCGCGCCCGAGATTTCAGCTCCCTAAGGGACAGCGGCAGCAGTTCCTCCAGCTTCTGAAGAATTGCGCGCGGGTGGTCGAGCCGTTTCGAACGCTCGACGTGGCCATGGATCCGGACGACAATCTGTTTCTCGAATGCGCCGAGGCCGCTCGCGCAGACTATTTGGTGACCGGAAACCCTCGTCACTTTCCCCCGTTCTGGCGGCAGACCAAGATCATCTCCCCACGCACATTCCTGACGCTCGCGGCTCCACACCTGATTCCGGCCCCACATTCGAGAAGCGGAGGGGGACAATGAACCTGCGCGGTTTGGTGATTGCATTCCTGGTGGCCTGCGCACCGGCCTTCCTGCCCGGCGGGATGGCGGGACAGGCCCAATCCCCCGCGGACCCCCGGGCCTCGGAGCTGCGCTCCAAACTGGGGCGGGAGCTGAACCACCTGGCCGCAGAGTTCGACGGGGTAATGTCGCTCGCCGCCGTGGATCTGGCCGGAGGAGACACCCTGGCCATCAACGGCGATTTGCTGATGCCGCAGGCCAGTTCCATCAAAATCGCGGTGCTGCTGGAAGTACTGCGGCAGGCCCAGGCGGGAAAACTTCATCTCGAAGAGCGCGTGGAGATTCGCAAAGCGCAGTTTGCCGGGGGCAGCGGAGTGCTGCAGGATTTCGGCGACGGCTCCTCCGCCCTCTCCCTGCGCGATCTGGCCGCGCTCATGATGGTGGTCTCCGACAACACGGCAACCAACATCCTGATTGACCGCGTCGGCCAGGCCCAGGTGAATGAAACGCTCCAGTCACTCGGCTTCTCCCACACCCGCCTGCTGCGGCGGATGATCCAGCCGGCGGAAGAGAGGCGCGGAGTGGAAAACGTTTCCACCGCTCGAGAGATGGCCGGCCTGCTCGCCGAGCTCCACGGCGGCAAATTACTGGATGAAAGCCATTCCGCGCTGGCCCTGGAACTCCTCAGGAATGACAAACCCGAACCCACGCCACTGGGCCGCGGCCTTCCCGCGGGCGTGGCGCTGGCCGGCAAGCCCGGCAGCCTGCCCGGAGTTCGCTGCGAGAGCGGCATCATCCTGCTCGAGGGCCATCCCTACGTGCTCAGCGTGATGACCAGCTACGCCGCAGACGATGCCGCCGCCGAACGCGCCATTACCGATGTTTCCCGCCGCGTCTACTCCTACTTCGACCGCCTGGCCCGTTCCAATCCCCACGGCGTTCGGCTCCCGTAGAGCCTTTGACAACCCGATTGTCGAATGCACTGGGCGCCGCGGGTTGCGCCGCCCCCGCAAAAACCGCGCGTGCTGAGCATTCCCGCCGACCCTTCGAGATTGGTTTCATGGCCGCGGTTTTGGGGCCCCGCCGGACGGCACCGGGCCGGCGGGCGTCGCGGAGGAATCCGCGGCCGGGCGCTGGCCCGTCCAGGTCACTTCCACGCGCTCGTGCAGCGTGGAGAAGAGTTTGCGGCCCTCGAAATAGGCGTTGAGTTTGAGCGGTAAGTAGACCCCATCGCCGGCGCGCAACTGTTCGAAGGCCAGATCCACTTTTTCCAGGCTGGCCACCAGGCCCAGCATCACCCGCACGCGCTCGGCCAGATGCGCGTCCACCCTCACAATCTCCCAGTCCTGCTCGTCAATCCACACTTTGCCGGTGAGTTTGTTCAGCACGTAGTCCTGCCGACGGCGGACGGAGAGGTCATTCGACCGCGGCCAGAAATGCAGCACGATGGCCGGGCGCCCGTTCACGGCTTCGCGCCCCACCACCTCGCCCTTATAGCGGTTGAACAATTCCTGGTCCAACGGAACGCGATCGGAATCGCCTCCACCGAACTTCTGCGTCTTGCTGCGCTCCCGGAAGCGCTGCTCGCGCTCCTGCTCATCGCGCAGGTCCGCGGGGGAAAGCGATTTCCCGTTCTTCTCCACCAGCCGGGCGTAGACGCCGCCGTCCAGAGGCCCTACGTCGTAGATGCGGTCTTCCCGCTCGCGCAGGTTTCCCTTGTCGTCAAATTTTTCAATCCGCGTGTGCTGAACGGAGCGGAACTGCGCGGCCGCGCGGCGCACCGCGGGATTGGTGGCGCGAGCCAGAACTTTCTTGAGCACTTCTTCGCCGGAGGGCAGCGGCGGATCCTGGCTCACGGCTGCGGGGAGATCCTGTCTGCTGCCCGCCCGGCCGCCCAGATCTCGCCCCGCCGCCGGGAGCGAGAGCAACAGGGCCAGCGTGCTCAGCGCAATCGCGGCATAGCTCTCCGCTGCGGATTGGAACACGCTCCTCATAGCCCCTCTACCAGTGTACTGGAATCACCGCATGGTTTCCGCGCGGCGCGCGTCACAGAGCCGGGCTCGCCTTGCCTTTGGCCAGGCGTTCCATGGCCCGTTCCAGGTTTTCGCGCAGATTGATGAGGCCCAGGAAGGCGTTCAGGACGCGCGACTTGGTTTCATCGGAGAGCCGGCTGCCGCCGGTGGCCAGATGGCTCAGCCGTTCGCCTTGCTCGCGGATGAACGCCGCAATCTCGTCGTGGCGTGCGGGCGTGGCTCCGGAGGGTGCCGTCTCCCGCCGCATGGCCGCGCAGCTCGAATCCAGCCAGACAAGGTAGTGTTGCACGCACAGGGCGCTCAACTCGAGCGCGGCCGGCACTTCGAACTTGCAGCCCGGTGTATTGCAGAGAGCCATGAGAGCGCGGGCCAGGCCCTTCTTCCATAGCATGCCCGCCTCGCCGGCGCCAGTGCGGTCCACGCGGGAACACCCGTGGAGTCACCTCGCGTGGTGCATGGCGGGACTACCCGCCCCGCAGTCAGTGCCCGCGGGGCGGGGACGCGGCGCGCGGCGCCTCCAGATCCTGCGTGACCAGACGGACCAGCGCTTCCAGCAGCGCGGTGCGCGGGAAATGGTCGTGGTCCGCGAATTGTTTCACTCTCAAATCGCTGGAATCTTCAAAGGGCATGGCCACCGCCCAGTGATCCGCCAGCACCGCGCCCAGGTTGTTCCCTCCGGGAAAAATCGCGTCGCTATCGAGCAGCAGGCTGTCCTGCCGCGGGCCGTACACGGTCATCAGCGCCCAGCACTCCAGCAGGGCTTTCGAGGTGTTGCTTCGCTGGGAGATGGCCACCACCGAATACACCGGAACGCCCAGTGAGGGATGCTCCGAAAGAAACTCCGCGCGGGTGTCGCGCCGCAGGCTCTTGAAAGCGGCGTTCAAATCCCCCTGGCAATCCCCAAGATTCAGCGCCTTGATCCACTGCGCGGCCTGAGTGGGAAACAGGTTTGCAATCGGGGAGCCGCCGATGGCCCCGGCCACGGTGATGAATGCGGCCACCGTTGCGGTCGCGTCCGCATCCCCGGCCAGCCCTTCCATTACGTCCGCAGCGCCCTTGCTGTATCCCAGGACGATGAACTTGCGTCCGTCCTTCGCATAATTGTCCTTCAGGAACTGCGCAATATCCTTTCCGTTTTCCGTGCTGGCACGGTTGGGCGCGGGAATCAGGTCCACGGTCATTCCGTGCGCCGTGCGCAGATGTTCCTGTCCCTCCTGGAACGCAGGCGCTTCCGGTGCACACGACGAGAGCACGCCCGGGACGATCGCCAGGCGGTATCCGGTTGCCATGCGGCCGAGCGCGGCACGCTGCGCCGGCGGCGCTTCGATGTAATTGGCGCAGGGGCCCCAGCTTCCGGCGTCCGGGTGCTCCTGTTCCAGAACGCTGCAAAAAAGCGCGGCAAATTCCGCGCCGCGCTCCACGCTGGAGCCCCGCAGGGCCATGACCAGCACGCGCCCGTCGGAATGGAAGCTGCCACCCGTGGCCGTTTTCGTCTCGCCGATCGGCTGCGAAGGCATCACCAGCATTTTCGCGGCGATCAGCCCCGTGGAGCTCAGGCTGTCGGCGATGAACTCCCGCTCTTTGTCGATGTCCGAATCGATCTTGTGAGTCACGCCGTTGTTGCGCTGGTCGCGTTCCAGTCCGATGTCGTGCGTCCCCGCGCCCACCCAGACCGTCTGGCCGTTGAGCGTGTAGGGAGACTTCCACACCCGGTTGTGATGCCGCTGGAAGACCACTTCGTAGGGCTCGGCGATGGCGAAGCCGTAATCCTGCGGCCGTCCGAAAAGGTAGAGTTCGCTCATGGGCATCTGCACGTAGGACTGTTTCGTCACGCTGGCCAGAATCCCGTGGAGCACGGCCTCCGTTTTCGTGCGGTCCACCAGCACCCAGCCGGCCTGCTCGAATGCCTGGCGCAGCCGTTCCTCGGAGCCCACCAGGATAAAGTTGGTCATGTCTCCGGGGTCGCCTTTTTGGTCGGAGATGCGCCGCGGGATTCTGTCCAGCAGCGCTCGAGTAAATCCCGCGACCGTGGTGCCCATCACCGCTGGCCGCGCCGCGGCGCCGGTGGCCGGTTGCAGGATACGCACCTCCACGTGGAAGCTGCCGTCCCCGTGGTCGCTGGAGGTCTGATTGATTCCCACGAACAGCCGCCCCGCTATCTGTGTGGAAAATTGCCGTTTGGCTCCGGCCACGAATGGCCGTGACGCCTCAGAGTCTCCGATTCGCGCCAGCAGCGCGCCTCGCCCCGCATCATTCACCGGCAGGAGGCGCATCAAATCCTTCCACCCGCGCGGCAGGCCTTCGGGGCCGGCGGGCTGCGCCGCATCGGAATAGGTCAGTTGGCCGCTGGCGGTAATTTCCACCCGGTCTCCAGCCGCCAGGTCCACTCCCGTGTCTTTCCACGTGGTCGAGCCGGACAAATCTCCGCTGAAGGCAGTTTTTCCGGATTTAGCTGGCCCCGGTTGCGCTTGTTGCGCGTGAGGCGGATTGCCCGCTCCGGGCACCACAAGCTGCGCTGCGGCCGCCGCGCCGCACGCTGCAACCGCTCCCGCCAGCAGGAGGACGGTGGCCGGCCGGTTTGGTAAACGCTTTCTCGATTCGGCGATTCCAGCCACGGTGGGAGCCTCCCGGCGGATTCTCGCGTGCGGGGCGTCCTCAGCATAGCCGCCGCCGGAATCCCCTGCAACCCGTCCCGCGCAACCCGCCCGTGGCGGTGTCCCCCGGCGGCCAACCGCTCGCGCGCCCGCGGCGTCAGCGTTTCACCACCGTCACCGTCACCTGCGATGGATACTCGCTGGAATGATGCACCGCATTATGGGCGGTCACGGTTTTCACTTCGTCGTAGTTGTTGCCTCCGGTGTTGAGGTTGCGGTCAAAGCGTGGGAAATTGCTGCTGGATACTTCGATGCGCAGGCGGTGCCCGGCCTCAAAGTAATTGCTGGTATTCAGCGGTTGCAGCGTCACCTTGTAGACCTTTCCCGGCTGCATCCACTCGACCGGCTTGTCGTAGCCCCCTCGATACCGCATGCGCTGGATGGACTCATCGAGGTTGAAGGCCCGTCCATCCGGATACACGTCAATCACCTTCACGGTAAAGTCCGTGTCTTTCGCATCCGACGAGACATACAGCATCGGGGTGATCGGCCCGCTCAGCTCGGTCCCCTCTGCGAACGGTTCCGACGTATAGACCAGCACGTCCTCGCGCGCCTCCATGCGGCGCTGGTCGAAGGACCCAGCCTGGATGGCATCGCCGGTGCAGCATACATTGCCGCCGTAGGAGAGCACCGGGTTCAGGGGATCGTAGGCAAACGAGTCCTGCCGGTCGGCTGCGGGCGGCGTCTTCACCAGCGCTCCATCGCCCTCCAGCGAGTTCGCATGGCCTCCGCTGGAGAGAAACAGGGTCAGCGGCTGCGCGCCTGCGGGCGGCCAGGTGTCTGAGGTCTGCCACTTGTTGATTCCCATGGTGAAGTAGGTCACCTTGGGCAGCGCCTCCAGCCGCGGGCTTTTTTCGCCTTTCAGGAAGCGGTCAAAAAAACTGTAAACAATCTGCTCATAGTCGAACCGGGCATCGCCCATACTTCGTTCGCCCACGATCGTGTCTTCCGTGGCCCGCGTGTACGCGCAGTGCGTGACCGGAGCGATGATGGCCCACTGCTGATCCGCAATCTCCGCGCTGGCCGTTTTCCGCACATGGTTGTAAAGCGCCAGGTTTGGCCCCACGGACACGTCGTACCAGGACATGAACCACAATCCGGGCAGGTTGAGCGGCATATTGTCGTGATAGAGCCCGCCCTTGTACCACGCCGGATCGTTCGGGGTTCGCTCGACCATTCGCCCTCCGGTATCCACGGGCATGGCATCCGCGTAGATTCCGTGCGGCGCGTCCACGGCTTTCAGCAGGTCCTGCAGCGGCAGATGCCAGAGCGCTTTGGACCATTCCACCGGCGGCATCTGCTGCGCCAGATCGAACGACTTCGAGGCGCGGATCAGGTCCTCCTGCGAGGTATTGGCCGGAAACATCGGCCGCACCTGGTTCTGCTCCCCGTAAATCCAGGCGATAAACAGCATCTGCACGGCGCCGCCGCGATACCAGTTGCCCTGCTCGAAATAGGGCGCCACGCGTCCCACTCCGGCCCCGAAACTCTGAACATTCATGGCCGCGTACGCCGGATTGCCCATGGCCGCCACGCCCATCTGGTATTCCGCAGTCGAGGAACAGCCCGTGGTGCCCACCTTTCCGTTCGACCATGGCTGCGAGGAGAGCCAGGTGAGCGCGTCTGCGCCGTCCGTGCGCGGGGCCCCCAGGATGTCGTAGTTGCCCTCGGAGAAGAAATGGCCACGCTCGTTCTGCAGCACGTAGGCGTAGCCGTGCTTGATGGCCGTCAGGATCCGGGTCATATCCGCGGGCACACCATTGCGCACGTCCCAGAAGTTGAAGTTGTATGGGGTGCGCACCCAGATGATGGGCACTTTCCCGGTGGCGCCCTTCGGACGGTAAATATCCGTGGCCAGGCGCACGCCGTCGCGCATGGGCATCATGACCTTGCGTTCGATGATGGCCGCGGACTCCAGCTCCCGCTCGGTCTGCTCGCGCTGCCGCTTCTGCTCCGCGGTCAGCGGCCCTTGCTGCGCCCGCGCCGCCGCAAGCATCATTGAAAACGCGGCCGCGCCCGCCAGCACCGTCCGGCCCAAGGATTTCATCATGGTGTCACTCTCCTTCCCGCAAATTCGGCGTGATTATCCCTGAAGGCATCGCCGGCCGTAAAGTTTTCTCGGGCCGGCGCGGCGCCGCCGGGCGGCCGGATGCCCGGAAGAAAATTCGCGGGCGTCTGCGCCGGCCCATTGACTTTTTCGAGGGCCCCCGGCAGCATCGCGCTCGCCGTGGGATCGCGCGCGCTTGCCGGCCCGGCGGCTCGCCGGCGCTCAACAGGAGGGTGAAATGTTCAAAGAATTCAAGGAATTTGCCATGCGCGGAAACGTGCTGGACATGGCCGTGGGCATCATCATCGGTGCGGCGTTCGGAAAAATCGTGACCTCGTTCGTCGAAGACGTGATGATGCCGCCGCTGGGCCTGCTCATCGGCAAGGTGGACTTCAGCAATCTGTTTGTGAACCTCACCGCCAAATCCTACGAGACGATTGCCGCGGCGAAAGCGGCCGGAGCCCCCACGCTCAACTACGGCGTCTTTTTGAATCAGGTGATTAATTTCACCATCGTGGCCTTCGCCGTTTTCCTGCTGGTGCGCGGGGTAAACCGCCTGCGCCGCGAGGAGAAGCCGGCCGCGCCCGCTCCCACCACCAAGCCCTGTCCACAATGTCTGATGGAAGTGCCACTGGCGGCGAAAAAGTGCGGGCACTGCACCTCGGCGCTCTCGGCGGCGTGATGCGCGCCGGCGTCTCCCGGCGCGAGGGACATTCCATCAATACAGGTCGGCGTGAACCTTGCGTCCGCCGTTGGGGCCGCTGCCCTCTTCTCCAAAATTGATTTTGAGAGTGCGCACCGCATGCGCGGCGATGGTCTCGGTGATGCTGGTTTCGTCCTGATACAGGTCTTCCGGGGATTTCACCAGCACGCGAATGGTGTGCCTCCCGCCGGGCAGATGTTTCTTGGCTTCCAGCCTTCCTCCGCGCGTCATGCCCAGAGTCAGCGCCTTCCGCTTGCCCTCCAGCGCGCCGGTGAAAAACGGCCGCCCATCCAGAAAGATCTCCAGCGTGGCCTGTTTGAAATGATGGTTGCAAATGATTTCCAGCGTGGCATCCGCCACCCCTTCGGAGGTTTCGGCAGGCGCGGCGGAGGGGGGAGCAGTCGTCTCCGCGGGCGCGGTGGCCCCTGCTGCGGGCGCGCCCTCCGCGGAGTTTGCCGGCTGCCCGGCATCTGGAGCGGAGGTAGGAGCACGGTGCGTAACCGGCGCCACGCTCGCCGCTCGATCGGAGGACGCGTTTGCGGATCCGCCCGCGCCGGATCCCGATCCCGGCGAAGCCTGCCCCTCCGGCGCGGCGCTGCTGGCCGCCCCCGGGGCCCGCGCGGTCGGCGCGGATTGTGGACCGGCACTCGTCACCGCAGGTACGCTGGCCGGTGTGTTTCGCAACCGCCAGTATCCGGCGGCTGCGGCCGCAGCCAGGAGAACTCCTGCGAGCAGAATGAGTCCGGGAGGAAACCGCCTGTGTACCGCGGGCTGGAGCGGCTGCGTGCGGCTGCCCGTGGCGGCCACGCCCACGCGCGTCTGCGCGTTGGGGTCGCTGTCTTCGACGCTGGCCTGCCGCGGCTTCCCGCCGCCGGGTGAAAGCGGGAGCGGGACGGTCCGTTCCACAGGAAGACTCGGCCGCGCCGGCAGCGGCTTCCCCGCTCTTGCCGCCGCGAGGTCTGCGGCCAGCTCTGCGCCGGAGGCGTAGCGCGCATCCGCGCTTTTGGCCATGCAGCGCGACAGGATTTCATCGAGACTTGGGGGCAGCCCGGTCCTCACCACGCTCGCGGGCGTTGGCGCCTCAAACGCCACCTGGAAAGAAATGCGTGTCACCGTCTCTCCGGTAAACGGCTTTTCCCCGGTAAACATCCAGTAGAGCACCGCGCCGAGCGAAAAGATGTCGCTCCGACCGTCAATCTCGCCGCCGCGGAATTGCTCCGGAGACATGTAGGACGGCGTGCCCACGGAAGTGCCTTCCTGGGTCAGCTCCGTGCCTTCCATCCGCGCGATTCCGAAATCGGCGATCTTCGCGCGCCCTTCGGAGGTCACCAGGATGTTGGGCGGCTTGATATCCCGGTGGACGATGCCGCTGCGATGCGCGTAATCCAGCGCCATCGCCACCTGAATCCCGAGATCCAGCAGGGTATCGAGCGAAACCTGCGCCGTGGGTCCCAGATACAGGTTCAGCGGGCGGCCCTCGATATACTCCATCACCAGGTAGGGCTGCCCGGACTCGTCCTCGGCAATGTCGTGGATGGTTACGATTCCGGGATGGGAGAGCCGCCCCGCCGCCTGGGCTTCGCGCCGGAAACGCAGCTTGTACCGTTCGATGTCCTCGGGCGAAGCGTTGGCGGTGAGAATTACTTTCAGGGCGACGATGCGGCCGATCTGCGTATCGCGTGCGCGGTACACTACGCCCATGGCCCCGCGGCCCAGTTCGTCAATCACCTCGTAGCGGCCGATTTTTTGCATCCGGCGTGTTCCGTTGCCTTGTGCAGCGCGGGTAACTTTACCATCCCCCGGCAGCCCGCGGCAGGCGGAGTCCCCCGCGCCCCGGGCTATCCATGCCTGCACCCGCTATGCTAGTCTAGTTGGGCAAAAGCGGGCCTTTTGCATCCGAAACCATCCATTTGAGGCGCAACCATGTCCGGGCATTCCAAGTGGGCCACCATCAAGCACAAGAAAGCCGCCACCGACGCGAAGCGCGGCCAGGCGTTTACCCGCCTGATTCGTGAAATCACCATTGCCGCGCGCGCCGGCGGAGCCGATGCGGATACCAACCCGCGCCTGCGCACCGCCATCGCCGCCGCCAAGAACGAAAACATGCCCAACGACAACATCGAGCGCGCCATCCAGCGCGGCACCGGGCAGCTGGAGGGCGAGACGCTGGAAGAAGTGACCTTCGAGGGCTATGGCCCGGGGGGCGTGGGCATGCTGGTCCAGGTGGTGACCACCAACCGCAATCGCTCCGTGGGCGAAATCCGCCACCTGATGGGCAAAAATGGCGGGAACCTGGGTGAGGCGGGCAGCGTGGGCTGGCAGTTCCACCGCAAAGGCGATATTTCCGTTGCCAAGAGCGCGGCCAGCGAAGACAAGCTGCTGGGCATCGTGCTCGATGCCGGGGCAGAAGACCTGCGCGACGACGGTTCTTCCTGGGAAATCATCACGCCCCCCGAGGCGTTCGACGCGGTGCGCGACACTCTGGTGAAGGCCGGCATCCAGCCCGCCTCCGCGGAGATCTCCATGGTCCCGCAAAACTACGTCAAACTCTCCGGCGCCCAGGCCCAGCAGATGCTGCGGCTGATGGAAGCGCTCGAGGAGCACGACGACGTGCAGCACGTCTACTCCAACTTCGACATCGACGAGAAGGAAATCCAGGCCACGGTGGGAGCGAACTGAAGCGTCACACGCCCTCCCGGCCGCCCTTCCGCGCCACCCTCGCCGGCAGTACACTCCCTGCATGACTTCCGCCGCGCGCACCCCCGCCCGCAATGGCGCCTCCCGAACGCTCGCGGCTCATCCGGAGCGCGTGCTGGGCATTGATCCCGCCGCGGCCGGGGCCACCGGCTACGCCATCCTGGAAGCGGATCCCGTGCGGCAGAACGAGTTTCGCGTGCTGCGCTACGGCGCCGTCCGCCCCGCCCGGCGCGCCACGCCCGCGGTGCGTTTGGAAGGAATCCATCGGCTGGTGGCCGGCCTGATCGAAGAATTCCTGCCCGGCGCGGTTGCGGTCGAAGCTCCGTTCGCCGCTTTGAACATTCGCTCCGCACTGCTGCTGGCGGAGGTGCGCGGGGTGGTGCTGCTGGCCGCGGCCCAGTGCCAGGTGCCGGTGGAAAGCTATTCGCCGCGGGAAATTAAAGCCAGCGTGGCCGGCCACGGCCAGGCCAGCAAAGAACAAATCCAGGTCATGGTACGCTCCCAATTGCGCCTGGCTGAGCTTCCCCAGCCACACGATGCCGCAGACGCCCTGGCCGTGGCGCTGTGCCACATCCACAGCCGGCGCGCGCGCGCCCGGATGGGCGCTGCGCTGGCCGCTCCCGCGGAAAGCCGGGCCGCAGCCTCTGGCACCGGTGCCGCCCGCGCGGCGCGGGCGCGTTGACGGGAAATCTCGATGCGCTCTGCAATCACCAGCCAGAGCCCCGCGTCCCGGGACGGCAAACGGCCCCGGCCCGCGCGCCTCGTAATAGCCGCGCTGGGCGCGATTCTTGCTTCCCTGTGCGCGGTGACCGCCGGTGATGCCCGGCAGACTCCCGCACCCGCCGGCACGGGCGCCGTGGTGGTGTACCGCAAAGTCTTCAAATCCAGCTCACCGGAGTTCACGGAGATTCGCGTCCCCGGAGAAGGTGTGGGAAGTTGCGACCAGCGGAATCTGGACGATGAGCCGGACCCTCAGGCGGTGGAGTTCAGTCCCGCGCTCCGCGCGCGGATTTTCGCGCTGGCCGCGGACCTCGGTTATTTCCGCGGCATCACCCTGGATATCCAGCGGCGCATCGCCTATCTGGGTGAAAAGACCTTTCGCTACGAGCGCGGCGGCGAGGCCAGCGAGGTGAAGTTCAATTACACGCTCAATCCCAAGGCCAACCAGTTGCTCCAGATCTTCGAAGGCCTGGCCCGCGAGCAGGAGGAAATCACCACCCTGGCCCGGCGCATGAAATACGACCGGCTGGGAGTCAATGACACGCTCCAGCAGATTGACGAGGACATCCGCCACCAGGTGCTCGCGCAGCCGGAGCGATTCCTGCCCTTGCTCGAGCAGATCGCCGGAGACGAGCGTTTCCTGGACATTGCCCGCAAACGCGCCCGCAGCCTCGCCGATTACATTCGCAGCTCCGGGGCGCTTTGAGCAAACTCTTCCCGCCTGCGGCCGCGCCGCCTGCCCTGCCGGACAGGCCCTGGTTGACGGCTGACTTGCAGGAGAGGAGTATGGGCCTTTCCGGTGGTGCAACCCTGCGGAGCGGGCGGCCTTCCAAACAGAAGGGTGCTTTCCAGGGGAGGCCGCAATGAAGCTTTGCAGAACCCTCCTTGGCGCTTTCGCTCTCCGGCGAAGCTACGGGACAAATGGAAAGCCCCGGATTCGACTTCCTCTGCGAAGCATGGATTACGGTGATCACGTCTCCACACGGGCTTCGCGTGGGATCCTGGAGCCAGGGGGCATCCGAATGCGGCCAACTCGAAGTGTTTTGGAGAGCCACCGCCGTCGTTTCCCTCGCGGTCTGCTGATTCTCCTTTTCCCGGCAGCCTTGTTGCTCCATCCGCCGGCGGCCGGGGCATCAGAAGTCAGCCACGCCCGCATCGTGCGTCTCAGCTACGTGCAGGGCTCCGTAGGCTTCCGGGAAGCCGGCGCCGCGGAAGATTCCACCGCGGCTGCAGACCCGGCCGGCGCGGGCTGGCAGAAAGCCATCGCCAACATTCCCATCCGCGAAGGCATGAGTCTGGCCACCGACGACGGCCGCGCCGAAGTGGAATTCGAATCCGGCTCCGTCGCCTGGATCTCCTCCAATACCGTGCTTGAGTTTCCGCAGTTGGCGCTCGCGGACGGCACCCGGCTCACCGGGTTGGTGGTGAGGCAGGGCACGGCCAGCTTCCAGATGAAGGCGGGTAGGCACGATTCCTTCGTCATCCAGGCAGGCCATGCGCAAATCCGCGTGCCCGGCTCGGCGCGATTCCGGGTGGACGTGTTTGACGACGGGACCTCGATCACCTCCCTTGGCGGTTCGATTGATGCGGATGCCGGCGGCAGGCTCCGGCGCGTCTCCTCGAAAACCACGCTCTCGTTTCGCGGCGACGCTGCGGAGAATCTCCAGGTCAGCCACAGTCCCGCACCCGACGGGTGGGACCGGTGGGTCGCCGACAGAAGCGGTGCCCTGGATGCGGCCCGCTTCGATTCCGCAAGCTACACCGGCACTGGCGTTGCCTACGGCCTTGCGGATCTGAGTTACTACGGCGACTGGGTGAGCCTGCCCGGCTACGGCTACGGCTGGCAGCCCTGGAGTGTGGGCGCGGGCTGGTCGCCTTTTTTGAGCGGCTTCTGGAGCAATTTCGGTCCGTTGGGCCCTACCTGGATCAGCTATGAACCCTGGGGCTGGCTGCCGTACCACTACGGCGGCTGGGTGGCTTCCCCGTTCTACGGGTGGGTGTGGATTCCCGGAAACTTCCAGGCCTGGAGTCCGGCGACAGTTGCCTGGCTGCGCACGCCAACCGGCGTGGGCTGGGTTCCGCTGCGGCCCCATGAGAAATCCGGACCGAAGCTCAAAAACCTGGCCTACGGCGTGGTGACAAACACGCCCCAGGGGATGGCGGCGCGATCGCGGAATTCCCCGCTCGCGTCGTCTTCCCTCTCCAGCGTGCGCGTGGTGGGCGCCTGGCAGAATGACGCGGAGCTTGCTCGCCTCACCAAGGAAGGCCAAGCCGTGGTGCGGTCACAATCCGTCACCACTCCGCGCTTCACTGCTGCCAATGCCGCCGCTTCCGCGTGGCGTCCTGGCATCGCGGAGAAAATGCCCGCCGGGCCCGCGCCGCGGCTTGCTGGGGCCCCGTCGCTCCACGGAACGGTGCCCGTTTATCGCCCGCCTGCGGCTTTCTCCGCGGGCCACGCCCCCACCACCGGCTGGGGCCATGCGGATTCAGCGCGCTCGCTGGGATCCCCCGCCGGTTCATCCGCCACACATTCCGGAGCGTCCATCGGCGCAGCGCC
>DATIYQ010000093.1:0-12147 GCA_035517515.1 Binatia bacterium
GTGGAGGAGTACGGCTACATCGCTGTGGATCCGCTGGATCCGGACATCCTCTTCGGCGGGCGTATGACGCGCACCAATCAGCGCACCTGGGAGGTGGCAGACGTCTCCCCGGAAGTGGTGCGCCGGGGGGAATACCGGTACGTGCGCACGCTCCCCATCGTGTTTTCACCGCTGGAGCCGCACACGCTGTTCTTCGGAGCGAATGTGGTGTTCAAGACCACCACCGGCGGGCGGAGCTGGCAGGTGATTAGCCCAGACCTGACGCGCACCAGCTACGAAGTGCCGGCCAACCTGGGCGCATTCACCGCCGCCGACGCGGAAAAGGGGAAGCACCGCGGGGTAATTTACGCGCTGGCGCCATCGCCCAAAGACATCGGCCTGCTCTGGGCGGGCACAGACGACGGGCTGATTCAGGTGACGCGCGATGCCGGGAAAACCTGGAGCAACGTGACGCCGCCTTCGCTCACGCCGTGGAGCAAGGTGGCGGGTCTGGAGGCATCGCACTTTGACGCCGGGGAGGCGTATGCGGCGATTAACCGCATCCGCCTGGATGACCTGCGCCCGCATGTGCTGCGCACACGGGATGGCGGCAAGACGTGGCAGGAAATCGCCAACGGGCTTCCCGCGGACGAGCCGGTGAACGCGGTGCACGAGGATCCGCAGCGCCGCGGGCTGTTGTTTGCGGGAACGGAAGGCTCCGTGTACGTCTCCTTCGACGACGGGGACAACTGGCAATCGCTGCAGTTGAACCTGCCGCACACCTCGATGCGCGATCTGACCATCCACGGCGACGATTTGATTGTGGGAACGCACGGGCGCTCGTTTTGGATCCTGGACGACATCACCACACTGCGGCAACTCTCAACGCAGGTGGCCAGCGCGGAGGTGAACCTCTTCCGTCCCCAGACGGCATGGCGCATCCGCTGGAACAAGAATACTGACACGCCGCTGCCGCCGGAGGAGCCCGCGGGGCAGAATCCGCCCGACGGCGCCATCATTGACTACTACTTGAAGGACGCAGCTTCCGGGCCGGTGACGCTGGAGATCCTGGACGCGCAGGGAGCGCTAGTGCGGCGCTATTCGAGCGCGGACACGCCGTTGGACATGGCCGCGGTGGCCAAACAGGAGCCGATCCCCACGTACTGGGTGCAGGTGCCGCAAATTCTTTCCGCGGCCGCGGGCATGCACCGCTTCGTGTGGGACCTGCACGGCCGGGCGCCCGACTCCCTGGAGCACGGTTACCCGATTTCCGCCATCCTCCACGAGACGCCGCGCGAGCCAAAGGGCGTGCGCGTGCTGCCCGGCCGGTATTCGGTGAAGCTCTCCGCCGGCGGAAAAAGCTACACCCAGCCCCTGGAAGTGAAAATGGATCCGCGGGTGAAGGCCGCGCCGGAAGCGCTGGCCAGCCAGTTCCGCGCGGAGACGGCCGCAGTTGCCGGGGTCAACCAGACCTCCGCGGCGCTCCAGCAGGCGAAATCTGTGCGCGCGCAACTGAAGGAGCGGGCCGGGAGGAGCGGACCGGGCGCGCTCGCGGATGAGATTGCCGCGCTGGATCAACGGATCGAGAAGCTGGAGGGCGCGGCGGGCTCGCGATTCTTCGGCCTGCCGCCTGCCGGAAAGCAGAAGGAGAACTTCTCCACGCTGAATCAGCACTTCGGGGGCCTGCTGCGGACGGCGGACAGTTGCGATTGCGCGCTGACCGCGCAGGGCGCGGCGCTCGAAACGGAATTGGACGCCGCGCTGAAGGCATTGGTGGCGGAGTGGAAACAGGTGCAGGCGCGCGACCTGCCTGCGTTGAATGAGCAATTGGAAAAGGCGAAGCTGCCGCCGATTGCGGTGCAGGCAGCGGGTTCCGCCGATGGCGAGGGCGGCCAGCAGGACGAGGATTGAGGCCGCGGTTTTCACCACGGCAGTGAGGGCCAGGCCGGCGCCGGCCCCCGGCGCCGCTCCGGCGAGGGCGCAAGAAAGCGCGGGCAGGAGATGAGCGAGCCTCCACGAAGCGCTCCGGCAGATTCTGGCGGCGTCCGCTGGTTGACGGCGCTCGCATCGCTGGCCGTGGGTGCGGCATTTTTCGCGCTGTGGTTCTGGCTGCTCCCTCAATGGCTGGGCTTCGAGGTGGAGACGGCGGGAGCGGCCCGCTGGCGCTGGCTGGGGGCCGTTCCTTCGGTGCTGGGATTCGCCGTGGCCCTGCGGTGCATCTGGGATTTCGGCTGGACGGGGCGAGGAACGCCGGCGCCGTTCATCCCTCCGCAGCGACTCGTGGTGGTGGGATTTTACCGGCACGTGCGCAACCCCATGTACGTGGGCTTCGCCGCGGGATGGATTGGGCTGTGGGTGGTCTTCGGGCACGCGAATCCGGCGGTGCTCGCCGGCGTGGCCGCCGCGGCGCTGGGCGTGCACTTGTTCGTAATGTTTTACGAGGAGCCGACGCTGCGGGAAAAGTTTGGCGCGGATTACGAGGAATACTGCCGCAACGTGCGGCGCTGGTGGCCGCGGCTGCGCGCCTGGGATAAGATGCGCGGACCTGCGTGACCGGCTTCGAGCCCGGCGGATGAACCGCCCGACACTCCCGCGGCTGGCGCTCGAGCGGCACGGCACACAGGAATCAGGACTGGCCCAGACACCCTAGTAGAGGAGGAGCGATGAAGACAACACTTGTTGCACTGCTGATTTGCGCCTGCGCGATGGCTTATGCCGACCCGGGCATGCGTGGCGCCGCCGCCGGCCAGAAGCCGCCGCAGAAGCGCGTGATCGTCCCGCAGGGCGCGCCGGCGATGGGACTGCCGTTTTCGCCCGGGCTGATGGTGGGCGACACGCTGTATCTTTCCGGCGTGATCGGAGCCGATTCCAGCGGCCAGCCGGTGGCCGGCGGCCTCGAGCCGGAGATGCGCCAGGCGTTTGCCAATGCCGCGGGAACGCTGAAGGCCGCGGGCATGGATTTTTCCGACGTGGTTTCGGTGGTGGTGTACCTGGGGGACATCAAAGACTTCGGGCAGATGAATACGATCTACAAGGAATATTTCAAGACGGAGCCGTTGCCCACGCGCTCCACGGTGGCGGTAAAAGACCTGGTGCGCAACGCGAAGCTGGAAATTACCATGACCGCGGTACGGTCCAAATAGCGGGAGAGAGAAGCGCCGGCGCGAGCGCGCCGGTACACTCCAGGAACACCCCGGTTGCGCCCCGCGGCGCGGGCGGCCTACCATGGAGGTAACGCAGGAGACGTCCATGCGTAATCCATGTGTCCCAACTCTCGCTGCCTGTTTGCTCGCGCTGTCGGCGCTGGCCGGCGTGGCCGTGGCGCAGACGCAGCCGGCGCAGTCGCCACCGCCCGCGCAGGGCGGTGACTCCGCGGCCGCCACCAGCGCAGAGAAGCCCAAGGATGCGCCGAACGACGCGGCGCCGAAAAAGGTTTACACCAACGACGATCTGCGGCACATGCCCGGGGACGACGTCTCTGTAGTGGGCAACTCCCGCGCGCAAAAGAAGGCGGCCACCGGCACGCAGACGAAACCCGGGGGACACGACCAGGCGTACTGGCACAACCGGGCGCAGGCGCTGCAAAAGCAGATCGCAGAGGTGGACCGGCAGATCGCGCAGCTCACCGCCAGCGCGCCGCAAAACATTTCCACGGAAAGCGCCAGCGGCGCTTCCACCGGTTCGAATCCCATTTACCTGAACGGGCAGGGCGCCCGGCTGAACAATCTTCAATCGCGCCGCGCCGCGCTGGTGAAACAGATGGCCGACCTCGAGGACGAGGCGCGGCGAGCAGGGGTTCCTCCCGGCTGGCTGCGCTGAACGGCAGAATCCGCGACAGGTGCGGACTCCCGCACGCGCCACGGGAAGGCGGGCGAGGAGGGGGCAATGCGAAATCCAGTGAACCAGCCGTGGGCGGCAGCGCTGCTGGCCGGGGCGGTCCTGCTGCTCGCGCCCGCGGCATGGCCATTTCCACAGAGCGGGGCAACACCGGCCCAGAAACCATCCGCGGACCAGAACACCACGATGCAGCAGCCCAGCGCACCACAGGATTCCGACTCCGTGGCGGAGGCGGCGCGAAAGGCCAAGGCAGAGAAAGGCAAGCAGGCCACCAAAAAGGTGATTACGGACGACGATCTCTCTTCCATCAAGGGCGATGGAGTCTCCGTGGTGGGCGACGAGAAGCCGGATACCGACGCGGAGAAGACCGCGGCGGAAAAACCCGAGGGCGCGGCAGCGGCGAAGCCGGGCGTGAAGGACGAATCGTACTGGCGGGGGCGCGCGAAACAAATCCGCGATCAGATGGCCGCGGTGGACCAGGAGATTGAAAAAACCCAGGACGAAATCAAGAAGGGCGGCGGCGCGGGATTCGACGCGCAGAGCGGCCTGAATCAGAACGTAATTTACTTCGAGGATCGCAACACCAAGCTGAAAAAGCTCGAAGAGAGAAAAGCGCAGCTGCAAAAGCAGTTGGAGGACCTGGAAGACGAAGCACGGAAAGCCAGCGTGCCCGCCGGCTGGGTGCGCTGAAGCTGCCGGTAGCAGAGCGCGCGGTTCCCTTCCCCACTTCCGCGGGGCTTGAATCCGGCAAGCGGCGGAACTAGAATCCCCGAAACCAGGCCGCCGTGCGCTTTCCATTCGATATTGGCTTCGGAGCCGCTGTGTTTGCGGGCGTGGTGATGGCCGCCGCGCCGCGGGCCTCGGCCTTTCCGTGTTGCGGAGAGCAATCACAGAACCCTTCAGCGCAGCAGGTCCCCGCTGCGCAGCCCAGCCCCGCTGCTGAAGACGCCAACTCCGTGGCTGCGGCCGCGCGCAGGTCCAAGGCAGAGAAAACCAAGACGGCGAAGAAAGTGATTACGGAGGACGATCTGCCCGCGCGGCCGCAGGAGACCGCCGCCGCGGTGGACGAAGAGAAAAAACCGGCGGTCGAAGAAGCCACCGGGACCGCCAAGTCCGCCAAACCCGCCGAATCGCAGGAGCCAAAGCCGGGAGGCAAGACGGAGGCCGAGTGGCGGGCCAGTTTTCAGCAGCTTCGAGATCAGATTACCGCGCTGGACAAGCAGATTGCCCAGCTGAACGAAATCATCGCCAAAGGCGGCGCCTATGGAACGATTAACCCGGTAATAGACCCCTCCGCCCCGCCCGGTTCCAGCGCGGTGTACCTGGTGGACCGCCGGACCGAAGTGAAGAAGCTGGAAGAGCGGAAGGCCATCCTTCAGAAGAAACTGGATGACCTGGACGAGGAAGCGCGCAAGGCCAGCGTCCCGACACAGTGGATTCACTAGGCTGAGCTTTTCGCGACTGGAAGTGCAGTTCGCGCCGCGCAGCACAAGATGCCCCACACCTGAGTGCAGACAGAAGGTTAAGCCGCCCTCACATCCTCACCCCGCGCCGCGTGGATAGCTGCGCCACCCCTCTGAACTTAACCCTCCGCCACCCGGCCTAGCGCCGGGGTTTTTCGGGGAGCGGGGCGGCGGGCGCGGATTGCGGCGCGGCCGCAGGCTGCGGGGCTTCGGTGATGAGCTGCTGCGGGGTGGGAAGCTGCGAGGTGTCCCAACCGCCGCCGAGGGCCTCGACTAACTGGACGGAGGCGACCATCTGGGCGATGCGCAGATTCACCGCAGTCACCTGGTTGTTGAGCAGGAGCGTCTGGGCGGTCAATACGTTGAGGTAGGGATCAATCCCCAGCTTGTAGCGATCGGTGGCCAGAGCGAGGTTGCGAGTGGCGGCGGCCACCGCGCCGTCTTGCTGCTGCACCTCAATGGAAAGAATGCGCAGTGTGGAGAGACTATCTTCCACCTGTTGAAACGCGGTGAGCACGGTCTGGCGATAGTTGGCCACGGACTGGTCGTATTGCGCGCGGAATTGCTGGACGGTGGCGCGGCGGAGGCCGCCTTCGAATATGGTTTCCGCAAGGGCGGGGCCCACCGAGAAGAAGCGGCTGGGCCAGGTAAACCACTCCGCGACGTGGGTGCTTTGCAGACCCAAGGCACCGCTCAGCGAGACGAGGGGATAGTACGCGGTCTGGGCGATGCCGATTTGCGCGTTGGCCTGGGCTACCACGCGCTCGGAGGCGGCGATATCCGGCCGCCGCTCCAGCAACTCCGAAGGCAGGCCAAAGGGGATGGCCGGAGGCCGGGTGGTCAGGGCCGAAAGCGGCAGCGAGAAATTGGAGGCCGGGGTTCCGGTGAGCGTGGCGATGGCGTGCTCGAACTGGGCGCGGATCACGCCCACGGCCGTGGCCTGGGCGCGGGTGGATTCCAGGATGGTTTGGGCCTGGGCCACGGCCTGGTCGTATTGCGCGCGGAATTGCTGGACGGTGGCGCGGCGGAGGCCGCCCTCGAAAATGGTTTCCGCAAGGGCGGGGCCCACCGAGAAGAAGCGGCTGGGCCAGGTAAACCACTCCGCGACGTGTGTGCTTTGCAGACCCAAGGCACCGCTCAGCGAGACGAGGGGATAGTACGCGGTCTGGGCGATACCGATTTGCGCGTTGGCCTGGGCCACCACGCGTTCGGAGGCGGCGATATCCGGCCGCCGCTCCAGCAGCTCCGAAGGCAGGCCAAAGGGGATGGCCGGGGGCCGGGTGGTCAGGGCCGAAAGCGGAAGCGAGAAATTCGAGGCCGGGGTTCCGGTGAGCGTGGCGATGGCGTGCTCGAACTGGGCGCGGATGACGCCCACGGCCGTGGCCTGGGCGCGGGTGGATTCCAGGATGGTTTGGGCCTGGGCCACGGCCTCGTCGGAGCTGATGCCGGTCTCGTAGAGGACTTTGGTGAGCTCCAGGGATTCCTGGTAACTGACGACCGTGGAATCGAGCAGCTGCTTCAACGCATCTTCACCGCGCATCGAAAAATAGTCCGAGGCCAGCTCGGCCTGAATGGTCAGGCGGATATTGACCAGGTCCGCGGCGGTCACCTGCGCGGCAGCGGAGCTGGAGCGCACGGAATTGCGGACCCGGCCGAACAGATCCGGCTGCCAGGTGGCGTCAAAGGGCAGCGAATAGGCGGTGAATGCCTTCTGGGCGCTGGAGCCCGCTCCCCCCGCGCCGAAGGTGCCGTTGGTGGAGGAGGCGCGCTGCTGGGTCACTGAAGGCGAAGCGGTGACGGTAGGGAAATACTGGCTGCGGGCCTCGCGAACCTGGGCGCGCGCCGCCAGGAAGGAGGCCGTGGCCGCGGCCACGCTCTGGTTGGAAACGTCCACTTTCTCTTCCAGGGCATTGAGCTCTGGCTGGTTGAAAATCTCCCACCATTTGCCGCGCAGGGCATCGTCTTTCGGCTGCGCCGTTCTCCAACCCTCGGTCTGGGCTTGATCCGCGGGAGTCAATTCTTTGTAAGCCGGGGGAGCATCCGCCGCCGGGCGCTGGTATTTCGGGCCCACGGTGCAAGCCTCCAGGAGCAGGAGGCTCAGCGCCAGGGCGAGCGTGAAGCGGAACTTCTCCTGGGGAGCGTTTCGCACGGAACACGTCTCAGGCATCACTGCGCACATCCCTCCCTTAGTCGCCCGGCTGGTGGTGCGGGGTAGCGCCCGCGGGGCCGTGGCGGAACGACTCCCACCACAGGCGCAAGCGGTCAAAATAGAGATAGACCACCGGGGTGGTGTAGAGCGTGAGCATCTGGCTGACAATCAGGCCGCCGACGATGGTGATGCCCAGGGGCCGGCGCAATTCCGAGCCCGTGCCGGTGCCCACGGCCAGCGGCATGGCACCCAGCAGTGCGGCCATGGTGGTCATGGTAATGGGGCGAAAGCGCAGCAGACAGGCCTGGTAGATGGCATCGCGCGAATTCTTCCCTTCGTTCCGTTCCGCGGCCAGGGCGAAGTCGATCATCAGGATGGCGTTTTTCTTGACGATGCCGATGAGCAGGATGATGCCGATCAGCGCGATCACGCTCATGTCCATGCGCACGAGCATCAGCGCCAGCACCGCGCCCACGCCGGCGGAAGGCAGGGTGGAGAGAATGGTGATGGGGTGCACGTAGCTCTCGTAGAGAATGCCCAGCACGATGTACACGGCCAGCAGCGCGGTGAGAATCAGGAAAGGCTCGGTGGCCAGGGCGTCCTGGAAGGCCTGCAGGGTTCCGGAAAACATTCCGTGAATGGTGGCGGGCATGCCGATGCGCTGCTCGAGGCCCAAAACGTTTTGCGCGGCATCGCTCAGCGCGACCCCGGGGGCCAGGTTGAAAGAGATGGTGACGGAGGGAAACTGCCCCTGGTGGTTGACGGAAAGGGGTGCCGTGGTGGTGACCACATGGGCGATGGCGCTGAGCGGGACTTCGCCGCCGGTGGCCGGGTGCACGTAGATGTTGTCGAGGCCGGTGGGGCTCTGCCAGAACTCCGGAGCCGCCTCCATGACCACGTGGTACTGGTTCTGGGCCTTGTACATGGTGGAGACCTGGGCCTGTCCAAAGGCCAGGTACAAGGTGTTGTCAATCATCTGCGGGGTGATGCCCAGGCGGGCCGCCGTGGGGCGGTCGTACACCAGCATGGTCTGCAAGCCGCTGTTCTGCTGGTCGGTGTTCACTTCGGTGAGGCCGGGCAGCTTGCGCATTTCCTGGAGCAACTTGGGGCCCCACTGCACGAGATCGTCGAGATTCTCACTCTGAATCGTGTACTGGTATTGCGCGCTGCTCAGGCGTCCGCCGATGCGCAGGTCCTGTCCGGCCTGAAGAAACACGGAGGCCCCGGGCACGCTCAACAAATGGGGCCGCAAGCGGTTGATGATCTGGCTGGCATTGGAGGTGCGTTCGCTGAGCGGCTTCAGGCCGACGTAGATGAAGCCGCCGTTGGTGGATCCGCCGCCCCCTGTAAAGGCCATGACATTGTTCACATCGGAATCGCTCTTGATAATCTCCACAAAGCGCTTCACGTCCGCCTGCATGGCCTGAAAGGAGATGTCCTGCGCGCCCTGAGCGCCGCCGTACAGGGTGCCGTTATCCTGCTGCGGAAAAAATCCCTTGGGGACCACTTTGAGGAGATAGATGTTGAGACCGATGGTGAAAATGAGCACGCCGAGGGTGAGGGCGGGATGCTCCAGCACCCAGGCCAGGGTGTGCTCGTAGAGGTTCAGAATCCACTCGAAGCCGCGCTCGCTGGCTTTGTACAGCCGGCCGTGGTCTTCCGGCCGCTCGCGCTTCAACATCCGGGAACACATCATCGGCGTGGTGGTGAGCGAGACCAGAAGCGAAACCATAATGGCCGCGGAGAGGGTCACGGCGAACTCGCGGAACAGGCGGCCCACGATTCCGCCCATCATCAGGATGGGAAGAAACACCGCCACCAGCGAGAGGCTGATGGAGAGGACGGTGAAGCCGATTTCCTTGGCCCCCTCCATGGCCGCTTCCATCGGATTCATGCCCTGCTCGAGATACCGGGCCACGTTTTCGATGACCACAATGGCGTCGTCCACAACGAAGCCGGTGGAAATGGTGAGGGCCATCAGGGATAGGTTGTCGATGCTGTAGTGAAACAGGTACATGACGCCGAAGGTGCCGATGAGCGACAGGGGCACGGCGACGCTGGGGATCAGCGTGGCGCGGACATTGCGCAGGAAGACGAAGACCACCAGGATGACCAGCACGATGGAGATCAACAAAGTGCGTTCGACGTCGTGCACGGAGGCGCGGACATTCTGCGAGCGGTCCAGCACCACGGTCATATCAATGGCGGCGGCGATGGAGGCCTTCAGTGAGGGCAGCGCGGCGCGGATGCGATCCACGGTGCCGATGATGTTGGCGCCGGGCTGGCGGGAAATGATCAGCAGCACGGAAGGCTTGCCGTTGACGAAGCCGGCGGCGCGGATATTTTCGGTCAGGTCGCGGACCTCGGCGATGTCGGAGAGCCGGATGGCCGCGCCCCTGTGGTAGCCCACCACCAGGGATTTGTAGTCCTCCGCCTTGAGCAATTGATCGTTGGCCAGGATATCCATGGTCACCGATCCATTGGAGAGCTGGCCTTTGGGCGCGTTGGCGTTCTGGCGGTTCAGCATGGCGCTCACGTCCTGCAGGCCCAGGCCGAAGCTGTGCACCTGCGTGGGATTGAGCTCCACGCGGACCGCCGGAAGCGAACTGCCGCCCACGGTCACCTGGCCGACGCCCTGAATTTGCGAAAGGCGCTGGGCCAGAATGGTGGACGCCGCGTCATAGAGCTTGCCGCGGTCGTAGACCGGTGAAGTGAGCGCCAGAATCAGGATGGGCGCGTCAGCCGGATTGACCTTCCGGTAAGAGGGATTGGTGGGCAGGTTAATGGGCAGGTAGCTGCGCGCGGCATTGATGGCCGCCTGGACATCGCGCGCGGCGCCATCAATATTGCGATTCAAGTCGAACTGCAGGGTAACGCCGGTATTGCCCAGGCCGCTCGAAGAGGTCATCTCCGTGACGCCGGCAATGCGCCCGAACTGGCGCTCGAGTGGCGTGGCCACGGAGGAGGCCATGATCTCCGGGCTGGCCCCGGGCAGCCCCGCGCCCACCGAGATGGTGGGGAAATCAATCTGCGGCAGGGCGGAGACCGGCAGGAAGTTGAAAGCCACGGCCCCGGCCAGGGCGATGGCAATGGTGAGCAGTGTGGTGGCTACCGGGCGGTGGATGAATGGAGAAGAGAGGCTCATGGTTAGTCCGCGGGAATCGCGTCTGCGGCGTCCTGCCCATGCGGAAGGGCCGCGCGGCGGCGCGCCAGCCGGTCGAAGAAGATGTAAATCACCGGCGTAGTGTAGAGCGTGAGGATCTGGCTGAGAATCAAGCCGCCGACCATGGAGATGCCCAGTGGCCGGCGCAGCTCCGAGCCGATGCCGGTGCCCAGGGCCAGGGGCAATCCGCCCAGAAGCGCGGCCATGGTGGTCATCATGATGGGACGGAAACGCAACAGGCAGGCCTGGTAGATGGCCTCCTCGGGGCGCTTGCCGTCTTTGCGTTCGGCCTCGAGCGCGAAGTCAATCATCATGATGCCGTTCTTTTTGACGATGCCGATCAGCAGGATGATGCCGATGAGCGCCACCACGCTCAAATCCGTCCGGCAGATCATCAACGCGAGACAGGCGCCCACCCCGGCGGAAGGAAGCGTGGAAAGAATGGTGATGGGGTGGATATAGCTCTCGTAGAGGACGCCCAGCACAATGTAAACGGTTATGATGGCGGCCACGATCAGCCAGGGCTCGCTGGATAGCGAATTCTGGAATGCCGCCGCCGTGCCCTGAAAAGCCGTGTGCACGCTGGCCGGCATGTTGATTTCTTTTTCCGCCTCATCGATCGCGCGGGTGGCGTCGCCCAGCGATTTGCCAGGCGCCAGATTGAAGGACAGCGTCACCACCGGAAACTGTCCCTGATGATTCACAGCCAGAGAAGCGTTCGAAGTATGAACGTGAGTAAAGGTGGAAAGCGGAACCTGCGTTCCGGTGCTCGACTTTATATACAGGTCTTTGAACGATCCCGGGTTCTGCTGAAATTGCGGATCCGTCTCCAGGATCACGTGGTATTGGTTGAGCTGGGTGAATATCGTCGACACCTGGCGCTGTCCAAACGCGTCATACAAAGTGTTATCGATCTGCGCCGGCAGAATCCCCAGGCGGGACGCGGTGTCCCGGTCGATCACAATATCGGCTGCCAGACCTCCCGTCTGCTGGTCGGTGGCCAGGTCGCGTACCTCCGGCAGAGTCTGCAACTTGGCCACCAGTTCGGCCGCTAGAGTGTTCAGCTCTTTTGCGTCCGCGCCTTCCATGGTGTATTGGAATTGCGTGCGGCTTACGCGATCTTCAACCGTCAGGTCCTGTACTGGCTGCATGAAGAGCGTAATGCCTTCCACTTGCGCCAGATTGGGCTGCAGCCGGCGAATGATTTCCGAGGCGGTCGCGGTGCGTTCGTCGCGCGGCTTCAAGTTGATCTGGATGCGCCCGGAATTCGGGGTCAGGTTGGTGCCATCGACTCCGATAAAGGACGACAGACTGGCGACATCGGGATCCTGCAGAATCACCTTCGCCAGCGCCTGCTGATGTTCCGCCAGCGAGGTGAACGAGACGCTCTGCGGCGCGTCTGAGATACCGAGAATCACGCCCGTGTCCTGCACCGGGAAGAAGCCTTTGGGCACGATCACGTAAAGAAACAAAGTCAGGACCAGCGTGCCTACCGTGACCAGCAGAGTGGTGGTCTGATGCCGCAACACGAATTTCAGAGTGCGGCCGTAGAAGGC
>DATIYQ010000094.1:0-2427 GCA_035517515.1 Binatia bacterium
GTCTCCCGGGAGGCGCAGCAGGGCGGTGACGCCGCGCGCGGCGCACAGGCGCGAGGCCGCGTCCACGGATTGACTCTCGGAATGCTGCTCCGCTTCCGGCAGGCATTCCCATCCGCGGACCCGCGCGGCGGCGAGCGCGCCCGGGTCGTTCGAGGCGACAAACACCGCGTCCACTGATCGCACCCCAGCGACGGCGGCGAAGACGTCCGCGAGCATGGCGCGCGCCAGCCGGGTCCGGGACTCCTGGGGGAGCACGCCCGCCAGGCGCTGTTTGGCGCGGGAGAGATCCTTGACGGGGATGAGGATGGCTCGCATGACAAAGTCACCGGGACGGAACGGATGCGGCGGCCAGCGCCGGGGCGCTCCGGGGATTCAGCTCAACTGCGAAAAGACGGAGAGCACGCCCCGGGCCAGGCGCTCCTTCTCCGCGTCGTTGCGCATCACGGACGGCACCAGCACGGGCCGCACGCCCTGCTGCTCGATCTCCGGACAGAGCCCCGCGTCTGCCGGATCAATCACCATCACCGCGGCAACGTCCTGATAGAGGAGCGCCACGCCGCAGGATGTCGGATCAATCAGGCATTCCGCGAGCATGCGGTCCGAAGGACCCTTCATGGACTTTCCGCCCACCAGCGGACTGACCGCCACCACCCGGTCGCGGCGCTGCCACAGCATCTCCCGCACGCCGGGCACCGCCAGAATCGGCCCGATGCTGATCAGTGGATTGCTGGGACAAATCAGGATGCCGTCGGCATCGGCCAGGGCGGGGAGCACGCCCGGGGCAGGCTGGGCCGATTCCACGCCTTCGAACCGGATATCCTGAATGGAGGGCTCGCCGCGGTTTTTGACCAAGTATTCCTGAAAGTGCATTTCACCAAGATCGGTGAGCATGGTGGTGGGGATGGGATGGTCGCTCATGGGGAGCAGCCGGGCGGCCACACCCCAATCCCGGCGGATCGAGTCGGTCACTTCGCTGAGGGTCTTGCCTTCGGCGAGGAGCGCGGTGCGGTGGATGTGGGTGGCCAGGTCGCGATCGCCCAGGTTAAACCATTGCTCGCGGCCATATCGCCTCATGGCATTGAGGGCATGAAAGGAATCTTCGGCCACGCCCCAGCCGGTGTGGGCGTTCACGCTTCCCGCCAGCGTATAGGTGACGATGTCCAGGTCGGGAGAGATGTACAGCCCGTGGAGAACGATGTCGTCCCCGGTATTGACGATGACCGTCAATTCGCGCGGGTCCATGACGCGCACCAAGCCCAGCAGCAGCTTGGAAGCGCCGACCCCGCCCGCGAGTGCGGTGATTTTCATCTTTGCCTGCAAAACCGAAGGCTAGCGGAAAAGGTCCTCCGCCGCCGGACGGAGGATGCGCGCGGCCGAATCGTTCGCCGGCCGACAGCGATACCCGCGCACAATCACCGCGGGCACGGCCGCGGTCTTGCCCATCAGCAGGCCGGCCGCCGCCGCCAACTCATCCGCCACGGCCAGGATGGTGCCGCGCAGAACATGTTGATACCGGTCGCGGGTGCCGCGCAAGTCTTGGAGCACGCGCAGCCCCCAGGCGCCAATGGCCACATTCACCAAACCGAGCCGCCAGGGCCGGCCAAAGGTGTCGCTGACAATGACGGGAACGGCCAGGCGCGTTCGCCGCCGGAGCCCGCGGGCAATGGCGGCCGCGGAGCCGTCTGGATCCAAGGGCAGGCAGGTGACCCGCGCGCCGCCGCGGCCCGCCGGAACGTTGGAACGATCCACTCCGGCATTGGCACACACCAGCCCGTGCCGTGTCTCCACGATCAGCACCCGTTCGGTCATGCGCAGGATGCGGCGCGATTCCCGCAGCACCACTTCCACCAGCCGGGCATCCTGCCGCATGCGCGCCGCCCACTCCAGCGCCAGCGGTGAAGGCCGGATGGACGCGAGCCGGACCACGCGGCCCTCCGCCTTGGAGACCGCCTTCTGGGCTACCACTAAGACGTCGCCGCGCTCGAATTCCGTTTCCTGCCGGCGCGCCGCGCGCACCACCAGCGCCGCCAAATCCGCGCCGGGGCGAATTTCCGGCAAGCCACGGAGCGGGATCAAACGAATCTCGGTTTCCCTGTAGATCGGTGCGCTCCCGCTTCCCTGCCTTCAATTACGCATGGCGCGCCGGCGCGTTTCAGTGGGCGTGGCCGCGCGCGCGGTTACACCGCCGGATGTCCCTCGAGCCCGGTAATGCGCAGCCCCGCGGCGTGCACTTTATAGCGGCGATTGATGCCGATGAGCAGAGCGGTGAGGGACTCCACCACCCGTGAATTTTCCAGGGGCCCGGCATCCACATAGCGGCACCCGGAGATCGCCTCCACCCAGGGCCGCAGGGCAGAGCGCGTCTCCACGCGGTTGGCGCAGACCAGCACATCGCACTCCACCGGGCGTTGCACATCGCGCAGCACT
>DATIYQ010000095.1:0-18188 GCA_035517515.1 Binatia bacterium
CGGGGAGCGTGCCATGGCTCTGACCAAGCGGCAGAAACAAGTGCTCGATTGCCTGGTGCATTTTCAGAATAAGAAGGGCTACGCGCCCAGCTACGACGAGATCGGCAAGGCGCTGGGCCTGGCTTCGCTGGCTACGGTGCACAAACACATCTTGACCCTCGAGCGGAAGGGCTTCATTCGCCGGGGTTACAACCAGAGCCGCTCGATTGAAGTTCTGCAACTGCCCAAGCCGGTGCGCGAGGAGATCATCGAGCGTGCCGCCATCACCGAGCTGCCGCTGATGGGCCGCATCGCCGCCGGCCGTCCGCTCGAATCCGTCGAGGACCGGGAAACCATTTCACTCTCCGACTTCACGCGCTCGAAAAACGTGTTTGTCCTGCGGGTGAAAGGGGAATCGATGGTCGAGGACCACATCCTCGATGGGGATTTTGTGGTAGTGGAGCCCACGCAGGTGGCCAACAACGGTGAAATCGTGGTGGCGCTGGTTGGGGGCGACGAAGCCACGCTCAAGCGCTTCTACCGCGAGGGCGGCGGACGCGTGCGGCTTCAGCCGGCCAACGCGCAGATGCAGCCCATCCACGTTCCCGCCGCCGATGTGAAGATTCAGGGCCGCGTGCTCGGCGTTTTGCGCAAGTACTGAGTACCGCACCCAGGCTCTGGGCTTTTGCGGCCACGGGCCGTGTCTTTCCCGCCTTGCTTCCGCACTTCGCGCTTGCTCCCGTGCCGTCTCAGGGATAGATTCTCCTTTCCCGGCCGACTCGGTTGAGGAGGCACAGAGATGAGCACATTTGATTCCGGGCGTCCCCTGGGCGCCGTTCCGCAGGGCGTGGCGGGCGCGGCGCGCATCGGCCCGAGCGTGCAGATCAAGGGCGAGATCAACGGCAGCGAGGATCTGGAAATCCACGGCAGCGTGGAGGGCACGGTGTCGCTCGAAGAGCGCCGGCTGACCATCGGCCCCACCGCCAAGGTGACCGCGGACCTGACCGCGCGCGAGATCGTCATCTTCGGCAACGTGAAGGGAAACCTGCACGCCAAAGACCGCATCGAGATCAAGAAGGACGGCTCGGTGGTTGGCGACCTGACCACCGCGCGCATCATGATTGAAGATGGCGCCTACTTCAAAGGCTCCATCGAAATCGAGAAGGGCGCCGAGGCTCCGCGCGGCATCAAGGCCCAGCCCGCCCACGCCGGATAACACTCCCGCTGGTTTTCCTGGCCCGCAGACCCGCGTCCGAACCATGTGGACGCGGGAGAGCTTCGAATGGCGCGGCTCCGCTCCCGCGTTCCAGCCGGTTGCGAGCCCGGCCCCCCCGGGCGTTAATAAGCGGAGCAACCGGTGCTGCAATCCACCAGATGTCCGTAAATGGTGGCATAGCCCTCTGCGACGCCGGACTGGGAGTTCCGGCCCAACTGAAACTGGATGGCTGTGCCCTGGTCTCCGATGGCGCGAAAAGGCGTGGAGAAGGCGTAGATGGGCCCCGAGTTCGTGGTGCTCAGCAACGTCGGCGCCAGGTAAATTTCTATATTGCCCCCTCCGATTCCGGTGAGCACCCCGATGTCGGAGAGAGACTGATTGGGGCCCAGCTCCACTTTTCCAGAAACATATTCGACCACGAATCGCATCCCTTGCGGGACCCGGTACGGGGCGACGGTAACGGAATCCAGGCATTCCGCCACGCCAAACTGATTGTTGTTCGCAATAATGGTATTGCAGAAGAGGCTGACCGCGCTTCTCTCCGCGTTGTCTGCATCGCGCGTATACACGGAATGGGTAATGTCGTTGGAAACCGTGACCGGTTGCGAGCCGTTGAGGGTGACGGAAGGCAAACTGGAGACTTGAACGGTCCCGTTGACCGGAATCGAGCTGCCCACGATGGTGGCGTTGACGGCGCCGGATACCTCGACTGTTCCGTTCACAGGAATCGCTGTGGATGGGGTGTTCACTACCTGCACCAGCGACGCGGCCACGGCCCCGGCCGGCCGCGGCATCACACCGGCCACGACCAGCGCACCGGCCACCAGAATCAATAGAGAGGCAAGCAGTCTTCCTGGGCTATTCACGGCTTATTCTCCTTTTTGTGCGCAACGGGATTTTAGAGTCCTGAAGAAATTCCGGCGCCGGTCCAGCGGTATGAGCCCGCAGAGCCCCGCCGACAGCAACATCAGGGCCCCAGGCTCCGGCACGGGCAACTCCGTGGACGTCGTCGAGCCCTCCGGCAGTCCGGTGATATCCACGGCGAATTCGGCGGTCGGGGTGATGCACGTAAAACCGGCGTCCGAGACGTTGCAGGTTTGAAAGACACCGCCGGTCAGGTCGGTAAAGCCATCGCCGATGGTGGAGGCTCCCGGCGGGCCCGGGTTCACCGCCAGGGGGACAAAGCTGGCGTCAGTGAGCAGCAAGGTGTAATTTCCCGGGCCCAGGCTCATCATCAGGCGGGCGTCCCCGCAAGCCGGCCCGCCCACATCCACCGTGCTGGCAGGTCCGGCGGGCGCGCAGGGCGGAACGTAATTGCTCAGCGTATCCGCGCTGGCGGCAGGATCACTCCCCAGGAACAAAATGGAAGCGCTCGAGCCGAATCCGCTGAAGAGCGAGATCATCGAGTCAAACCCTCCCGGCGCGATGACCTGGCCGGCGTCGTTGGTTCCACCCGGGGCATTGCCGGTGCCGCCGAACCCGTAGGTCTGGATGGCGAGGCTGGCATCGGTGGGCAAGGTGAAGTAGACGGAAAAAGTTGAATCAGGCGATGGCAGGCTCCCGGTAAAGCTGTCCGCCCAGGCAGGCCCGGCGCCCAGGACGATGGCAGTGAGAAACAGCCCGATGACCACATTGCGCATTCTTGCCTCCCACTTCAGCTCGAATCTTTGGAGTTGGCCTCGGCGCCCCGGCGAAAGTTCTGGGAGCGTGCTGGCCACTCCCTTTTTCGGTCAGGAGGAATTGGCCGGTCAATCACCGGCGCATCCAGATTCCCTAACTTCTGTCTGTCCCGGCAAGACACTCAAAAGGCAGGATTTGGCTGCGCTCCACGGCGAACCGGCCATTCGGGGAGTCGAGTAGTTTGCCGAAACCCGATCGGATACCGCGTCCCTCGCGCCTTGCGGGTAAAAAATGGCGCCAACATCCGGGCCCCCCGGGCTGTGCTCTCGGGGCGGCACAGCGGTATAATTGCGCCAAGGCATGCCAGGCCTACCTTGTGGCCCTCTTTCAACTCCACCTCTCGCGCTATGAGTTGACCCTGGACGGTCGTCCCATCCGCCTGGAGCGACAGCCCATGGAATTGCTCATCCTCCTGGCCCAGAGGCCGGGTGAATTGGTCACGCGTGAGGAAATCTCCGAGAAATTCTGGGGGAAGAACGTATTCGTAGAGGCCGACCAGGGTATCAACAATATGGTGCGCAAGCTCCGCGCGGCCCTTCACGACGACCCGGAGAATCCCCGCTTCCTTGAGACCGTGGTAGGAAAGGGCTACCGCTTGGTCGGACCGATTCAGGTAATTTCCCGGCAAGGACCGGAAGAACCCGCAAATCCCCTGGCGGCAGGAGCGCCGCGCCACGCGGATGCTTCAAGCTTGCTTCCGACCCGCGGGCGGTGGCTTGCGGCCGGTACCGCGATGCTGCTGCTGGCCGCTGTGGGAGCCGGCTGGCAATTCCTGCGCTCGCGCGCGGCTTCGGCCAGCGCCTCTCAGGGCCGTCATTCCCTGGTGGTGCTGCCGTTCGAGAACCTCTCCGAAGATCCCGGCCAGGATTATTTTGCGGATGGCATTACCGAAGAAGTGACCACGGAACTCGCCAAGAGCTCATCGTTTCAGGTGATATCCCGCACGTCCGCGCAGCAATATCGCGGCGCGCGCCAGCCGCTCGCCCGGATTGCCAAAGAACTGGGTGTGGATCTGGTGGTCGAAGGAAGTGTGGCCCGCTCCGGCGGGCGCGTGCGCGTGACCGCACAGTTGATTCAGGCTTCCGACGACCATCACGTGTGGGCGGAAACCTACGAACGCGATCTCGGCGAGATCCTGGCCATCCAGGATTCCGTGGCCGCGCAAATCTCCCAGCACATTAAGATGACGGTGCCGGCCGCCGCCACCGAGCTTTCGGGAGCACACGGGAAGGTGACGCCGGCGGCGTATGATGCCTATCTGCGCGGCCGGCACTTCCTTACCCTGCAACGGCGAGACGCGCTCCGCGACGCCCTGGCCGAGTTTCAAAACGCCATCGATCTGGATCCCACTTACGCCCCCGCTCACGCCGGCCTGGCCGATACCTTCGACCTGTTCGCCAACTACGGGCTGTTGCCTTCCAAAGAAGCATTTCCCCGGGCAGAAGCTGCCGCCGCCAAGGCTCTGGAGCTGGACGAGTCTCTGGCTGAGCCGCACGCCTCGCTGGGATTTGCGCGGCAGCACTTCGAGTGGGATTGGGCCGGAGCCGAGCGCGAATACCAGCGGTCGCTACAGCTCCGTCCCAGCTATACGACCGCCCTGCTGCGCTACGCGGAGTTGCTCTCCTGTCTCGGCCGGCACGACGAAGCGATTGCGAAAATCCGCCGCGCGCAGGAACTCGATCCGCTCTCGCTGCTCATCGGCAGCAATCTGGGCCGCCTGCTCTATGACGCGCGGAAATACGATGAGGCGATTGTGGCCCTGCAGAAAAACCTGGAGCTGGATCCAAAACGGGGCTACAGCCATCTGTATTTGGGCCTGGCCTACGTGCAGAAAAGCCGGTTTCGCGAGGCGGAGCAGGAATTCGACCGGGCGACAGCGCTGCTCGGCTTCGACTACAATCTGAGCCTGGCCCACCTCTATGCAGTCTCCGGACGCCCCGTGGAAGCCAGAAAGATCCTGCAGTTGGCGGCGCGGGCCGGAGACCACGATTGGTTCTTTACCGCGGGAATCTGCGCCGCATTGGGTGATAAGGATGAGGCGTTCCGCCGGCTGGACCGCGCCTACGAGGAGCGCGATTTCTTCTTGGGAATGATCAAGGTGAGCCAGTTCATGGACCCGCTGCGCAGCGATCCTCGATATACCGCGCAACTCGAGCGCGTTCATCTCTCTCCGCTCCCGTGACGATGCTTCTCCGGCGCCAATCGCCGCCGCGGCGCGTTGACTTTAGGCGGGGGTTCTAGTACTCTCGAAAATTGTCTCTATAGGGAAAGGTGTGACTGTGCAGACCCGTACGTATATGCCCTCCGGAGAGAGGGCCGAAGCATTGAGTGAAGGCGGCGATTGGTTCGTGGTGGACGCCGACGGCAAGGTGCTGGGGCGGCTGGCCACGCGCGTGGCTCGAGTGCTGATTGGCAAGGACAAGCCGGAGTTTACGCCGCACCTGGATTGCGGCGACCACGTGGTGGTGATCAACGCCGCCAAGGTGGTGCTCACCGGCCGGAAAATCGAGCAAAAGGTTTACCACCGCCACAGCGGTTTCCCCGGCGGTTTGAAAGAAACGGGTGTGAAGAAGTTGCTCGCAGAACGTCCGGACGAAGTGGTGCGCGAAGCCATCCTCGGCATGCTGCCGAAGAACAAGCTGCGCGCGCACCGCGCCAAGAAATTGCGGGTGTACGTGGATGCGAAGGGCCTGGATCGCCATACCGCGCAGAAGCCCCAGCCGCTGACGGTGTAGGCAGAGCCGGATTTCCCTCCTGCAGGAGTACGCGCAGAGGATCGCCGGGCGCATCGGGAGTTTCTTTCTCTGAACGTTTCGGGTTTTGTGGAGGAACCAGTTTTGAGCACACAGCCAACGATCATCGTTCCGGCGCCCGGCACCGTGCCCGCCGCGCCGCCGGCCTCCGCGCCGCGCGATCCCAACAAGCCGGCCTATGGCACCGGCCGCCGCAAGGAAGCCATTGCCCGCGTGTTCCTGCGTCCCGGCTCCGGGAAGTTCACAGTCAACGGGCGCGAACTGGAGAACTACTTCAAGAATGCCGTGTGGCGGCTGATCGCTTCGGAGCCGCTGCGCTTCACCGAACTGGAAGGCAAGGTGGATCTTACCTGCACGGCGCGAGGCGGCGGGGCTGCGGGCCAGGCGGACGCGGTGCGCATGGGGCTCTCCCGCGCCATCGCCATTCATGATCCGGAACTGCGTCATAAGCTGCGGAAAAACGGATTTCTGACGCGCGACTCGCGCATGAAGGAACGCAAGAAATACGGACAGAAGGGCGCGCGCAAGCGGTTCCAGTACAGCAAGCGGTAGTAGAAGTGGTGAGTGAGGAGCAGGACAGAGGCAGGACCGGAACCAGGGAGTTGCAAGCGCAGTTCAATTCGCGGCCGGCGAGGGGCCGGCAAAAAAGGACGCTGTCCGCCGCGGCGGATCCAAGCGTCCCTCTCACACAAGGAGGCACATGGCAGTCGAGATTTCCATGAAGGAATTGCTCGAAGCGGGAGTCCACTTCGGGCATCAAACCCGCCGCTGGAACCCGAAGATGAAGGAATACATCTTCGGCGAACGCAATGGCATCCACATCGTTGACCTGCAGAAGACCCTGAAGATGTTCCGCGACGCCGCGCGTTACGTGGGCGAACTGGCCGCGCAGGGCCGCACCGTGCTGTTTGTGGGCACCAAGCGCCAGGCGCAGGAAGCCGTGGCGGAAGAAGCCAAACGCTCCAGCATGTACTTTGTGAACAACCGCTGGCTGGGCGGTACGCTCACCAATTTCGCCACCGTGCAGAAATCCATCAAGCGCCTGCGCGAGCTGAAAGCCATGAAAGAAGACGGGCGCATGGCGGACCTCTCCAAGAAAGAAGCGGCGCGGCTGGAACGGGAGTTAAAGCATCTGCAAGCCAACCTGGAAGGCATCGAGTCCATGGCCGCGCTCCCCGACGCCATGTTCGTAATCGATTCGAGCTGCGAAGATATTGCCGTACGCGAGGCGCGCCGCATGGGCATCCCGGTGGTGGCCATCGTGGACACCAATTGTGACCCCGACCTGGTGGATGTGGTAATCCCCGGCAACGACGACGCGCTGCGCGCCATCCGCCTGTTCACCTCCAAGATTGCGGACGCGGTGATCGAGGGCCGCGGGGCCTTTGAGCGCTCGCAGGTGGAAGCCCAGAAGGCCGCGGAACCCGCCGAGGGCGGCGCGGCCGCTCCGGAGTCGGCCGCGTTCGTGGAGGCCAGCGCCTACGAAGAGTACGAGAAGCAGGAAGGCTATTTCGTGGACCGCGCGTTTGAAGTGCCCGCGGGCGAAGAAATCCTGGCTCCAACCGAGAAGGACGGCAAAGAATAGCCGCTCCGGGCCTGCGGGCCCCGCATCCAACTGCTGACGAACCGCCGGGTTCCCTCCCGGCAGCGAAGGACAGGACGAGGGCATGAGCAGCCACCCAGCACAAGAAGGACAGCCGCAAGTTTCCGCGGCGATGGTCAAGGCCCTGCGGGAAAAGACCGGAGCAGGATTCAGCGACTGCCGTTCCGCGCTGCTGGATGCCAAAGGCGACCTGGAAGCGGCAACAGCGATCCTGCGCGAAAAAGGGCAGGCGGCGGCGAAAAAGAAGGAGCAGCGCGCGGCCAGCGAGGGCGCGGTCGGCAATTATCTCCACGCCGGCGGACGCATCGCTTCGCTGGTGGAAGTGAACTGCGAGAGCGACTTCGTGGCCCGCACCGACGAGTTCCAGCATCTGTGCCACGATCTGGCCATGCACGTGGCCGCGCTCAACCCGCGCTATGTGCGGCGCGAAGAGGTGCCGGCGGAACTGGTCGAGCAACTGCGCGGCGCCTTCCGCGAGCAAGCCGTGGCCAGCGGCAAGCCGGAGAATGTCCTGGAGCGCATCATCGAGGGCAAGCTCGACAAGTTTTACTCCGAGACCTGCCTCTACGAGCAGCACTTCATCAAGGACGAACAGCTCACCGTGCGCGAGCTGATCCAGCAATCCATCGCCAAGGTCGGAGAAAACATCGCCGTACGCCGCTTCGCGCGCTTCAAAGTCGGAGAGCACGCGGCGGAGGCAGAGCCTGGTCCCGCGGCTGCGGAGCCGGGTGCGGCGCCGCCCGTGCCGGCCTGACCGCTCGCCACCCCGCAAAAACCGGCGGGCGGCGCGGCGTGGTCTGCTAGAATGCCTCCCAGCGTGACCGGAAACGGCCGCCAGGGGACGCGCAACATGGCCAGTGCACAAGGCAGTTTTGTGGCAGCAAGCGACCGCACTCCCGTCCTCTATAAGCGCATTCTCCTGAAACTTTCGGGCGAATCTTTGCAGGGGCCGCAGGGCTTCGGCTTGCATGGCGAAACCATTGCCAAGATCGCCGAGGAAGTGAAAACCGTGCACGACCTGGGCGTGGAAGTGGCCCTGGTGGTGGGCGGAGGAAACATCTTCCGTGGCACGCGGCAGAGCGGGCTGGGCATCGAACGCGCCACCGGCGATTACATGGGCATGCTGGCCACGGTGATCAATGCCCTGGCGCTGCAGGATGCGCTGGAAAAGACCGGTTGCCACACGCGGGTGCTGAGCGCGCTCGAGATGCGCACCGTGGCCGAGCCCTTCATCCGCCGCCGCGCCACGCGGCACCTGGAAAAAGGGCGGATCATCATCCTCGCCGCCGGCACGGGGAACCCGTACTTCACCACGGATACCGCCGCGGCCCTGCGCGCCGTGGAAATCAAGGCTCAGGCCATTCTGAAGGCCACTCGCGTGGACGGCATCTACGATGCGGACCCCGAAAAAGTGCCCAGCGCGGCGAAGTTCGACAAGATTGACTATCTGGAAGTGATCCAGCGCGGCCTGCAGGTGATGGACACCACCGCCATCACCCTGTGCATGGACAACAATCTGCCCATCATCATTTTTGACATGAACCGGCCGGGCAACGTGGCGCGCGTGGTGCGGGGAGAGAAGGTGGGCTCGGTGGTGAGTGGAGGAAAGTAGCACCGGCCTCCCCATTTGTCGCTTGCCGGGCTGGGACCGCGCGCCGGGTGCCCGCGGACACGCGACTCTATGCTGCCGCAAGCGCGCGCACGCTCCGGAGGTGAAGGCATGACCGCGATCGCCAACACGAAAGACGCCATGACTCAGGCGCGCACGCGGATGGAAAAAGCGGTTGAGGACTTCCGCAAGGAGTTGGCCGGGGTGCGCACCGGCCGGGCCAACGTGGCCCTGCTGGATCACATCCGCGTGGATTATCACGGCACGCCCATGCCCATCAACCAGCTGGGCACCCTGGCCGTGCCCGATCCCTCGCTGATTGTGATTTCTCCGTGGGATCCCACCGTGGTTGCGGCTATCGACAAGGCCATTCGCACCTCCGACCTCGGCCTGAACCCCGCCAATGACGGAAAGGTGGTTCGCGTCCCCATTCCCGCGCTGACCGAAGAACGCCGCAAGGAACTGGTCAAGCACTTGCATAAAGTGCTCGAAAATCACCGCACCGCGGTTCGCAACGTGCGGCGGGACATCAAGGAAGCCGTGGAAAAGCTGGAGAAGGAAAAGAAAATCAGCCAGGACGACTCCAAGCGCTCGCTCGAGGAGCTGGAAAAGCTCACCCACCAGGAAACCAAGAAGCTCGAAGACCTCTCCGCGGCCAAAGAAAAGGAAGTAATGGAAATCAAGTAGCGCCGGGGACAGGCCATCCTGCCTGTTCCACAGGGGAGCGGGAGGCGTGCGACCGGCAGAGACAGGCAGGAAGGTCTGTCCCACTACTCCATGGTTTGCGCCTTGTCGGGTGGCATCAGCGCAAACGTGCAGCTCTTCGCTCCCGCCCTGCAGGTCAGCATTCCACGGCGGATCAATTTCGCCGGGGAGTCGTCCGGAAAAGCGCGTCCGTAATCGAGCGCGCGCAGTTTTCCCTCCGCCGGGCGCAGCCCGGTGTCTCCGCGGATGAACTTCACCGCTTGCGCGCCGGCGCCGGGCGCCAGCAAGACATAAAACTCTGCGGTGTCCGGCGGGGAGGCCTGCGCCGTGGCCTGGGCAGCGCCGGCGTGGGCAATCTCCACCGGGTATTCCGTCAGACGCGGCAGGTCTTTGCGCGCCCCGGCAACCAGTTCGTCCGCGGGACGGGCCCCTCCGGCGAGCGCTTCCAGGCGCGCGCGCGCCTCTGGCGGGGCGTGTGAGGTGGCCAGCGCCAGGGCGTACGTCTTGCGCGCTTTCTCCTCCTGGCCTGACTTTTCATAGATCTGCGCCAGATGGCTTCCGGCTTCACCCTGCAACGAGAGGCGCCAGGCGGCTTCCGCAAATCGCTCCGCGCGCTTCCATTCGCCGCGCTGGTAGTAGACCCACGCGAGGGTGTCCCAGTAGCTGGCAATGGCCGTGACCCGTGCCAAGTCGCGCGGGCCCAGTTGCGCCAGATCCGCGCTGCGCAGTTCCGTGCCCGTCGTGGAAATCGCCGACTGCGCGTAGAGCAGCGCGCGCTCCAGATTCACGGAGTGCAGGCTGAGTTCGTAGGCGATGTTGTTCCAGATCTCCGGTGTAGGGGAAAGCTCCACGGCTTTGTCGAAGGCTGCCTGGGCTTTCTCGTTCTGGTGGAGTTCGAGCTGCGCCTGCCCCAGGGCCACATAGAGCCGCGGATCCTCGGGCGCGAGGGCGATGGATTTTTCCAGTTCGGGCGCCGCCTCCGCGTAGCGCCGCGCCCGCACCAGCGTGGTCGCCAGGCTGGCTTGCGCCACGGGATCGACGGGCTTCACTTCCAGTTGCTTGCGGAAAGAGATGATGGCCTCCGCATAGTGTTCCATCGCCGCCTGCGCCAGGCCCATGCCCTCGTACGCGAAATCGTCGCTGGGGTCGAGTTCTACCTGCTTGCGGAAGGCCTCGATGGCCTTGGAATTCTCCTGCTGCGCCAGGCGCACCGCACCCAGCAGCTTCCAGGCGGTCTTGTGTTTGGCATCCCGCGCCACGGCGCGTTCCAGCAGTTGCTCCGCCAGGGCGAATCGCTGGCTCGAGTAGGCGCCGGTGGCGGCCTGCAGCAGTTCGTCCGCGGAGGCGCTCTCGGGGATTGCCGCGGCGCCCGCCACCGCAGTTTCCAGGGAAAACGTTTGCCCTTCGTCGTTGCGCACGGCCCGGCGGAAGAACAGCGCAAAATCGGAGACGTGGTCCGCGGGAATTTCCCGCTGGCGGATGCTCAGTGTGCGCGAAGCCGAGAGCACGCTCTGTTCGGCGGAATACGTGGAGCGGTACGCGCCATAGTCGCGTACCGCGCTGATGGCCACAGGAGCGCGGGCGGAATAGCGCTGCGGAATGCTGAGTTTCATTTCGATGGCCACTTCCGCGGGCGACCCCAGTGCCAGCGGTTCGCCCGGCCGGAGCGCTCCCCCATCGGTTTCCGGCAGCGCCAGCGGGGGCAGCGGCGGGGCGAGCCGGGCGCGCTTCCCGGACCAATCCATAAAATTCGGCTGCACCACGTGGTAGTCCAGCGTAAACGGATGATGCGTGTCTGCCGGATCGCTGGGAGAGACTCCACTCACCGTACCGCGCAGCCCGTCCGAAGACGCGATCGATTCCCCAAGCTTCTTCCAGTCCGCCTCCGGGGTGCGCCGGAACGCCAGCCGCATGAGCAATTCGTTGTCCCCGGAGAGCGCATAGTGCACGCGGGCGTCCAGCGCTCCGAAGTCGCTGATGGTGCCCTCGATCCGCCACTGCTGGCGGATGGGGAAGGGAGGATCGGCCGGCGTTTCCACCAACGCCGCGGGGCCCTGAGCCGGCACGGCCAGCGCCTGCTTGTGGCGCAGGGCGGAGGAGAGAAATCCGAAGGGCGCAACCTCCGTGGTGGTGTCCAGCCACACGGTTTCGCTCCCCAGCGGAACGCGGGTGATCAGGTGATCGAAGCTCGCCGGGCTGGGCACCTGCGGATCCAGCAGGTGCTGGGAATTGATGAGCACGGCATCGGCGGAAAATCCTTCGGCCGCGGCCAGAGCGGCCAGCAGAGTGTGCTTGTCCTTTCCGTCCCCGTACTGGTGCCTCAGCACCTCCGCCGCAAATTGCGGCTGGAGCCGGCCTTCGCCGAACGGCACACTCACCGAACGGATCTTCGTGGCCACAAAATCGTAGAGCGCGCCCAGTTTTTCCGCCGGCGCGGTTTTCCCGCTGGTCAGTTCGTCCGCTTTCTTCTGGATCTCCGGCGTCACCTGGATCCGGTCGTTTTCCAGGGACTGGTAGAAAGCGCCCACCTCCTGCCAGTTCGCAAATGTGGAGATGGAGATGTCCACATCGGCTGGTTGCTGCGGCGCGGGTTTTACCTTCGCAGCCTCGTCATCCTGGCGGGAGAGGCGCGAGCCACTCCAGCGGTAAATGCGGCGGTCCGCCGCCTCTTCGATCTTCGCATCCCGGCCCGGCCGCGCCTCGAGCTTCAACGCGCGTCCCAGCGGCACGTTGAGCTCGAGTTGCTGCTCGAGCGTGATGGCGGAGCGCTCGAAGTCGTACCGGAACCAGAACTGTCCCGGAGCCGGCGGGTGCTCGATGACTTCCGTCACCTGGTACTCCAGCACTTCGCCGGCCCGCAGCGCCGGAACGCTGACGTGCTTTTCGCGCGCGTCGGAATAGACGGGAGCATCGCGCACGGCCTGCATCGACAGGTCTTGAAAGGTCGTGTGGTCCGCCTCCATCACGCTTCCGTCCCGGCGCCGCACGCGCACGTAGGCGACCTCCAGCCGCTCGCTGGCGCTGTTGTACGGGAAAACCAGTTGGCCCAGGGCCTGCGCTCCCGCATCCGTTTGCACGCGGATGCGCGCAGTGTTTTCAAAGCGGCCGGTCCCGTCGTTCTCAAACTGCGCCCGGCTCCGCAGCGATTCGACCACGAACGGTTCTTTGGAATAGTCGGTCCTGGGGGGCGCGGCCGCGGAGGGAGCCGTTTGCGCGGGGCTGCCGGCTTGTCCTGCCGCAAGCGCGAAGCCGGCGAGTGGCGCCAGGCACAATGGAATTCCCAGGATCTGCGCGGCGAGGGATTTGTTTTTCAGGCGCACGGAGCGTTCGGGTCTCCTCCCGCATCGAGCGGACCCGCGAGAAGAATAGGCAGTCGCATGGGGCGTGACAAATGATTTCTCTCTGCGGCGGCAGCGCACTGTTTACTAGGCGGAATTTCGCGCCAGGAAGCCAAGCTCGCGCGCGGGAGCCAAACTCGCAGCGGGCGCAGCGCAATCCACCGTGTCCGGATTGTTCGGCGCGAAGATTTTTGCCGGGGCGTGTGACTGGAGCGACGGAGGGGCCCTGGAGGTGAGCGGGGAAGAAAAAGCGCTCGCTGGATATTGTTCACCTGTGGAAGGCCCGGGTGACGGGGAATAGTCCCACCGCTCACTCTCCGGAGTGCTTATATCTATCTGATGAATAATGAGTTATGGGGACTTTCGAGTTCTTTGCCGCCGTTGGCCAACGGCTTGCGTCCCCCGAGTCGAGGAGCGCCCTTATCCACAGGCCGCTCAACAGTTTTCGATTTGACAGCCTCGGGCAACTCCCCTATACTCGTGCGGTTTGGCAGAGGGGTGTTCCTCTGTCTGTGGTGGAAGGAAGGTCTCCTGTCCGGTTTCGAGTGGTGATGAATCGTCCGGGAAGTAGGGGACGAAACTTCGAGACTGGGGGAACAGGGGAGCGGCCGGAATGGGGCGCCAGCCCCGCAAAGCCGAGTAAGCCTCTCCGCACGCGACCTGAGGGAACTTCTGAAGGTCTCGCCTTTGGCGGAGTATCTTGCTTGTCCTCCGTTGTCGCTGCGAGTCCTTTCTCGCAAGTCCGCCGGATGCGCTTCGATTTCGTTTGTGCGCCGCGGGCACGCGTGCCCGGATTTTTCTCCCAGTGCGGGGAGCGCGAAGAGGCCAGTTCGTCTCGCGGGGCGGAACGGAGCAGAGAGAGAATCAGAACAGACACGAATGTCTGTTCTACGGAGATGACGTGCCCACGTTTTCACAGCTGGTGCGCTACGGACGGGAAGCGATGCGGTCCAAGACCAAGTCTCCGGCGTTGGAATCGAGCCCGGAGAAGCGCGGGGTTTGCATCCGCGTGTACACGCAGACGCCGAAAAAGCCGAACTCCGCTTTGCGCAAGGTGGCCCGCGTGCGGCTGACCAACGCCTCCGAGGTCACCACGTACATCCCCGGCATCGGCCACAATCTGCAGGAACACTCGATTGTGCTGGTGCGCGGGGGCCGCGTGAAGGATCTGCCCGGTGTCCGCTATCACATCATCCGTGGCACGCTGGATGCCGCCGGTGTGGAAAATCGCAAACAGGGGCGCTCGAAATACGGCGCCAAGCGGCCCAAGGCCGCTCAGAAGTAGGGAGGAGAGGGAATGCCGCGCAAAGGGGCCGTATCGCGACGCTCGGTGACCGTGGATCCGGTCTACCAGAGCGACCTGGTGCGAAAGTTCATCAACTGCATGATGTGGGACGGCAAGCTGGCCACCGCGCAGAGCATTTTCTACGGCGCCATGGGGCAGATTCAGGAGAAGACCAACGACGATCCGGTGAAGACCTTCAAGAAGGCGGTGGAAAACACCAAGCCGGTGGTGGAAGTGAAAACGCGCCGGGTGGGCGGAGCCAACTACCAGGTGCCCGTGGAAGTGAACAACTTCCGCCGGCAGTCCCTGGCCATCCGCTGGCTGATTGATTACGCGCGCTCCCGCGCCGGCAAGACCATGGAAAACAAGCTGGCCGAAGAGCTGCTGGACGCGGCCAACAACCGCGGCGGAGCGATCAAGAAGAAGGAAGACGTGCACCGCATGGCCGAGGCCAACAAGGCCTTTGCCCATTACCGCTGGTAGGGAGCCGCAGGGGCGCCACGGGCTGCGCCCTGATCGAGGAGCATGGCAGCGACACAAGAGATCGAGATGGCACGGCAGACACAACTCGAACACACCCGGAATATCGGGATCATGGCGCACATTGACGCCGGGAAGACCACGTGCACCGAGCGCATCCTGTTTTACACGGGTGTGACCTACAAGATCGGCGAGGTGCACGAAGGCACGGCCACCATGGACTGGATGGAGCAGGAGCGCGAGCGCGGCATCACCATCACCTCCGCGGCCACCACCGCGTTCTGGAAGCGCAACGGCATCGAATACCGCGTCAACATCATTGACACCCCCGGCCACGTGGACTTCACGGTGGAAGTGGAGCGCTCGCTGCGCGTGCTGGATGGCGCCGTGGCCGTTTTCGACGGCGTGGCCGGCGTGCAGCCGCAGTCGGAAACCGTATGGCGCCAGGCGGATAAGTACCGCGTGCCGCGCATCGCCTTCATCAACAAGATGGACCGCATCGGCGCGGATTTCGATCATTGCATCCGCTCCATGCGCCAGCGCCTCGGCGCCCACCCCGTTCCCCTGCAGTTCCCCCTCGGCAAGGAAGACCAGTTTCTCGGGGTCATCGATTTCATCGAGCAGAAGGTGATTGTCTATCCGGACGCCGAGGAATCTCACGGGACCAAGCTGGAAGTCTTTCCCGTGGAGCAGCTCTGGGACGAAACCTTTGTGGCCGGGCGCGAGGATGTGGCCGCGGCGCTCAAGATTTCCGCCATCACCAAGGAGTTCTATCACGAGCACCGCTCCAAGGTGGTGGAGTACATCGCCGAACACGACGACGCGGTGCTGGCGAAATATCTGGAAGAGCACGACCTCTCGGCGGAAGAGCTGCGCGCCTCGCTGCGGCGCTCCACCATCGCGCTGAAGCTGGTGCCGGTGGTGGCCGGAGCGGCGTTTAAGAACAAGGGCATCCAGCCGCTGCTCGATGCGGTGATTGATTTTCTGCCCGCGCCCACGGATAAGCCGCCGGTCGAGGGCACTTCGCTCGATGGTTCTGAGGGCGTGCTGCGGCGCGCCTCCGATGACCAGCCGTTTGCCGCCCTGGCCTTCAAGATCATGTCCGATCCGTTCGTGGGCCACCTCACCTACATCCGCGTGTATTCCGGCGTGCTGAAGCAGGGCGACATGGTGTTCAACGCCACCAAGGGCACGCGCGAACGCGTGGGCCGCCTGCTGCGCATGCACGCCAACAAGCGCGAAGAAATTGACGCCGTCTACGCCGGAGACATCGCGGCGTGCGTGGGGTTGAAGAACATTGCCACCGGCGACACGCTCTGTTCCGAAGACAAGCCCGTCCTGCTCGAAAACATCGATTTCCCCACTCCGGTGATCAGCGTGGCCATCGAGCCCAAGACCAAGGCGGACCAGGAAAAAATGGGCCAGGCGCTGGCCAAGCTCTCGCAGGAAGATCCCACCTTCCGCGTGAATACCGACCCGGACACCGGCCAGACGCTGATTTCCGGCATGGGCGAGTTGCACCTCGAGATCATCGTGGACCGCATGATGCGCGAGTTCAGCGTGCAGGCCAACGTGGGGCGCCCGCAGGTGGCCTACCGCGAGACCATCAAGCAGGCAGCGCAGGCCGAAGGGAAATACATTCGCCAGACCGGCGGCCGCGGCCAGTACGGCCACGTGAAATTGAAGGTGGCCCCGCTTCCCTCCTCGGGCCATGAAGACATGAAGGAATTGTCCACGGACGATCTGGACGCGCTGGCCAAGAAAATCGCCGGCTCCGGCGCCCGCTGGCGGTTCGACAAGGAGCATCGCCTCCTCTTTATCGACAAGATTGTGGGCGGGTCCATCCCCAAGGAATACATTCCCCCGGTCGAAAACGGAATCCGCGAGGCCATGGAAACCGGCGGGCTGGCCGGCTACGAAATGGTGGACGTAGCGGTGACGCTTTACGAGGGCAGCTACCACGAAGTGGACAGCTCGGAAATGGCCTTCAAGATTGCCGGGTCCATCGGCTTCAAGGAAGCCTGCTCGAGGGCCCATCCGGTGCTGCTCGAACCCATCATGCGTCTCGAGGTGGTGGTGCCCGAGGAATATATGGGCGATGTGATCGGCGACCTGTACGCGCGCCGCGGGCAGATCCAGGGCCGCGAGTCGCGCGCCGGCAGCCAGATCATCGGCGCCCAGGTGCCGCTGGCCACCATGTTCGGCTATGCCACGGAGTTGCGCAGCCGCACGCAGGGCCGTGGAAGTTTTACCATGCACTTTTCGCACTATGAGGAAGCGCCGGCCTCGGTGGCCGAAGAAGTGATCGCCAAAGCCACCGGCAGGGTGACCCGCTAGCCGGATTCGGGGCGCGGATCCATCCCGGGCGCTACACACAGAAGCAGGGGGAGCAATGGCCAAGGAAAAATTCGAGCGCAGCAAGCCGCACGTGAACGTGGGAACGATCGGTCACATTGACCACGGGAAGACCACGCTGACGGCGGCGATCACCAAGGTGCTTTCCAAGCACAATCCGAAGGTGCAGTTCCGGGCGTTCGACTCGATTGACAACGCGCCGGAAGAGCGCGAGCGGGGCATCACCATCGCGGTGGCGCACGTGGAGTACGAGACGGCGAACCGGCACTACGCGCACATCGACTGCCCGGGGCACGCGGACTACATCAAGAACATGATCACCGGGGCGGCGCAGATGGACGGGGCCATCCTGGTGGTGGCGGCGACGGACGGGCCGATGCCGCAGACGCGGGAGCACATCCTGCTGGCGCGGCAGGTGGGGGTGCCGTACATCGTGGTGTTCCTGAACAAGTGCGACGCGGTGGAAGACCCGGAGTTGCTGGAACTGGTGGAGCTGGAAGTGCGCGAGTTGCTGAAGATGTACCAGTTTCCGGGGGATACGGTGCCGGTGATCCGCGGGTCGGCGCTGGGAGCTTTGAACGGGGAAGAGAAGTGGGAGAAGACGGTGCTGGATTTGATGGAGGCGGTGGACAAGAGTGTGCCGTTGCCGGTGCGGGACGTGGACAAGCCGTTCGCCATGCCGATCGAGGATATTTTCTCGATCTCCGGGCGGGGGACGGTGGTGACGGGGCGGATTGAGAGAGGGAAGGTGAAGGTGGGGGAGGAAATCGAGATCGTGGGATTCCGGGACACGCAGAAGAAAGTGGTGACCGGGGTGGAGATGTTCCGGAAGCTGCTGGACGAAGGGATGGCCGGGGACAACGTAGGGCTGTTGCTGCGTGGGACGGAAAAAGAGGACGTGGAGCGGGGGCAGGTGGTGTGCAAGCCGGGGTCGATCACGCCGCACAAGAAGTTCAAGGCGGAGGCGTACATCTTGACGAAGGAAGAGGGAGGACGGCACACGCCGTTCTTCACCGGATACCGGCCGCAGTTTTACTTCCGGACGACGGACGTGACCGGAGACGTGAAGCTGGGGGAGGGAGTGGAGATGGTGATGCCGGGAGATAACGCGACGGTGTCGATCGAGTTGATCAGCCCGGTGGCCATGGAGAAGGGGTTGCGGTTCGCCATCCGCGAGGGCGGGCA
>DATIYQ010000096.1:0-18626 GCA_035517515.1 Binatia bacterium
GTGGAAGATACGGACGTGGAGCGGAACCGGCCGGAACTGGTGGAAGGGATTCTGGAGAGCCTGCGCTGGCTGGGGCTGGATTGGGACGAAGGGCCGGTGTTTCAATCCCAGCGCCTGGAAAGTTACCGCGCGGCCGCGGAGCGTGTGCGGGCATCGGGGCATGCGTATTGGTGTTTCTGCGCTCCGTCTTCCTATGCGGGGGCCGATGCCGCGCCGGAGGAAGCGGAGGAAGACGCGGCCGAGGCGACAGCTGCCGCCGGAGCGGCGAAGTCTCCCGGGACCGGGGCAACGCCACAGGCGAAAACGCTGCGCAAATCGGCATGTTCGTGCCACAGCCTTTCCACGGAGGAACAGGCGGCGAAGCGCGCACGGGGTGAAGCCGCGGCCATCCGCTTCCACGTTCCACAGAGCGGGAGCACGCAATTTCAAGACGCGGTATTCGGTCCGCGCGAGGTGGCCAACGAGGAGATGGAGGATTTCGTGCTGCTGCGGTCCAACGGGGCGCCGACGTACCAACTGGGCGCGGTGGTGGACGATATCGCCATGGACATCAGCCATGTGATTCGCGGAGCGGACCATCTGTCGAACACGCCGAAGCAGGTGCTGCTGTACCGCGCGCTGGGGGCGGAGCCGCCGATCTTTGCCCACGTGCCGCTGATCCTCGGTCCGGACCGCAGCCGCATGTCCAAGCGCCACGGCGCGACCAGCGTGGCCTCGTACAAAGAGGAAGGCTTCCTGCCCGAAGCGTTCCGCAATTTTCTGGCGCTGCTGGGATGGTCGCCCGGGGGCGACGTGGAGCTGCTGACGACCACGGAAATGGTGGAGAAGTTTTCGCTCGGGGGAGTGAGCCGCACCAACGCCGTTTTCGATCGCGCCAAACTCGAATGGTTCAACCAGCAGTATCTCCAGAAAATGCCGGTGGAAACGCTGCTGCCTTTCGTGGAGGAAGAGCTGCGCCACGCCGGCCTGTGGCGGGAAGAATGGGGCTCCGGCGCGGGACGTGAATGGTTTTCACGGACCGTGGACCTGCTCCGCCCGCGCACCCGCCTGCTGCCGGACTTTTCGCACTGGGGCCGCGCGTTTTTTTCAGACGAATTCGAGTACGACCCGGCGGCGCGCGAGAAGTTCTGGAAGGAACCGCGGCTGGCCGAATGGCTGCCGAAACTCGCGGAAGGCTACGCCGCGCAGCCGGAGTGGAACCACGACGCGTGCGACAAGACGCTGCGGGACCTGGCGGCTGCGGAGAACGTGAAGGCCGGGGTGCTGATCAACGCCACGCGCGTGGCCATTGTGGGGGTGGCGGTGGCGCCGCCGCTGTTCGACACCATGGTCGCGCTGGGGCGCGAGCGGGTGGTTGGCCGGCTGCGCCGGGCCCATGCTCACCTGGCCGCCCGGTAGAAGCGAGAGGCAGAACCGACCGATCGTGGGTACCCCGGAACGTGGTCGGAACTTGCCCACGGTCAGAAAATCATTGACCGTGGCTACCCCGGAACGTGCCCGGAACGTGGCCGATGCCCTGGAACGGGCGCGCGGTTATTCGTGATTCGCGAAAACTTCTGGATGGAGATTTTTTGCAGGGGTGCCGGCGGAGGCCACATTCAGATCGGCGCTGAGGGGAACTTTGACCGGGGGCAGGCAGAGCTGGTCATTGCAAGCCTGGTAGCGCAAGGTCAGTGGGATCTTCAGCGGCCCGAGGGGGGCATCCGCGCCGGCCTGGAGGGTCATGCGCAGGGTGATCTGGCCTTCGTACACGGCCATGGGCTTTGCCGCGAAGGGGAATTTCTTGACCAGGGCGCGCGGGTAGCGCGTGTTGACCAGGGTCATGCCGGGGGGCAATTCCGCGGTAAGCGCCAGCGGGATCAGGTAGTCTTCCAGGACTTTGCTGGCTTGGACGTGATACCCCGAGGCCACGGCGCCGACCACGGCAATTTCAAATTTGCGGCCGCGCGAAACCGGCTCGAGCGAAACATAGACCTGGGAGCGCACCACGTCCGCCGGCTTGATGAGCCGCGAACCATCCTGTGCCAGCGCCGGCCGTGCGGGCAGCAGGCAGCAGGCAGCCGCGCCAACCAGCGCCAGCAAACCCCAGAGGCTTCCGTATCCCACGCGCATCCTGGTGTGCCGCATCACGCCTGTCTCTCGGGCCCCTCGCGGTTTTCACCGCGGTGGCAGCGGGTTTGTTTTTTCAGTTCACTTAGACCGTAATCGCGATTCCAACCTGTTGCGTCAGGATCCGGCTCATGACCGCGGAGAGATTTTCGCCGGTCTTCTCCATGACAAAGGCTCCCGCGGACTCGGACCAGCCCAGTTTGAAGCTGGTGGAGAGCGCCGAGATCCAGATCTGGCGCGCGGCGGTGTTCGGGCTGATCACAAAGCGCACTTCCTCCGGTTCTTCGAAGAGGAGTTCGAGCTTCTCGCCCTCGCCTTCCACCTCGAAGGCGTGCGCGTCGCCCAGTTCGAGCAGGCGGCGGCGCAGGGCCTCGAGAGCCAAGTCCGATTTCTTGCGGAATTCCAGTTCGTCCACGCGGGGCTCCCTTAGAGCAATCCCTGAATATCGCGTTCCAGCTTATCGGGTTCGACGGGCCCGATGATGGTGTGCACGCGCTTGCCATCGCGGGAGACGAGCACGGAGGTGGGCAGCCCCAGGACGCCGCCCAAATCCTTCAGGAAGGCGTCGGCGGAGTCGCCATCGCCGATGAGGATCGGATAGCTCATGGGCAATTTCTGGCCGTTGACGTCGAAGCGTTCCTTTTGCACAAAGGGCTCGACAGCGGACTTTCCCTCGTCGTCCATGGCCACACCCAGGACCACAAATCCCTTGTCGCCGTATTTCTGCGACAGCTCGATGAGCCAAGGAATTTCGGTGCGGCAGGGATCGCACCAGGTGGCCCAGAAATTGACGAGCACGACTTTGCCGGCGTACTCCTTCAGGCTCACCGATTTGCCGTTCAAATCCTTGAGCACCAGGTCCGGCACGGGCTTCATGCCCTCGGTGGAAAGTTTCTTGACCGGGGCGACGCCAGCGGCGGGCTCCGAATGCCGGCTGCCGGCGGCGCTACGCTGGGTGCGCTGCACCACCAGGGCGAGCGCGACGGCGAGGGCCAGCGCGATCACGTACCAGCTTCCTTTTTTCATCACCGGTTCGCCCCTAGAGGGTGAAGCGCCTCAGAAATCCCAGTTTACCCGACAACCAGATGAAGTGATTGGTGAAAACCAGCGAGCCCACCACGAGGAGCAGCGCGCCGCTGAAAACCTCCACAGCGTGCAGGTGCTTGCGAAACCGCTGGTAAAAATTCATGAACTGGCTGACGCCCAGCGCGGTGAGCAGAAAGGGAATTGCCAGTCCCGCGGAATACACCACCAGCAGCAGCACGCCCTGCCAAGCCGTTTCCTGCGCGCCGGCAATCAGCAGGACCGCGCCCAGAATCGGACCGATGCACGGAGTCCACCCGAAGGCGAAAGCGAATCCCAGCAGGAACGCCCCGATCATTCCCGGCTTTCCGCCGACGTCGCGCAGGTGCACGTCGCGGTTCAGCCAGCCGGAAAGGGACGGGCCAAACAGAAAGACCAGGGAGGCGGAAAACAGCTCCATGGGCCGCGCAGTGCCCAACAACCCGGGCCGCAGGAGCGCGGCAACTCCTCCCGCCACCAGCAATATGCCGGCGATGATCCCCTGGCGCACCGGAATTTTTACCAGCCAGCCCACTAGGTGCAGCCCGAATAGGACAATGATGGCGCCGGCCAACGGGGCCAGCGCCGTCTTGTTGGTGCGCAGGAACTGGCCCACGGTGGTAGCGCCGGCGCCCAGCGCGATGAACACTACGGAGAAACCCACCACGAAGCAGACCGCGCTGGAAAGCAGAGTCCCGCGTGGCCCCTCGCCGCGCTTCAATTGCTCCACTCCGATTCCCGATAGCATCGAAATATATCCGGGTACCAGCGGAAGCACACACGGGGAGAGGAACGAGACCAGTCCCGCGACCAGCGCCCCCAGATAGGTTGTCTGTACTTCCATGGTGCCGCCAGCGGAATCCAGAACGATCCGCGGATTCCCTTTCCGTGCGGTGGCATCTGCAAGAAAGACGTTGCAAGTGCCCCGGGCGTTTACCGGGCAACCCGGAGTTCGCCCTTCAGGATTCTAGCAAGGCTTTTGATTGGATGCGGCGGCGGGATGGCGGCTTCATCGAGCTAGAGGGAAGGCCGGTGCCGGTGCCAGTCCGTGGCGGATTCAAAGGAATGCGCCAATTCGAGCAGGAGGGTTTCACGGCCCTCAAAGCCAATGAACTGCATGCCGATGGGCAGGCCCGCGGGAGTGGCCCCGCAGGGGACCGAAATCGCCGGAGCGCCCCAGAAATTGGCCGGGCGGCAGAGCCGGAGGAGTACGGCGCGCACCTCTTCCTGCACGTCTCCCAGCGTGATGCTGGCCTCGCCGATGCGGGGCGGGACGATGGGGACGGAGGGAACCAGAAGCGCCTCGACGCGCTCCGCACACTTCGCCCACTCGGCGCGCGATCGCTGGAAGGCCTCGCGCGCGTCGAGGTAATCCGCGGCGGTGACCGCTTCGCCGCGCTCCAGGCGGGCGCGCACATCGTCGGAATACTCCGCGGCGCGGGCTGGAAAATATCCAGCGGCGCGGTGGAATTGGTAGGCCTCCGCGAGCGCAACCGGCAGGGAAGCGCGATTGGCGGCTTCGAGCAGCGGCAAGGCCACATCCACAAACTCGACGCCCTTGGCACGCAGCAACCGCCGCGCGTCTTCAAGCGCCCGGGCCACCTCGGGAGAGAGCCGCTCGAAAAAGTAATCGCGGGGCCAACCCAGGCGCAGTTTCCCGGGCCTCCGCGCGCGGGGCAGGGGCGCGTGCTTTTCGCCGCGCATGGCCGCGTAGAGAATTCCGGCGTCCTCCACCGTCCGCGTGATCGGCCCCACATGGTCGAGCGAACGACACAGCGGGACGATGCCTTCCATGGGCAGTGCGCCGAACGCGGGTTTGAATCCGGTGACGCCACACAACGCGGCGGGAATGCGAATGGAGCCGCCGGTATCGGTTCCCACGGCCGCGGCGCAAAGCCCGGCGGCAACGGCAATGGCGCTGCCGCCGCTGGAGCCGCCGGGAATGCGGCCAGGGTCGTGCGGATTGCGGGCCGGACCGTAATGCACGTTTTCGCTGGTGACGCCGTAAGCAAATTCATGGAGATGGGTTTTGCCCAGCAGAATGGCGCCGGCCTGGCGCAGCCGCGCAAGGACCGGGGCATCCCGCTGCGGGACGAAAGAGGCGAGGATTTTGGATCCCGCGGTGGTGCGGACGCCGCGGGATTCGATATTGTCCTTCACGGCGATGGGGATGCCGTGCAAAGGGCCGCGCCATTTCCCGCGGGCGATCTCGCGTTCGGCGCGTTCTGCCTCCTCTATGGCGTTTTCCTGCGGCACGGTGAGGAAGGCGTTCAGCCGGGGATTCAGGCGCGCGATGCGCTCCAGGTAAACGCGGACCAGTTCGACCGGAGAGAGTTTCTTCGCGCGAAGGAGCGCAGCCAGCCCGGCGACGGAGAGAAAAGCCAGATCCTCGGCCGATGCCGGAACGGTTCGCTGCAAGCCTGATCTCCGGCGGGTTTTCAGTAGAGTTTCTCCTGGCGGCGCAAGTTTCCCACGGTCCCGATGTTAGCGATCAGCAGGGCCAAACGGAACTGGTTTTCCGAGCGAATCGGGCCGAGAGCAATCCGGCGATATTCAAACGCCAGGCCGCAACACGAACTGTTCAAGCTGGTGGTGACGGACTGGGATTGGATGGTGTGGCTCAGGAAATCGTAGCTCAGCGAGGTGATGACGTTCACGCCGGGGCGATTCACCTCTCCGTAGCCAGCGAGGAGACGCACCTGGTTGGAGCGGGGCTGCAGGATCTCATCCCCGTGGGTGATGAAATTCGCAAGGGTGAGAAAGGACTCGCGGTAGGGTTTCCATTTGACCAGCGTCCCAATGGCCAGCAGGGTGTTTTTCTGAGTGTCGTAGTCGGTAATGAGTTCGGCCCCGTAGCGGCCGCCGGGTTCCACGGCCAGATCGCTGGTGAGCGGGGAAAACCGGCGCAAGCCATCGGCGAAGGCGAAAGGGGAAAGGGAATCGACGGCCTGGAAGACGTTGCGCTGGCCAGGCACCAGCGCTCCCCCGAAGGTGGGATCCAGATAGTACTTCTGGGCGAGCCTCCAGGTGACGATCTCGTCGGTTCCGTTCGAGGTACCGTGGAAGAGGCGTTGGGTGAGGGAATATTCGACTTCATTGGTATCGGTGAGCGTGTCGCTTTCGTCGAAGCGCAAAATGCCGCCGAAGTCATTGATGCCGGTGACGTAGCGATACACGAAATCCGTTTCGATCACGTGTTTCCAGCGGGAATCGCCGTCGCCCCAAATCCGTTCGAAGGAGGGCGGCCGGAAATCCAGGGTGACCTCCGCGGTTTTTTCCACCAGCGAGCTATCCAGGACGCTGCCACTGAGCTGCTGCGCGCCATAGCGGGTGATGCGCGCGGCAAAGGTGGCGGTCAATCCCAGCCAGGGCTGCCAGCCCAGGGGAACGGTAATGCGCGGCGCGATTTCGGTGCGCTGGACGAAGGACGGGGTGGTGAGCGTGGGATCCTGGCGGCTGGAGCCGCCCTCGGAGGCGCTGATTCCGAGATACACCGGCCATTTCCACGGGGCGATGTCCACGGAGTCGAAACGTACTTCGGGCGCGGTGCGCAACTCGATGGAGGTCTCCGGAGTGGAGCTGAAATAGTTCTTATACGAATTGCCGGCAAAGTTCAGGCTGAAGCCGTCAAAATTGTTGGTGAGAAAAGCGGTGCTGGTGACTTCGGCATTCACCGCTTCCGTGTAGGTGGGAGCGAAGGCCAGCCGGAAGGTCAGCGAGCTGAGCGTATTCACGTCGGCCACCGCGCGCCAACCGCGGGGCAATTGCGCGTCCAGTTTGGTTTCCGATTCGTGACCTCCCTGGGGCATGCGGACGCCATTGGGACCGGGCAGCCCGCGGTCGTCCACGCCGAAGAAGTGATAGGACATGGAAACATTTTCCGCCGGCTTGACCCGCAGGTCGGCGGTCAGCGCCGGCCCCCGGCGGCTGAAGTTCTCGCCGTTGACAGTGGCGTCCATCCAATCCACGGGCGCCCAGTAAAAAGCATCCCCCACAACAAAGCCCTTCAGTGTGGATTGGCCGATCTCCGGCGCCAAGAAACCGGACTGGCGAAGGTGTTGCCCCACGGGAACGCTGGCGTACGGCAGGTAAAGAATGGGGGCCCCGAGGAGGCGAAAGGTGGCGTCCTGCAGGACGGCATTTTTCTCGACGTGGATGGTGCCGCGGCGGGTGTAGAACTTCCAGGCGGGCCGGTCCGGCGGGCACACCGTCACCCACGCCCGGTAGATCTGATACGTGGATTCTCCGGTGCGCCGCACCTCGCGGGCGGTGAAGGAGAAAGGGCTCTGGCTGACCAGAACATTGCGATTGGGCAGGCGGACGGCGCGCACCGCACCCTTCACCTGCTGAAAAGAGCCCTGGCCGGTCTTCAGGTTATAGACGCCGTCGCGCGCTTGCAGACTTTGCGTACCGGTGTCAAAGCGCACGTTGCCGTTGAAACGGGCCTCTCCGGTTTCCGCGTTGTACTGGGCGTGGTCGGCACGCAGCCGCAGATCGCGGTAACGGATGTCCACCTCCCCATCGGCGTAGAAAACATCGCCCACCTTGCGCTGCTGCTGGGCTTCCAATTGCATCATCCCGTGTTGGCCATGCCCCGGAGCCGGCGCCTGCTGAGCCGCCAGGCCGCTGGAGGAAATCAGAATTGCAAGAAAGAGCGCGACCGGCCAGACGCCTGCCGCCGCGCACGCCCGCGGGTGATGGCGGGCTGGAGGCAGTGCGGCCATGGGCGGATAGGATGCAATTTGGAGCGTTTTGGAGGGCGCAGATTGTATATCGAGGACAGGGTGCCGTGCGGAGGTCTGCGAGCCAGCATGCATCGAGACGACGGCAGCCTAACACGCGCTCCGGGACCTCGCAATGCGAGTGCGGCCAGGGACGGCAGGCACGCCGGGGATTGGTTCACTCCCGGCGGCCGTTTTGGGGCACGGCCCATGTTTTGCTTCTCGATTCTCACTCTTCCGGCGTAAGCTTTTCGCTCCCGCGGAGGAGACGGATGCTTCCAATTTCCCGAGTCTCGAAGGCCCTGCTCGCGGCCGCGGCGCTGGCGCTGTGCGCGCGGGGATGGGCGCAAACTGCGTCTGGAAAAGAAGCCAGCCCGGCCAGCCTAGCGGCGCGCATTCGGGGGGTGACGGAGCGCCCGGACTTCCGCCACTCCCACTTCGGGATTGAGTTTCTCTCCCTGGATGATGGCTCCGTGGTCTTCGAGCAGAATTCCGGGAAGCTGTTTGTCCCCGGTTCCACAACCAAACTGCTGACGGAGGGAACCACTCTCGCCTTGCTGGGCGCGGACTACCGCTTCCACACACGCGTCTATCGCACAGGGCGGCTGGGTCGGAACGAGACGCTGGAGGGAGATCTGATCCTGGTGGCCAGCGGGGACCCGAATCTCTCCAACCGCATCCAGCCGGACGGCACACTGGCCTTTGAAAATCACGATCATTCCTACGGGGGAAGTCCGGATACGCGAGCGGTTCCCGGGGACCCCCTGGCCGTGCTCCGGGAGATCGCCGGGCAGGTGGCGCGCCAGGGTATTCGCCGCATCAAGGGCCGCGTGGTGGTGGATGCGAGCCTCTATCCGGAGGGTAACCGTGAGGGCGGAACCGGCGTGGTCATCTCTCCCATCATGGTCAACGACAACGTGATTGACATCACGGTTGAGCCGGGGCGGGCCGAAGGCGCCCCGGCTGTGTTGCGCGCATCTCCCTCCAGCGCCTACGCAAGTTTTGCCAGCCAGATTCAGACCGGAAGTCCATCTTCGAAACTGGAGATGGACATTGCCGGGGATGTGACCAACCCGGACGGGAGTCACACGGTGACGGTGACCGGTTCGGTGCCCCTGGGCAGCCCGGCAATCCTGTTTGCTTATCCGGTTCCCGAACCCCGCCGCTTTGCGGAGGTGGCGCTGCGCGAGTGCTTATGGGACGCGGGAGTAAAGCTGGAGCCGCGAGCGGCGGCTGCGCCGCCGGAATTCAAATCGCTGGCCGCTTCCTATACGGAGGGCAACCTGGTGGCGGAGCACGTATCGCCTCCGCTTTCCGAAGAAATCAAAGTGACGCTGAAGGTCAGCCAGAACCTGCATGCCAGCTCGATGCCGTATCTATGGGCCGCATTGCTCGCGCACAAAGCGGATCCGGGCGCGGGATTCGATCTGGAGCACAATTTTCTGGCGGGAGCCGGGCTGGATCTGAGCGGCGCGGCGCAGTCTGACGGCGCAGGCGCCGACGCGTTCTATACACCGGACTTCATGGTTCACTACCTGGCGTTCCTCGCCCGGCAGAAGTATTTTCAGGTGTTTTACAAAGCGCTGCCGATTCTGGGACGGGACGGCACTCTGTGGAATATCCAGCCGGAGGCACCCGCGGCGGGCCAGGTGCACGCAAAAACGGGGACGTACGTGGTGGAGAATGCTTTGAACAAAGACCTGATGCTGACGGGGAAAGGCCTGGCCGGCTACCTCACCACCGTTGACGGCCGCCACCTGGCCTTCGCGCTGTACGTTAATCTGGTTCCGCTTTCCCGCGATGACCCGGACGCGGGGACGAAAGTGGCCGGACAAGCCTTGGGAGAAATTGCGGCAGCGGCCTACGACTCGCCGCGGTAGCCGCCCGGTTGCTTACTCTCCTGCGGGGGCCGGAGCGGCGGCGGCGTGCTGGTGCAAGACGTGGGTGGCGATGTCCGGCCAGAACTCACGAAACGCATTGGTCACGGCATCGCGAAGGATGGCATACCCATATTTGGCCGCGATGGCGCCCGCGGTGCGCGTTTGCGTGGGATAGTAAGTCACCGAGATGGCCTGAGCGATCCCCCGCCCCAGGAGCTCCGAGATATTGAAAGTATTCTGGCCGTCGTAATTCCGTGTGACCACCACGCGCGTCGTTGAATAGCCGAACCGCTTCCAGAAGCCGCCCTTTCCCACGGCGTAATACCGCTGGTCCTGGTGAAACGCGGTGGGAAGGATGAAAATCACCCAGTAATTGCCATCGGTCTTGTCCAGAAAACCGCGCCAGTAATACCGGCCGAAGCCGGGCATGCCCTGTCCCAGTTGTTTGTGGGCGTTGGTCCATTCCGCCAGCGCAGAGGTGAAGCCGACGAAGATAAAGGACGAATAGTCGAAGCTGTTCCGTGTGGCCAGCATGAAGGATTGCTTCGGAGTGGGGGGAGGAGGAATCGCGCCGGCGCTGACCGCCCGGAAATTTGGCATGACGCCGAGGATGCGCTTGGGTTGTGGAGGCGGAGTGCCGGCAGGAACGGCCTGGGCGGCCGGTGGGTTCTGCGCGGGGGTTTGTGCTGCCGGTGGAACGTTTTCGCCGTTGGGGCCGGAGGTCAATGGGTCAGGCTGAGCCGGACCGGAATCGAGATCCCGGCAAACCGCCGGGTCCTGCGGAAGGGGCTGGCAGCTCTCGCCGGAAGCGGTTTTTTCTCCGCGCTCTCCCCCGGCCACGGCCGCAGGCGTGGAGTCCGCGGCGGGCGGGAGCGCCGCGGGGCAGGCGCGGCCGGCGCGGTCCGCTGGATTCGTCTGGGCGAGAGAGGCGAGGGGCAGGAGTGCTTCCAGGAACAGAATGAGCAACGGCTTTAGAAGACGGGGTGCCATGATTTCGTTTGATTTCCCTCAGCCCCGGAAGACGGTGTCTCGACTGTCGCTGGCTCCGGAAGGTGCTCGGCTGGTCGCCTGCTTGGATGCGCTCTCGCGCTGGAGAGTTTGTCCTTTCCAGGGGTGTGGTGCAAGCGTTGAATGACGCGTCCGCCGAAACTGGTTCGAAGCGGGTGGGACAGGGCACCTTGTTCCCCGCGATGGCTGGGAGCAGGCCCGGGGGGCTGCAATGCCGCTGGACCTGAGTCCAGAAAGTGCGGAAAATGTTGAGAGGTCAGAGATGAGGTCAATTCTTCCAATGAGTCTGGCGGCGATCGCGCTCGCCGCGGTCAGCGGCTGGGCCGCCGCCAAACAGCAGCCCCCGCAGGCTCCGCAAACAGCACAGGCCCCGCAAGCCCCGCAGCCAATCCTGGAGCAGAAGGTAACGCGTGCCGGACACGACTACAACAAATACGCCGTGTACATTCCCGCTGGGGTGCCCCCGGACAAGCCGCTGCCGCTGATGGTTGTGATGCAGGCGGCCGGACAAGAGGCGCTGGGCCAGATCAGCGCATGGAAGGGAGTTGCGGACAAGAATCAGGTGATGCTCCTGGCACCTTCGGTGGGCACGCTCTCTTCCGATTGGGACCATCTGTATGACCACCCGGAATGGATCCGGGCGGCCATTGACGAGACCAGGAAGAATCACTCCGTGGATGTCCGGCGCATGTACCTGTGGGGGGACTCCGCGGGGGGAATGTTCGCCTTTTACTTTGGTTTCCTCGAATCCAATTACTTCGCGGCGGTGGCGGTGCACGGCTCAGTGATCCAGAACTTCAAGTATCAGATTGCGGATTTCGCCACACGAAAGATTCCCATCGCCTATTATATGGGCACGCGCGACGGGTGGTGGAGCCTGGCGCAGAGCCACGCGGTGCGCGACGCCCTGACCACGCGCGGTTTTCCGCTCCATTACGTGGAATTGAAAGGCGCGGACCATGAATTCTTCACGCACCTGGACCAGGTGACCGGCGATGCCTGGGAATTTCTGAGCCAGCAGGCGCTGGAGACCGATCCAAAGTTCGAGCCCATCGACCTATCCAAAATCAAACATGCGCTAAAGTAATTCGTCTGGCGGCCTCAGGCTCCGAGCGAGACCGGCGAACCACTATGCGCTGAAGTTTCTGGTTCCTGTATTAACCTGTCGCGGTAATAGTTTGTTTCTCTTTTTATTCTCTTGACAACAAATCCCCCCCCACTAGATTTGCAACACCGTCCCGTGATGTGGATTGGAGGTTCCTATGAAACGCATTTTCCTCCCTCTGGCTAGCCTCGTGGTCAGCGCGGTTGTTGCGCTGCCCCTTGGAGCTCAGATTTGCAGCTACCTAGTGGATAGAACCGCGCACTGTTCTTGTGGCGACATGGTAGCCACACAACAGTGTGCCTACGGGGGGGATGGGCACTGCTTTCACCTGTGCAGCTACCAAACATGTTGTGGCAACGAGCGAGCATGGAGTGCATGCATTGACTCAGACTGCATCCAGACTCCACAAAATCTGGAAGCCGGGCCGGACTCCATCGCTGTTGCAGTTTATGTGCCGACCTGCGCCGGCGGGTTTGCCGCCATCGCCCCTCCGGGCCCGGCTTTGCGATAATTGGCGCGGCAGACTATGCTTGGGCACTCTCGCGCGCGTTCCGGCTGGATCCTGCTTCTCGGAATTGCTCTTCTCGCTCCACCCGCTGACGGGCAGGAAGTGCCGAAATTGAAGCTCAAAATCAAGGGCGAGGTTTTCGTCTCGAACGTGGTCTCTGGGATGTTTCTCGACCCGATTCGATGCGACTCCAGAGGAAATATTTATCTAAGAGCCTGGCAATCCGCCGATGCGTTCGAGACGCCCATCACCAAGCTTTCCCCCGGGGGCGAACGGCTATCAGTTGTCGCCATTTCAGGTGTCTCAGGGTACGAGCAGGCCCAGTTGCTGGACTTCGCCGTTGGCCCGCGTGGGGGGACCTATGCGTTGGCTTTGAGAGTCACCGAGGGGAAGCGAGAGGCCGACGTACTGTCATTTCAGGAAGATGGGAGCTTTCAAACCGCCACGAAATTAGAGAAAGACTTCACCCCTTTGCAGATCCTCGTTTTGGCCAACGGCGAGTTTTTTGTCTCGGGGTGGACACGCCAAGATGTTTCGCCTCCAACCCCTCCTCCTTCGGCCAACGGAGCAGGCCGGGGGCAGCAGGCCCTTGTTGAACCGTTCACCGGTATCTTTGATGGAGTCGGAAAGTTGCTCAGGGAGATTCCGCTTGAGCGCGAGGGAACCGCAAGCGATAGGCCCGGATCGGGCGCAGGGCTCAGAATTCCATCGCGGGAGATTTCGCTCGGCAGGACGGTCATTGGAGATGACGGCAACGTTTACTTCATGCTGCGCAGGGCGACCAAGCCCAAAGTCTACGTGGTGTCTCCTGCGGGCATAGTGGTACACACTTTCGAGGTCACGCCGCCTTATGAAAACGCCCCGGCGTTCGACATGAGATCCATCCCCGGCAACAAGCTAATCTTCGAGTTTCAGAGGGAGATCGGGGAACGAAAATGGGAATGGCAGTCTGCCATCTTTTCTGTAGTGGACGCTGAGACAGGTGCGCGCGAACTCGATTACCAGTCCTCTGCCGAGATTGGTGGCGCCTTTGCGTGCTATTCGCCGAACGACGGTTTCACCTTTCTGCGTACCTCAAAGGATGGCCGCCTGGTGTTGAGCCGCGTCGGCCCTTAGCGCGATCGCATCTCGAATTCTCGAACCGCCAGATCGTCTGAATTTTCCTGTTCCTTCGGTCTGGGTACGCTGGCCGACGACTGTCCCTTAGGCCAGTTGTTCTGTGTCATCCCGCCGCGTACGCTTGCAACTGCGTCCGGAAGCGATGGGCGAAGATGCAAGTCCAGCCGGGTCAAGAGAGCCTCGCCATTTTCCGAAGGTAGCAAGTCATGCTGGTATCCCTCCTGCTGGAAGCTCCTGCGCCGTACATGCCCTACGGTTACTGTTATCTGTGGGACGCGCCGCTGGCGTTTCTGCACGTGGTGTCGGACGCGCTGGTGGGCCTGGCCTTCTTTTCGATTCCCGTGGCGCTGTTGTGGTTTGTGAGGAAGCGGCGCGACGTGCCTTTCCAGGGCGTGCTGCTGTGGTTCAGCTCTTTCCTGGTGGCCTGCGGGGCGACGCATTTCCTGGAGGTGTGGAACGTCTGGCACGACGATTACTGGCCGGCGGCGATGATGAAAGCCGTGGCGGCGATCACCTCCGGCGCCACGACGGGATACCTATTGCTGCTGCTGCCCAAGCTGTTGAAGTGGCCCAGTCCGCGGCAAATGGAGCAGGCCAATGCACGGCTGGCGGAAGAGGTGAGCAACCGCGAGAGGGTGATGAAGCAATTGCAAACGCTCAATGAAGAGCTGGAAAGCCGGGTGCGGGGCCGCACCGGGGAACTCGAATCTATCCTGAAGGACATGCGCAAAGAGATCGAGGAGCGGCGCCGCGCGGAGAGGGAGCGGCAGGAAGCCAACGAGCGCCTGACCGTGCTGCTGACGGAAACCGAGGAAAAGAGCCGGCAATCCGCGCTGATCAAACAAATGAGCACGCTGCTGCAGACCTGCGCCACCACCGCAGAAGCGTTCCAGGTGGTGCACGACTTTGCCACGCGCATCTTCCCGCCGGACTCGGGCGCGCTGTGCCTGCTGAACCCTTCGCTGGCGTTGATGGAGACATCGGCGGCGTGGGGCGCGGCCCCCGCAAGCAGATCCACCTTTGGTCCGGAGGAGTGCTGGGCGCTGCGCACCGGGCAGGTGCACACCAGCGGGCCGGAGGGCATGGCTCTGCAGTGCGGGCACGTGGCGCCCTTTCCGGGCGGGAGTTACGTGTGCGTGCCCATGGTGGCGCACTATGAGGCCCTGGGGCTGCTGCACGTGCGCAGCGCGCCGGAGGAGGCAGAGTGGCCGCAGGCGGAACGGGCGCGCGCGCAGCAGCAGCGCCTGCGCCTGACCATGGATTTTTCCGCGGACATCGCCCTGGCCCTGGCCAATCTGCGGCTGCGCGAGACGCTGCGCACGCAGTCCACGCGAGATGCGCTGACCGGCCTGTTCAATCGCCGTTACCTCACCGAATCACTGGATCGGGAAGTGCGGCGCGCGGACCGCAACGGGCGCCCCCTGGGCGTGGTGATGCTGGACTTGGATCAGTTCAAGCCTTTCAACGATAGCCACGGGCACGAAGCCGGGGACGCGCTGCTGCGCGCCTTCGGGCGATTTATCCAGAAGAATACGCGCGGAGAGGACATTGCATGCCGCTATGGCGGAGACGAGTTCGTGATCCTGCTGGTGGATGCGGATCTGGAAGTGGCCCGGCGGAGGGCCGAGGAACTGCGCGATGGTTTCGGGAAAATGGTGGTGCGGCACATGAATCACAAACTCGATGCCGTTTCGTTTTCGATGGGAGTGGCCGGCTTTCCGGTGCACGGCCTGACCTCGGAGGACCTGCTGGCCGGAGCGGATGAGGCGCTCTACGAAGCCAAGGCGGAAGGACGGAACCGGGTCCGCGTGTACAAAGAACATGCGTGAACGGAAGCCATGCGCGATGCTACCGGCGGGCGAAATGATCCCAACCCAGGGACCGCAGTTTTCGCTTCCGGCCGTTTTCCTCGAGCAGAACGGCGCGTTGGGCGGTGATTTCTCCAATCCGGGTGATGGGGACGCCGCGGAAGCGAGACGGAATGCGAGAGGCCAGCCGGCGGGGAACGGTAAAGAGCAGTTCATAGTCCTCACCGCCATGCAGCGCACGGTGAATCTGGGACTGGCCCGAATCCCGGGCGGCGAGACCGAGGGTTCCGGGGAGGGTGTGACCCGCGAGGGGAACCGCGGCGGCATGAACGATCGCGCCCACGCGACTTGCCGCGCACAGGCGCGCGAGGTCGGTGGAGAGTCCGTCAGAGAGATCCATTGCAGCGGAGGCCAGCCGGCGGACGGCGAGCATCCGGCCGATGGCGAGGCGAGGGTAGGGGAGGGCGTGGCGGCCGGTCCAATGGAAGCGAGTGCGCGCAAACGTGGCCCAGCCGTGGCGCAGAAGGATTTCCAGACCCGCCTGGGCGCCACCCAGCCGGCCGGTTACAAAGAGGGCATCGCCGGGATGTGCACCGCCGCGCGTGAGCGCGCGGCCACGCGGCACCTCGCCGAGCACAGTGAGGGCGGCGGCCACGCGCTGGTCGCGGCAGAGGTCGCCACCGATCAGGTGCATACGATACAGGCTCGCGGCGCGGGCCATACCCTGGGCGAACTGAGTGAGCCAGCGGGCCGCGCGCTGTTCCGGGAGGGCGAGGGTAAGAAGAAAATAGCGCGGAGTGGCTCCCATCGCGGCAAGGTCGCTCACCGCGCGCGCCAGGGCCTTGTGACCGACCACATCCGGCGGGTGGAGCCGAGCGAGAAAATGCCGGCCTTCGATGAACGCATCCGTGCTCACGACCCAGTCGTGCGCGCGTGCGGGGCGCAGGACGGCAGCATCGTCTCCGATGCCGAGGGGGACGCCCCGAACGGGCCAGGCGCCGATGCGACTCGGAACGATGCGAGAAAGGCGCGCGATCATCGAGGCTTCATCCCTCATCATGGTCCTTTCCCCAATGTCCGTGGCGCGTCCCGGCCCGACGGGGACCCGCAACCGGCGGAAGCGCCGCGGTCGCGGGATGCAGCGGGCGCACGGACGAACGGTGAAGAAGGATACCGCGAGGGACGGCGAAGATTTCCACCGAAAATATCGTCTGAACCAACTGCTTTGGCGGGTGGCGTGCTAGGTGTGGGCGATTCAATTTTTCTTGACTTCGTGATTTCGTGCTCATTACACTCGACAGCGTCGCGGATCAGCTCTTTCGGTTCCGGCACGTTCGCAGTGCGGGGGCGGCGCTTGCGGGGGCAAGCGGCCGAAACTCCCGGGTGGCGCCTGCATAGATTCCAAAGTCCAAAATGAGACATCGCTCTCATACCTTTTTGGTGGTCTCCAGTGAGCGGGGATCTCTCCGCAAAGTCCAAATCCCTTTTTACGCGCTGCACCTGCTGGCGTTGTTCGCGGTGGTGGGCGGAGTGACGGTGATCGCCGCGGTGGGTTCGTATGGGCGCATGTTGTGGAAAGCGGCGAGCTACAACGCTTTGCGGCGGGACCAGGAACAATTGAAAAGAGAATTCCACGATCTGCAAGCGCGCGTGAAAGACTCCGACCAGAAGATTTCGTCGCTGCAATCGCTGGCCACGGATGTGGCCATGAGCTACGGAATCCTCGGGGCGCGGCGCACGCCATTTTTCGCTTCCGAAACTTCCCAGGAAGGGGACGCCGGATTCAGCCGCTCTGTGGAACAGTTCCATTTCCTGATGAAGAACGCGACCGCCGTAGCTCTGGCCTCCGAAGGACTCACTCTTTCGCCCGGACGCAATTGGGAGGACATGCAGTTTTCGCCGTCGCTTTGGCCGGTGGTGGGCCGGCTGACGGGAACCTTCGGAGAACGGCTGGATCCGTTCAGTGGTGAAGGTGCGTTCCACTCCGGGCTGGACATCTCCGCGCCCTATGGCACTGAAGTGCGCGCCTCTGCGGATGGCATAGTGATGGATGTGGACACGCACACGGGATTGGGCCGCTCCATCCGGGTAGATCACGGATTCGGGGTGGAGACAATTTACGGGCATCTCTCGGCCTACGCCACGGAACCTGGCAGGCGGGTAAAGCGCGGTGAAGTGATCGGCTACGTGGGAGACAGCGGCAGGGCCACCGGGCCGCACCTGCATTTTGAGGTGCATATGTACGGAACCCCCGTAAATCCCTGGAAATTCCTGAAGGCGAGCCCGAGCGGGGACTGATCGGCTCTTTCATCTCCCTGGCGGAAGGGAGGATTGAGGGCCGAAAAAGGCTTTCCACAGCGCCGCGAGTTTTCCACAACCCCCCGATTGACAGTGCTTTCGGAGCCCCTTGCAATTCGGGGGCCGGACTGCTATCTTACTAAGGTTTGCTAGGCTGGCGTAGCTCAGCTGGTAGAGCATCTGATTTGTAATCAGAGGGTCGGGGGTTCGATTCCCTCCGCCAGCTCCACCGAGCGGGCAAGAGAATTTCGGAGCCACTGCGGAGCAGATTCAAGAACAAGACGATGAGAGGGTTTGTGTCTCCGGACGCAGACCCTTTTTTGCGTCCATACGCATTTGTGTGTGGACGGGTGGGTGAGCGGTTAAAACCAGCAGACTGTAAATCTGCCGCTCCTTGCGAGCTACGGAGGTTCGAATCCTCCCCCGTCCACCAGCCCTGCCTGGAAGAAGGTGCGGCGCGGGGCGTGCGGGCCCGAAGAGTTTCAGCATGCGCAGGGCGCGTGCTGCGGAAGAGAGTCAAGAGCCGCGGAGTAAATGCGAGTTCGCGGGCCTGGGTAGCTCAGTTGGTAGAGCGCGTCCTTGGTAAGGACGAGGTCACCGGTTCAAACCCGGTCCCAGGCTCCAGTTGATCCTGAGACCAGCGTTGCTGGTCGAAAGACCTGCCGGAGTGAAGCAAGCGTGTGGCAGGCAAGATTGCGGGGGTAACTCAGCGGTAGAGTCTCGGCCCTCCAAGCCGGTGGTCGCGGGTTCGAATCCCGTCCCCCGCTCCAACCTGCCGGCCGCAGGCGGAGTTTGCGGCGCGCGATGCGCGGAGGTCGTAGAAGACGTAAAGGAATCGATGGGGATGCCAGGAATCGGTTAGCAGGAAAACTTCTTTCAGGGGTTTCTCCTCCGGCAATCGCGAACGATTCGAGGCAAGTCATTTCTAGCAACTGAGGGCGGAAGCACTATGGCCAAGGAAAAATTCGAACGGTCGAAGCCGCACGTGAACGTGGGGACGATCGGCCA
>DATIYQ010000097.1:0-9579 GCA_035517515.1 Binatia bacterium
GATGATTCCCTGGCCCAGGCGCACAGCGCTCTGGCCGCCATTCATTTCTTTTACGACTGGGATTGGCCGGGCGCGGAACGGGAGTGGAAGCGGGCCATCGAGCTGAATCCCAACTTTGCCGATGCGCATCACCTCTACGGACAATTCCTGGCCACCATGCGCAGGCCCGCAGAAGCCGCCGTGGAAATTCAGCAGGCGGAGAGACTCGCTCCCTTTTCCGGGCAGGTGTATGTCAGCGCGTCGTCGGCGTTCTGGTTGAGCCGCGGGTTCGACGAATCCGTGGCGCAGGCGCGGAAAGGGCTGGGAATTGACCCGCAAAACGCCCAATTGCACACCAATCTGGGCCTGGCACTGGCCAGCTCGGGCCACTTCGAAGAAGCCATCCGCGAGGGCGAAACGGCCAGAAAGCTCGATGAGAGCCCCATCATCTTTGGCTTCCTTGGGACCATCTACGCGCAGGCGGGCAGGAGGGCGGAAGCCAAAAAGGTCCGGGACACCCTCGAAGCCAACATGAGCCGCAACTACGTCTGCCCCTATGAAGTCGGCACCATCACTCTCCTCTTGGGGGGCAAGGACGAATTCTTCCAATGGCTGGACAAGGCCATCGAGGTGCGCTCCGCCTGCATGCCGTTTCTGTGGACGGATCCGCGCCTGGACTCCATTCGAAGCGATCCGCGCTATGGGGAATCCCTCCGCCGATTGAAATTTCCCGGATAGCCGTTCGACCGGCTTTCCCCGCGGTGCGCTGATGCGGCCCCGTGATTTTTCTTGACAGGGTAGATGGCCTACCATTCAATACACGCACGTTGCGCCTTTACGGGGAGGGGAGCGCGATTTTCCCGCCTGCAGTGAGGCCAAGTTATTCAGCCAGTTGAGCTTTTGGTACCGATCCAATCCGGGTTCGCGAAGCGGTTGGGGTTTGCGCGATGAGGTGACCCGTGGACCTTCTGTGCGAACGGATGCTGGCAAGGACTTGTCTCATCATTCTTCTGATTTTTGTCTCGCAGGTGCAAGCCGCAGCCCAGACCACCATCTCCACCGGAAGCATCCAGGGCACGATCCTGGACCCCAGCGGCGCTGCCGTAGCCGGCGCGGAAGTGACCATCACGAACCGGGATACGGGCCAGGTCAATCGCGTGAGCACATCCGCCGCCGGAGTTTTCTCTTCGGGAGCTCTACTCCCCGGTGCATATACCGTCCACATGGAAGCGCCTGGATTCGACAGCCTGGACGCCACCCTCACGGTGCAGGTGGGCGTAACCACGGCGGCTAACTTCCGGCTCCAGGTGGGGACGCAAAAGACGGTGGTTACGGTCACCGGCACGGCGATTCAGGTGGACTCGGAACAGGCCACCATTCAGGGAGTGCTGGACCGTCAGACGATCGAAGATCTGCCGTTCAACGGCCGAAACTTCCTCGATCTGGCGCAGCTCGAGCCCGGGGTACAGATTCAAGACGGCGGAACCTTTGATCCCACCAAGGACGGCTTTTCGGCGATCTCCGTGGGCAGCCGGTGGGGGCGCTCCACGCGCATCGAGATTGACGGGATCGACATCACCGATGAAACCGTGGGGACCACCACGCAGAACGTGCCGGCCAGTGCCATTCAGGAATTTCAAATCAGCCAGTCCACGCTGGACCTTTCCACGGAGCTGACGTCTTCCGGGGCGGTCAACGTGGTCACCCGAACGGGAACGAACGCGCTTCACGGGGGAGGGTATTGGTACGGGCGGGATGACAGCCTGGCGGCGAAATTCGGCCCCACGCCCACGGGTTTTGATCGCCATCAGTACGGGGCCAACCTGGGCGGACCAATCGTAAAGGACAAGCTCTTCTTTTTTGGCACCTTCGAGCGAACGGCTCAGAATCAGCAGGTTCCGGTGGTGCCCGCGCCGCAATTCGACCCCGGAGACTTCAATGGTCTATTTCGAGACTTGCAGTTTCTGGGCAGGCTGGACTACCAGATCCGCCCGAATTGGAATCTCTTTTTCCGCTTCAATGACGAGCAGGCGCGGGATGCGGCCGCCGTGATCCCCGATTCCTTTCAGCCTTATCTGAACCTGAATCACACCTGGGAATACGTCTTGGGGACCGATTTCTCAACCGGCGGTTTCACGCACTCGATCCGGTTCGGCTGGCTGAAGTTTGTGAATTACATCGGAGACGCGACCGCTTCTTCAGGGGCCCCGAATCCGGTCCCCGGCATATCGGTGGCCATTGGCGGAGACCCAACCTGCACCTCCAGCGGCTTTGATGCCTACTGCTCGGGGCCTTCCATTCTGGCACCACAGAATACGCTGCAGCAGAATACGCAGATCAAATACGACGGAAGCAGGACGATCCGCAGCCATATCCTGCGCTATGGATTCGGCTACAACCGGATTGAGACATCCGCATACGCAGCTCTTGTAAGCCTTGCCGGCGTCGCCTGGAACAATACCGGCTGCGCGGCCGGCTCAACGTGCGCCGGGCTGCCCGGCGGCGATTCCAATCCCGCCAACTACTCTGCGGACGCCATCTTTCTGGGCAACGGGCAGGGATATTTTACGGAGCGGCCGGCCTTCGGACGTCCGGCGGGAGGGACGGTGGACAACCGTCTGCACGCGTATCTTGGCGATTCCTGGAAAATCCTGTCGAACCTGACGGTCAATTATGGCGCAACCTACGTGCGCGACACCGGCAGGACAGACAGCGACCTGGCGCCGATCCCCTGTTCCGCCACCACGCTGATCGCCTGCAACGGATTGCTGCTCGACCAGTGGGGCGCGGGGCTCGGCAAGCGCATCAGCCAGCCGAACCACAACTTCGGGGGCAGCCTGGGCCTGGCTTGGGATCCCTGGAAAAACGGCAAAACGGTGATCCGCGCCGGCGCCGGCATCTATTACGAGAACTTCCGCTCCACCTCGGGCTATCGGGTGGCTCGCTTGCCGCAGGGGCTGTTCAGCGCCATCACCGCGGTCTGTCCCAACGGCTTCACCCTGCCGGATGGAACGATGGTAACCACAGTGAATGGGAAAGACATCGCCACGCAGGTGTGCGGGCAGCCGATCGGAACGGTGGCCAACGACATCATGGCGCTGGAGCAGATGTATCAGCAGGCGACCGCGGCGGCCGGGCCGCAGAGCAACCCCGTGTTCATCGGGAACCAGCTTGCGGCGAGCGACAATTCGACGGGATCGGACCTTTTGGCGCCGAACTACGTCTCGCCCTATTCGATCCAGATGAATATCGGCGCACAACGTGAGCTTCACCGGGGAACGGTGCTGAGCGTGGACTACCTGCGCAACGTGTTCCTGCACTATCCCCTGGGACTGGATGCCAACCATACGGGGGATTCCCGTTACTTCAATCTGAGCGGGGCCCAGAGCGCGGTCGCGGCGACGAATGCATCGTTCGGTTGCCCGGGCGATTTCACCGCGGCATCCATCAACTGCGCAATCGGCGCCGGGGCCACCATCGCCGACTATGCGGGGAACGGCCTGGACTCCGGAAATGCGGCCAACAACGGATTCCCATGTCCGGCCTGCGCCTTTCCCGGCAAAAACCCCAACGTGGGAAATGCCATCATGTTCTTTCCCATCGGCCGCTCGGTTTACAACGGGCTGCAGGTATCCCTGCAATCCCGGCTGAATCATCCCCTGCCGCACCTGGAATCGGCCAATTTCACGCTTTCCTATGCTCTGTCGCGGTTCGACTCACAGGGCCGCGACGTCGAGGGGAATACCCTTGCGCGGAACTTCCGCGATCCCGGATCGGTGACCGGGCCCTTCGGGCTCGATCGAACGAACATGCTGTCGGCCGGCGGCGTTTTGAATTTGCCGTGGTGGACGCAGGTCAGTTTCATCACCCACTACTACACGGCTCTTCCGGTCTTTCTTCGGACCGCGGGTTCGCCGTTTGGGGGAAGCACTGCGGGAATCTTTACCAGCGACCTGGATGGAGACGGCTCCTTCGCAGGCAGCGTCAGCGGGGGAGGCGATCTTCTTCCCGGCACCAAGCTGGGCGCGCTGAACCGCACCGTCTCCATCAAGGGGCTGGCGAATTTGATCGACAATTTCAACAACACCGTGGCTGGAACTTTGACCCCCGCCGGACAGGTCCTGGTGCAGAACGGCTTGTTTACCACCGCCCAGTTAAAGCAACTGGGGGCCACCATTCCCTATCTCCAGCCGGAGATTCCCAACGCCGTGGCCACGCAGGGCCTGTTCACCTTCGACAGCAGCATCGCCTGGAACGTGCCGCTGCACAAAGTGTGGAAAGCGCTGCCGGAACGGGTGGTGGCCCAGCCGCGCATGTCTGCCTTCAACCTGTTCAATTACCAAAACTACGATCCTCCCAACGAACTGCCCAACGGAAACCTCACCGTGTGTCCTGTTCCGGCGATGCCGTGCACTCCCGCGGATACCGGCGACTCGGTGAGCAGCACCTCCAAGCGTACGCGCACCAATCATGTGGGTTTGGGCTCCGGCACGTTTGCTCTCGGCGCCCCCCGGCAGCTCGAATGGGGAGTGAAGGTCACGTTCTAATCTGCCGCGCACCATGCGGATCGAGACCTCAGACGAGATTCCACAGCAGCCCCGGAATTCCTGGCCCCGGCCTCTCGTTTGCCGAACCTCGGATGAATCCCGCCGTTTGCTCTGGTATAGAATCCCCGCGTGAACAATGCCCCAGACACCCTGATCGGCCGGACGTTCGGCGCGTACCGCATCCTGGAGCCGCTCGGCGCCGGGGGCATGGGCGTTGTCTACCGGGCGCGCGATGAACAATTGGAGCGCGACGTAGCCGTGAAAGTGCTGCCCGCCGGCCTGTTGGTGGACGACACCGCGCGCAAACGCTTTCGCCGCGAGGCCCTGGCGCTTTCCCGCCTGAACCATCAGAACATCGCAACCGTTTACGCGTTCGGGAACGAGGCAGGCGTGGACTATCTGGCCATGGAGCTGGTGGCCGGAGCCTCCTTGCAGCAAAAACTTACTGGTGGCGCTTTGCAGGAAAAGGAGATTCTGGCGCTCGCCGGCCAGATTGCCGCCGCGCTGGAGGAAGCCCACGAACACGACGTAATTCACCGTGACTTGAAGCCCGGAAACATCATGGTCACCCCGCGCGGCACAGCAAAGGTCCTGGACTTCGGCTTGGCGCGGGTGCTGCAGCCGGAGGGGCCGGCGGCGGAAACCATGAGCGGGGCGACGCAAAGCGCCGCACTCACTCACGCCATCGTCGGCACTCCGGCCTACATGTCTCCGGAACAGGTGCGCGGAGATGCCGTGGACGCGCGGTCGGATCTCTACGCTCTGGGCTGTGTGCTTTACGAGATGGCCACCGGCTCGCCGGTTTTCCGCGAAGACGTGGCCACCCGCCTGGTGGAGGCCATCCTGCACCGGGCACCGGTTGCTTTGCGTGCTCGCAATGAGCGCATTTCCCCGGAACTCGAGCGCATCACCCTGAAGTGTCTGGAAAAGGACCCCGACCGGCGCTATCAATCCGCCAGGGAACTGGCGGTGGACCTGCGCCGACTGGCGGAACCCTCCGCGGTTTCCGCAGCACTCCCAGCCGGCCCGGCCGGGGTCCAGCGTGCAAGGAACTGGCGCCGCGCGGCGGCCATAGCCGCGGTCCTGGCGGTGGCCCTGGGCGGGGGATTGGCACTTGGTTTGAACTTCGGGAAGGTGCGCACGCTTTTTCGCGCGGCCTCGGCCCCTGCTCCGATTGAGTCGCTGGTGGTGCTGCCTCTCGAGAATCTTTCCGGAGATCCCCAGCAGGATTACCTGGCGGACAGTATGACCGAGGAGCTGACCACCGATTTGGCGCGCATTTCCTCACTGCAGGTGATTTCCCGGGCGTCCGCGATGCAGTACAAAGGAAAACAAACACCGCTTCCACAGATTGGGAGCGAGCTGAAGGTGGATGCGCTGGTGCAAGGGTCCGTGCGCCGCGCGGACAGGCGGGTACGCATCAGTGCCAGTCTGGTTCGCGCCTCCAGCGCCCAGCAAGTCTGGGCCAACAGCTACGATGGGGACATGAGTGACGTTCTCTCGCTGGAGACCTCCGTCGCCCGGGAGATTGCCGGTGAAATCAAAGTAGCGCTTACACCCAGCGACCGGGCGCGGCTGGTGGGCGGGCAGAGCGTGAATCCGGCGGTTTACGACGCCTATCTTCGCGCCATGCATCACGACCTGAGCACCGAGGCGAATGCGCAGCAGGCCATTTCCGACCTGAAGCAGGCCCTGATCCTCGATCCCAAATTTGCTCTCGGCTATACCGGCCTCGCCAAACTCTATATGTTTCTCGGAGACTTTTACGTGCGGCCGACGGACACACTGCCCAACGCCAAAGCCGCCGCGCTCCATGCGATTGAATTGGACGACACGCTGGCGGAGTCCTACCGGGTGCTGGCAAAGATCAGTTTCACGTACGACTGGGACTGGGCGGCCGCGGAGCGCCAGTTCAAGCGCGCCCTGGAACTGGACCCGAGTTTGACCTCGGCCCGGATGTCCTACTCGCAGTTTCTCGCGGCCATGCGGCGCCCCGAGGAGGCCCGCGCGAACATTTCCCGCGCCGCACAACTGGATCCCCTCTCGAGCGGCCCTTTCGTCGCCGGTATGTGGGTGGACATTATGGGGAGGCAGTACAAGGAAGCCATGGAGCTCGGCCGGGCGGCGCTGCGCCTGGACCCTGACGACGGCGAGACCCTGGCCTTTCTCTCCATTGCCTGCGCCCAGCAGGGTGAGTTCGATCAAGCCGTGATGCATGCGGAAAAAGTGGATCCAAACGAAAATCCTTTCGTTCTCTCCTTCGTCGGTTCGACGTTTGCCGCGGCCGGCAAGCGCGAGAAGGCACTTGCGCTGCTCGCCAAAGTGAAAGCGGAATCCAGCAAACAATACGTCTGTCCTTATGAGGTGGGCACCATCCACCTGCTTCTGGGAGAAAAAGACGAGGCCTTCCGCTGGTATGAGAAGGCCCACCGGGATCGCTCTCAGTGCATGCCTTTTTTCGGCGTGGATCCGCGCTTGGATTCCGTCCGAAGCGATTCGCGCTATCAGGAGCTGTTTCGTGACATGAAATTCCCTTTTTGATACCAGTGCGACGAGCCCATCCGGTTGACGCTCCCGCTAGCCCTGCGTAGCATGCCTCGAGGAGAGTTACTGAGCGGTCGAAGAGCCCTTCCATCCATGCTCCGCTGGTCCCAGTTGCCGCGCCCCTTGCTCGTGGGGCTGGCTGCGTTGTTTGCCGCCGCGTGGACCCTCTACGCCCTGTTGTGGATGTATGGCGTGCGCCACGTCTTGCCGGGCGTGGAGCTGGGGTTCAATCATACGCACGCCACCGGGTACGACCCCACGACGGCCTCGGTCCCGGTGTTCGACGTGGTGCCAATGAGTCCCGCCGAGCGTGCCGGCTTGCGCGTGGGCGATCGCATCATTGCCGTCGACGGGCAAATGCTGAACTCCTCGGCTCCCCTGGACGAGGCGTGGGCACGCGGCCGTCCCGGCGACGGTGTGGAATTGACTGTGCAGCGCCCCGGCGAACCGAAGCCACTCCTGCTGCACGGCATCTTTCGCGCCAACCTGCAAGGCACGGCCCCCGAAGGGCTGGCCCGGGCCTCCGCGCTCCAGATCACCGGGTCCTTCCCGGTTCTCTTTCTCATCGTCGGGCTGGCGGTTCTTTTCCTGCGGCCGGCGGACCCGAATACCTGGCTGCTGGCGCTCATGTTCGCGAGCTTCGTCACCACGCCCCGCTTTCCCGAGGCTTATGCCCTCGGCTCCGCTTCGCTCTCCTTTGCGTATGCGTTCCGGGCGATTTTCAGCGGGATGCTCTGCCCCCTGTTTTATCTGTTTTTCGCGGTGTTCCCGGTTTCCTCTCCACTCGATCGCCGCCTTCCGTGGCTCAAATGGGCGGGACTGATGTTCGGAGCGCTGATCGCAATTCCCGGCTTGCGTTCCGGCGATCCGCATCTGCCGGTAGCGCTGGCGAAACTGGCGGGCCAGGGAATCGATCTCTCATTCCGATACGGCCTGCTTGGTCTTGGCCTGGTGTCGCTCGCCGGAAATGGGTTTGCTTCCTCCACCGCTCCGGAGGCCCGCCGGAAGTCGCGTGTGATTCTCTGGGGTACGGCGGCCGGCGTGCTTCCCATTGCCATCGAACGCGCCGCGGTGGATTTCGGCGGGTACCAGCCTTCCTTCTGGCTCGATACGGTGCTGGTCCTGGTGCTTTTCCTCTATCCCCTGTCGTTCGGATACGCGGTGGTCAAGCATCGCGTGCTGGAAATCCCGGTGCTGCTCAAGCGCAGCGCGCGCTACGTGCTGGTGCAACGCGGGTTCGTGGTGCTGCTCGTGGTGATGGCCGGGGCGATGATTGCCACTTTCACCCGCACGCTCTCCGGCTTTTTCGCCGCGAGCGCCAGCGTGGGCATGGCGGCGAGCGCGGTGTTCGGCATCCTGCTGGTCTGGGCTTCGGCGCCGCTGATTCGCCGCGGCACGGAGCAGATTGACCGGGCGTTTTTCCGCAGCGCCTACGACGCGCGCATGATCCTGCAGGACCTCGCGGAGAAGGCCCGCACGGTCAGCGACCGCCACCAGCTCGCGGCCCTTTTCGAACATCACATCCAACAGGCGCTGCACCCGAAATTCCTCGCCGGCTTTCTGGAAGCAGAAGACGGCCGCCTCGCCGCGGAGTTCGGGCCCGTGCCCCCCCGGCTCACCTCGCTCGATCCGGCCATGCCGTTGTTGGTGGAACTCCAGCGGCGCGGCGGGCCGTGGCTGGACGTCTGGGTGGAGAGGTACCGGCACACCTGGGAGGGCAGCTACCAGCGCCTGGAAGTCCTGCTCGGCGATTCTCCCTCCGAGCGGCGCGAGGATGTGGACCTCTCGGCCTGGGCGCCGCTGGAGCCAGAGTGCCTGGTGCCCATCCTGGGCCGCGAAAACCGTCTCATCGGCCTGCTGGTTCTCGGTCAACGCCTCTCCGAAGAGCCGTATTCGCGCGAGGACGCGCGCCTGCTCGAATCCGTGGCCAGCCAGGCCGGCGTGGCGCTGGAGAGCATCCGGCTGGCGGAGCGCATCGCCGAGCGGATGGAAGTGGAGCGCCGCGCCGCGCACGAGGTGGAGATCGCGCGCGACGTGCAGGCGCGCCTCTTCCCGCAGAAGATGCCGCCGCTCGCGACCCTGGACTACGCGGGCGGCTGCGTGCAGGCGCGGGTGGTGGGCGGCGACTACTATGATTTTCTCGATCTCGGCCCCGGCCGCCTGGCCATCATCCTGGCGGACATCTCCGGCAAGGGCATCGCCGGGGCGCTGCTGATGGCCAATCTCCAGGCCAACGTGCGCAGCCAGTACGCGCTCGCGCTCGATCAACTGCCCCTGCTGCTCCAGTCCGTGAATCGCCTGTTCTGCGAAAACATTCCGGAAGACCGCTTTGCCACTCTCTTCTTTGCCGACTACTCAGACGCCGGCCGCCGCCTCCGTTATGTCAATTGCGGGCACAATTATCCCCTTCTGCTCCGCGCCAATGGTTCGCTCGAACGGCTCGCCTCCACCGCGACCGTGCTTGGAATGTTCCGGGAGTGGGATTGCTCGGTGGCGGAAACCACGCTGC
>DATIYQ010000098.1:0-2326 GCA_035517515.1 Binatia bacterium
GCGCTTCCTGGCCGCTGCCGACGGCTGCGCGCGCATCCTCACGCTGGCGCCGGAGCTGCCCGGCTCCGGGGAGACCATTCGCGCGGCGTGCCGTGCGGGGCTGCGCGTGGCCGTGGGCCACACGGATGCAACCTTCGAGGAGACGAGCCGGGCCATCGAATGGGGTGCGCAGCATGCCGTCCATGTATTCAACGCCATGCGGCCCTTTTCCCACCGCGAGACGGGCGTGATTGGCGCGGTGCTGACCGACGCACGCGTCACTGCGGAGGTCATCGCAGATGGGGTCCACGTGGATGATCCCGCGCTGCACATCCTGCTTGCGGTGAAGGGCCTCGAGCGGGTGATTCTGGTGACAGACGCCACCGCGGCTACGGGCATGCCCGACGGGACCTACCGGCTGGGCTCCATCGAAGTGACCGTCAGTGGCGGCGTTTGCCGCAACCGTGAGGGCCACCTTGCAGGGAGCACACTGACCATGGACCGCGCAGTGCGGAAAATCGTGGCCCTGGGCTTCCCCCTCTCCGCCGCCGTGCAAATGGCTGCCGTCAATCCGGCGCGGCTCCTGGGGATCGCGGGGAAAAAAGGGCTGCTGAGCCAGGGCGCGGATGCCGACATCGTTTTGCTGGACGATGCTCTGCAAGTGACCTGCGTCTTTGCCCGCGGGCATACTTTGCGTGCCTGACGCCAGGGCGCCCGGCCCGCCGGGCTGCCGCGCAAGGATCTGAACGCCCTTCGAGGCAGCAGGCTCGATAGGCTGGCCGGGAGCCTCCTGACGGGCACTTCCTCGGCCCTGCGGGTGGAAATGAAATTCGCGCAGCTCTGAGGCCGGAGCCGCGGTCAGGGATTCAGCGGGATGTTCAGCTGGCTGGAAAGCGCGTAAGGATCAAAAGGACTGCAGGAGAAATACCGGCCGTCCACCTCGAAGGTGGGAACCACGCGGCGGCCGCCGTTCACGCGCAGGATCAGGTCCTCAGCATCCGGATCCTCATCCACATTCACCTCACGGAAGGGCACATTGCGCTCGCGAAGAAACAACTTTGCCCGCCGGCAATCGCCGCACCAACTGGTGCTGTACATGACGATCTCAGACATGGAAAGAAGTTGCTCCCGCCACGGACCGGATCTCGGCTGGTATAGCAAACAGCCGCGTCGGGCCCGGGTTCTATTTGGATGCCGCGGGCGGATGCGCGGCAGTATTGCGTTCGTAGGGCGGCGTCGCGCTCCGGCTGGAAACCTGCGGGGCCACTTGCATGCGAATCAAAGCACGCTGGAGCGCGAGCTGGGCGCGATGAAAGTCCACCTGTTCGTGTTTTTCTTCTAGGCGTTTCAAGGCACGCTGTTCGGCCGCCCGGGCCCGGCCAACGTCAATCTCTTCCGCCAGCTCCGAGCGTTCCGCCAGGATGATAATCCGGTCCCCCAGCACTTCGGCAAAGCCGCCGATCGCCGTGGCGTAATACGTCACCGCGTCCTTCTCAAAGCTCAGGATGCCGGCGCCAAGCTCCGTGAGCAGCGGCGCATGCCCAGGCAAAATTCCCAGATAGCCGTCGCGCCCGGGCAGCTGGACGAAGTCCACCTGCTCATGGAGCACCTGGTGCTCTGGGGTCACCACTTCGAGTGTGAGTTTGTGCTGCTCCATGAATCCGTGCTCAATCTCGGTCGCGCCCGCTCCCGGACTCGCCGCGCGCGGTGCTAAGCGGCGGCCAGCTTCTGCGCTTTCTCGAGAACTTCGTCAATCGTACCCACCATGTAAAACGCCTGCTCCGGCAGCGCGTCGTGTTTGCCTTCCACAATCTCTTTGAATCCCCGCAGGGTATCCGCAATTTTGACGAAAGTGCCGGGAGTCCCGGTGAAGGCTTCGGCGACAAAGAACGGCTGGGAGAGGAATCGCTCGATGCGCCGCGCGCGGGCTACGGTCAGTTTGTCCTCGTCGGAAAGCTCTTCCATGCCCAGGATGGCGATGATGTCCTGCAAATCGCGATAGCGCTGCAGGATGGCCTTTACCTGCCGGGCTACGGTGTAATGCTCCTGGCCCACCACGCGCGGATCGAGAATGCGCGAATAGCTGGCCAGGGGATCCACCGCCGGATAGATGCCGCGCTCCACCACCGCGCGCGAAAGGTTGGTGGTGGCATCCAGGTGCGTAAACGTAGCCGCGGGCGCCGGGTCCGTGTAGTCGTCCGCCGGAACGTAGATGGCCTGCACCGAAGTGATCGAGCCTTTCTTTGTGGAGGTAATGCGCTCCTGCAACTCTCCGATTTCCGTGTTCAAGTTCGGCTGGTAGCCCACCGCGGAGGGCATGCGGCCCAGCAGCGCGGAAACTTCCGAA
>DATIYQ010000099.1:0-5429 GCA_035517515.1 Binatia bacterium
GCGGGGAATGTTTTCGAGGCCTTCGGCGCGGGGTGTGACGCCGGCAATGCGGAGACCGATCTGAGCGCCGCCGACACAGAAGGGATAGAGGATGCGCACGGAGCCCGAAAGCATGGCCTGGAGGATGAAGAAGGGGCCGAGCAGAACGCCGTAGAGGATGAGGAAGCAGATGGCGGCGCAGGTGCGGATGAGGGCGAGGGCGAGCATGCGGGTTCCGGGCGCAATTTATAACATGGCGGGCGCGAAACGCTGTGCTGAGTGGACACACCGTTGAAAAGCAGATCCCTCGTCCCGCTTGCGCGGAACTCGGGATGACGGCACGGGAAGCGCGGGGAGTAAAGGCCGGCGCGGGCCGCCGGCGCTACGGGGAGGGGTTGGTGCCGGAGAGGATGCCTTCGCGGATGGCGCGAGGAAGGCCGCCGGCGCCGGCTTCCAGGACGCGATAGCTGGACACACTGCGGCGGCCGGCGCGGAAGGTGATGGTACGCGCTTCTGTGCCGCGCAGAATGCGCAGGCGGATTTCATCGCCCGGGGAGAGGCGCGCGAGCACCTGGCCGAGGCGCGGCGGGGGCGGCGCGCCGTTGAATTCAACGATCACGTCGCCGCGCTCGAGACCGGCGCGGGCGGCGGGGCCCTGGGCATCCACGGAGGTGACCGGCGCGCCGGCGGCGGACGGACGTCCGGTGGAAAATCCCGCGTCGGCAACGGTGGCGCCGGCCTGGCGGAGATCGAATCCTCCGTGAGCGAGAATTTCCGCGAAGGGAATTTCTTCGGTGCCGGCCACGAAGCGGCGGAAGAAATCGGAAAGGTCGCGCTGGGCCAGCTCCGAGGCCAGGGCCTGGATGGCGGCCGTGTCGCGGTAAAAGATGTGCTTTTGGGCGAAGCGGGCGTTCATGGCGCGGAGCAGGGTGTCCAAACTCTCGCGGTTTGCGGTGGCATCACGCAGGGTGATATCGAGCAGCACGCCGAGCAACTGGCCCTTGTTGTAATAGGAAATGCTGGTGTCGGGGCGGTGATAGAGCGGGTAGCGGTCCAGCCAGGTGGCGATGCTGGAGTCTTGCGCGCTCTGGAAGAGGCGCGCCGGGCGCGACTGCAGCTCTTCGATCTGCGCGGCGAGGTCGCCATAGAACTGTTCCTTGCTCCACAGGCCGGAGCGCACCAGGGTGTACGCGCCGATGGTGCTGGTGACGCCTTCGGCAAACCACAGGGCGTCGGTGGGCTGCTCACGGGTGTAATCCACCGGCTCCAGGCTCTGCGGGCGGATGCGCAGGACGTTCCAGGCATGGAAGAATTCGTGGGCCATGGTGGGGAGCGGGTCTTCTCCGGGCCCCACGGCGATTGCCGTGGAGTTGGGATGCTCCATGCCTCCCCCGCCGCCGAGTCCCAGGTGCAGGATGAAGAGGTAATGGGGATAGGGTGCGCCGCCCATGAGCGCGGTTTGGGATTCCACGATGCGCCGGGCGCCATCCTGGAGATGTTCGCGGGACCAGAGATCCGCCGATTCCGCGTTGGGTTGCGCGGAATGCACGACCACGCGCACCGGCGGTCCGGGGACGTTTACGGTGAACTCGGTGAAGACGCCGGCTTCGATGGGAGCCTGGACCAGATCGTCGTAGCCGGCGGCGACGAAGGAGGCCGGCGCGGGACCAGGGTCGAGCGCGGTGGCCAGCTTCCAGTTCGGGGGAAGGTCGCGGAATTCGAGCGCAACGCCTTCGGCGCGGCGGGCGGGAACGTAGAGGAGCACGGTGGCCGGATTCAAAAAGGCGTGAGCGGCGTTGAGCTGAGAACTGAACGGGCCGGGCTCATCCCATTCGACTTGGTATTCCACCACCAAGGCGCCGCCGGCGGGCTGGGCCAGCCAGGAATGCGGGGTGAGCCTGCGCAGGGGAACCGCGGCACCGGTAGAAGTGGCCGCATGCAGGCCGCTGACGCGAGAGGCGAAGTCGCGGACCTGGTAGAGGCCGTTCCAGACGGGCATGTCCAGTTCCGTGGTCCCCTCGGCCGCGGGAATTTCCATGCGCACGCGGAAACGGCTTTCCGGCCGGTCCGCCAGGGAAATGGTGTAGCGAATGGTGGCGCCGGCACGCAGCGGAAGCAGCGCGAAGAGCAGGGCGAAGGCGGCCAGGCGGAGCAGGAGTTGTGCTGCGTGCGCGCGGCGCCCTGCGCGGGGCGGCACGGGGAGTTTGTGGAAGGATCGCATGGCGGGCGCGCTCAGTTCCGGCGAAGTACGGTCACAGCTCAAAGCGGGTAAGCTGCTGGAACTGCCGGGCGCGCTCGCGGATTTGCTTGCGGGTGAGGCGGCGCAGGCGCTCCAAGCCGAATTTTTCGACGGCGAAACTGCCCATCACGGAGCCGTAGATCATGGCGCGGCGCAGGGCGGACTCGTCCAAGCGGCCGCTGGCGGCGAGCACGCCCAGGAAACCACCGGCAAAACTGTCGCCGGCGCCGGTGGGGTCAAAGACGCGGCGGAGGGGCATGCCGGGAACGGAAAAGATGCGGCGGCCGCGCACCAGGATGGCGCCATGCTCCCCGCGCTTGATGACCAGTGCCCGGGGACCCATGGCCTGGATGCGCTCGGCGGCCTCGAGGAGGTTGTGGCGCCCGCTCAATTGGCGGGCCTCCGCATCGTTGATGAGCAGCACCTGAACGCGGCGCAGGACCACGCGAAGATCGGAGAGGGCGCCCTCGATCCAGTAGTTCATGGTATCGAGCGCGACGAGGCGGGGCTTGCGCCGCATCTGCCGGAGCACGCCGTGCTGCACGGAGGGCTGAAGGTTGGAGAGAAACACAAAGGGGGAATCGCGGTAGTGCTCGGGGAGGCGGGGATCGAATTCCGCGAGCACGTTGAGCTGCGTCTCCAGGGTGACGCGGTCATTCATGTCCGGGGTGTAGCGCCCGGACCAGAAAAAGGAGCGGCCCTTGGCGCGTTCCAGGCCGCGGGTGTCTATGGGCCGCCCGCGGAAGACGGCGTGGTCCCGGTGGGTGAAATCTTCTCCGACCACGGAGAGAAGCCGTACCGGGGCGAAGAAACTGGCGGCGACGGCGGAATAGGTGGCGGCTCCGCCGAGCATGCGGCCCACCTTGCCGTGCGGGGTTTCGACCGCGTCAAAGGCCACCGTACCGACGATGAGCAGGGACATATCCGCGCCTTCCTCTCTTACTCCAGATATTTTCCGGTGATGGCCGCGAGCCTGCGCCGGGCGGCCGGGGGAATCGCTTTGCGGCCGGTGAGGATGGCGTGGGCCAGGGCCTGGCCGCAACGGCAGGCGGGCGCATCGGGGATGGAGCGCACCGCGCTCCGCAGAACATTGTGCGCGTTTTCCGCGTTGTGATGCAGCACGGCCAGAATCTGGGCGCCGGTGACGGCATCGTGCTCCGGGTGCCAGCAATCGTAATCGGTGATCATGGCCATGGTGGCGTAACAGATTTCGGCCTCGCGGGCGAGGCGTGCTTCCGTGAGGTTGGTCATGCCGATCACGTCGAAGCGCAACTGGCGGTACACGTGGGACTCGGCGAGGGTGGAGAATTGCGGGCCCTCCATGCACACGTAGGTGCCGCCACGATGCACGGGCACGCGCTCCGCCTCGCAGGCGGCGGCCAGGACGGCGCTCAATGGCCCGCAGGTGGGCTTATCGAAGGAGATGTGGGCCACCAACCCCTGGCCGAAAAAAGTGTCCACGCGGTGGCGGGTGCGGTCGAAGAACTGGTCGGGGATGAGGAACATTCCGGGGGGCAGATCTTCGCGCAGGGAACCCACGGCGCTGGCGGAAAGGATGCGCTCGACGCCCAGCAACTTCATGGCACAGATATTGGCGCGGAAATTGATTTCCGTGGGCATGAGGCGGTGGCCGCGGCCGTGCCGGGCGAGAAATGCGACGCGCTGGCCTTCGAGCATTCCCACCACGAAGGCGTCGGAGGGATCACCGAAGGGGGTGCGCACGCGCACTTCCCGCGTGGCGGTGAGCCCGCTGATGGCGTAGAGCCCGCTGCCGCCGATGATGCCGATGCGCACCGGCCCTCGCGTGCCGCCGGGGCTGTGCTTCCGCGCGGCGCCTCTGCCCGCCGATCTCCGTCTCGTTGGTTTCGCCATCAGTTCCCTTCTCCGGTCATTCGAATGCGGCCGGCTCGAAGACCGGCCGACCGTCTTTGCTGTGGACGTAGCCCGCAGGCGTTTCCGCATCGTGGCAGAGGACGCAGAGCCAGTGGCCGCGCTCCGCTTCCGCCAGCCATTTCTTTTTATTCTGCATGGTCTCGACCGGGTAGAGGTCGAAGGACATGACCCAGTGGGTGGCCAGGTGGTGGTGGGTAGGCACCAGGTCCACGGGGAGGAAAATGGTGCGGCCGCCGCCATCCAAACGGACGCACTGCATGTCGCGATTGTGGCCGGGAACGCGAATCACGCGGATGCCGGGGGCGAGATCCGCGTCGCCCTCGAGCAACCACCACTGGCCGGATTTTTCCACCGCCTCCCAATTCTCGGCCATGTAGCTGCCGCGGTCGCGCTCGGTGGGATGCCTGGCCCATTCCAGTTCGCCGCGCTGGAGGGCGTAGCGCGCGTTGGGAAACGTGGGGATGACGCGGCCTTCGACCCGGCGGGTGTTCCAGCCGCAATGATCGAAGTGCAGATGGGTGTTTACGACCAGAGAGACGTCTTCGGGGCGCACGCCGCGCGCAAGCATTTGATCCAAGAGGCGCGGCGGGCCGCCGAATCCGAAAATGTCGTTCTTCTTGGCGTCCAGTTTATCGCCCGCGCCGGCCTCAATCAGCACCCACTGGCCGGCGGTGCGCACCAGCAGGCAGTTCATGGTGAGGCGGATGCGGTTGCGCGCGTCCGGAGCGGCCTGTTTTTCCCACAGGGGCTTGGGAATCACGCCGAACATGGCGCCGCCATCGAGATGGAACGGCCCGTCATTGAGCAGATAAACTTCCAGATCGCCGAGTTTCATTTCAGGCCCGCCCGCGCCAGGATCTCACTGACCGCCGTATAGGGATCGCGCCGCCGCTGGGAGATTTCCGCGGCCAGCGCGTCCAGACCTTTCTCACCCATGCCTCCGGCCACGACGCGCTCGACCAGCCGGGCTTCGAGCAGGTCCAGCAGGCGCTTCTTCCAATTGGCGGCTTTGCGCGCCTGGGATTGGCCGGTGCGTTCCACGTGCCGGCGGAATTCCTGGATGGCCGCGCCGAGTTCCGCGATTCCGCGATTTTCGGTGGCCACGGTGCGGATGACTGGGGGGCGCCATCCGGCACGCTCCGGCACCAGCGAGAGCATGGCTTTCAATTGCTGCTCAAAGCGGTCGGTGCCTTCGCGGTCCGCCTTGTTGAGCACGAAGACGTCGGCGATTTCCATGATACCCGCTTTGATGGCCTGGACCTCATCGCCCAGTCCGGGGACCAGCACCACCAGGGTACAGTCCGCGAGGCCGACGATA
>DATIYQ010000100.1:0-9645 GCA_035517515.1 Binatia bacterium
GCCTTGCATTCGACTCCTACCGGGGATAGTATGCGCGCGTTATTCGGCCAACAGCCGTCGGATATCGGCACGCAATCCTTTCCGTGGGGGCACAGAAATGAATTTCCATCATAAATATCTTCGCGGCGTGGTTTCCCTCTCTGTGGCGGTGCTGCTCTTGATCGCCGCCGGCGTCGCTTTCGGTCAGGAGAAGTCCGGAAAGAAGGGGAAAGGCGCGAAGGAGGCTCCGGCCGCGGCCACGGCGGCGACCGCCGCTCCAGTGGGCGGTGCAGGCTACGCAGCGGCGATCGAAAACCTGCAGTGGCGCGAACTGGGCCCCGCCATCATGGGCGGGCGCATTGACGACTTCGCGGTGGTGGAGAGCAATCCGCACATCGTTTACGTGGGCACGGCCTCGGGCGGCGTCTGGAAGACCGTCAACGACGGCACCACCTGGGAGCCCATTTTCGACAAGGAGCCGGTTTCCACCATCGGCGCAGTGAGCGTGGCGCCCTCCGATCCTTCCATCGTGTGGGTGGGCACCGGAGAGGCCAACAACCGGCAGAGTTCCTCCTGGGGCAATGGCGCCTACAAGTCCATGGACGCCGGAAAGACCTGGACGCATGTGGGCTTGGAGGAGACCTTCCACATCGGCCGCATCGCCATTCATCCCGTGAACCCCAGCGTGGTGTATGTGGCGGCGGAGGGCCGCCTGTGGGGCGCAAGCAAAGAGCGCGGCGTGTATAAAACCACGGACGGCGGGAAGAACTGGACGCTGGTGCTCTCCATCAATGAAGACACCGGAGTGAGCGACATCGCCATGGACCCGCAGAGCCCGGACACGCTCTACGCCGCTGCCTACGAGCGCCGGCGCACGCCCTTTGGATTCAACGGCGGCGGGCCGGACGGCGGTATCTACAAAACCACGGATGGCGGCGCCACCTGGAAAAGGCTGACCAAGGGTCTGCCCTACGCCGAAGGGGGCGACGTGGGCCGGATCGGCCTCACCATCTACCGCCACAATCCGAATATCGTCTACGCGCTGGTGCAGCACCCCAAAGGGGGCATCTACCGCAGCGAAGACAAGGGCGAGAACTGGACGAAGATGAGCGACACCAACCCCCGCGCCTCCTATTACAGCCAGGTGCGCGTGGACCCCAATAACGACCTGCGCATCTGGGTGCTGGGCGCGCCGCTGCAACATTCCGAAGACGGGGGAAAGACCTTTGTCACCTCGCGCGGCGCGCGCATCCACGGCGATTACCACGCCATGTGGATTGATCCGGCGAATTCCCAGCACATGATTGCCGGCACGGATGGCGGCATCCACTGGAGCTACGACTCCGGGCGCAGCTGGGATTACATAAACACCGTGGCCCTTGGCCAGTTTTACGAGATCGGATTGGACATGCGCAAGCCCTGGTGGGTTTGCGGCGGATTGCAGGATAACGGGAGCTGGTGCGGGCCGAGCGCCACCCCGTATAACGAGGGCATCACCAACGACGACTGGTTCCGCGTGGGCGGGGGAGACGGTTTCTACGCCACGATTGATCCCACCGATGCCTCCACCGTTTACGAGGAATCGCAGGACGGAAACATCGCCCGGCGCGATACGCGCACCAACGAGGCGCGCAATATCCGCCCGCTGTTCAAAGAGGGCGACCCGCCCTACCGCTTCCAGTGGAATTCCCCGGTGATCATCTCTTCCCACGACCACAACACCATCTATTACGGCGGAAATTTCCTGTTCAAATCCACCGACCGGGGCGACACCTGGACCAAGCTGGGCGGCGACCTGACCACCGGCGTGGACCGCGGCAAACTCTCCATCTTCGGCAAGGTGCCGGACAAGGACACGCTCTCGCGCAATGACGGCGTGGAAGATTATCCCTGCATCACCACCATCAGCGATTCCCCGGTTAGCGTCTCGGTGCTCTGGGTGGGCACGGACGACGGCAACCTGCAGGTCTCCCGCGACGGCGGGCAGAGCTGGAAGAACGTGGCCGACCGCGTGCCGGGAGTACCCAAAGGAACCTACGTGAGCCGCGTGGTGGCCTCGCGTTATGCAGAGGGCACCGCCTTCGTGGCTTTCGATGGGCACCGCGGAAACGACTTTCACGTCTACCTGTTCATGACCTCGGATTTCGGCGAAACCTGGAAAGCGATTTCCAGCGGCCTGCCCGCCAACAACGGAACGGTGCACGTGATCCGCGAACATCCGCGCAATGCCAACCTGCTGTTCGCGGGCACCGAATATGGCGCATTCATTTCTTTCGACCGCGGCGCCAACTGGATGCCGCTGAAAAACAATCTGCCCACCGTGCCGGTAGACGACATCCAGATCCACCCCCGGGATAACGACCTGGTGCTCGGCACGCACGGCCGCTCCATCTGGGTGATGGACGACATTACCGCGCTCGAACAGCTCGACGATAAAACCCTCGGCGAAGACCTCCACCTCTTCGACACCCGTCCGGCCATTGAGTGGCGCATGTTCGGCTACAAGGGCAATACCGGCCACAAATGGTTCGAGGCCCGCAATCCCGCCTACGGCGCGCTGATCAGCTTCTACCTGAAAACCAAACCGGCGGAGAAAGAACCCGTGAAACTCACCATCTTGGATAAGGACGGCAAGGTGGTCCGCGAAATCACCTGCGCCGCCCGTGCCGCGGAAGGGGCCGCCCCCGCCGCTGCTCCCCGCGCGTTTGGCGCCCCGCCGTGCGAAGCCAAGGAGGGCATCAATCGCACCAACTGGGACCTGCGCATGGCGCCGTACTCCGAGCCGACACCGCAACAGCGGCAGGCCATGGAAGCCGGTTTCGGCTTTGGGCCCCGCGGGCCGCTGGTGGAGCCGGGCCAATACACCGTGAAGATCACCGCCGGGAAGAACGAAGCCACCAGGACGGTCACTGTGGAAGAGGATCCGCGCATCCAGATGGGGCCCTCAGACCGCGCCGCCCGCCACGAGGCAGTGCTGCAACTTTACGGCCTGGGCCGCACCGCGGATCGCGACCGCAGGACGGTGGTCGGTGTGCAAACCCCGCTCAAAGCCGCGATGGAGGCCTGGAAGAAGCCCGGTGCGGAGAAAATCCCGGAAAACGTCCAGAAGGCCGCCGAAGCGCTTTCCAAAAAGGTCGAAGACCTCCATGCCAAGTACGTGGCGCCCGAGCAGGCCCAGGGCAATGCCGGGCCTCCGCTGGTTTATACGCCGCCCCCCCTGGGACAGCGGGTCGGCCAGTTGATGGGCGCGATCGAGGGCTACTCCGCCGCGCCCACCGCTCAGCAGAAGGACGACCTGGCCACCCTGAAAAAGCTGGTGGGGGATGGCCACGCCGCCGTGCAGAAGATGGTGGACGAAGACCTGGCCGCGCTCAATAAGCTGATGAACGAAGCGGGCATCCCGCACATCGCCCCAGCACCCGAGGGTGGCGAGAGGCGCGGCCCTCCCCGGTAGCGCGGGGTCCCTACCCCCATCCATTTACGCTCCCGGCCAGGCAGGTTGGCCAGGTAACAGGGGGTGTCTCCCTGGGGGGACCCCCCGCTGTCGCCCACGGTCTGTACCCCTATTCCACGCAGTTCCCATGGCATTCTCGAGCCGGGAGACGACCGGAGAATTCCTGTTTACCCCTGTAGTGTCAGTGTGATAGCCGACCGCTGGACAATCAGGTAATGCCTTCGACATGCACCGTCAGTTTTGACAGTTCCTCATCCCCTTACCCGCCTCTAGCGTGGATAGCGAGGGCAGGGAAAGGGACAGGTCCCCAGGGGGACCTGCCCGAGGCAAAGGATCGGGAGACAGGCGTCCAGCAACTCCCGGGTTTCCCCAGGCTCTCAGACTCAGCGGCTTGTCGGAGCGAAGGGACTGCGGATGACAGGGGCGGTCGTCCGGGGTCGGGGAATGTATCCCGTCCACGGAGGGCGTTCATCCGCTGGCCCGCTTCGGCTGCCGGGAAAACTTAGCTCTAAAGGAGAGCCAGATGAAAGGTAAGCTGATCGGAATGCTTTGCGCCGCCTTGCTGTTTGGGGGCAGTGCATTCGCACAGGATAGTGATTCGAGTAAGGTTGAGGTGTCGCTCGACTACTCTTTCGTGAGCTTCTACCCGGCCTCGACGTACGCGCAACGCCACAGTCTGAACGGGGGCGGCGGCAGCTTCGCCTATTTCTGGATGGATCTGATTGGCGTCAAGGCCGATTTCCAGGGATACGCCAGCAACACGACAAAATTTGTCGTTCCCGCCGGCATTCCAAACCTTGAACCGGGCACCTACAACGTGCAGGGCAACCTGTTCACCTACATGTTCGGTCCGGTGATCCAGCCCCGGAAGAACAAATTCGCGCCTTACGGCCAGGTCCTCTTCGGCGCGGCGCACTCCAACGTCTATTCGAATTTGTTCAATGCCGCCGGGATTAGCGGCAGCGCCCCCTCGAATAACGGATTCGCGATGGCCGCCGGTGCCGGGATCGATATCCGCCTCAACAAGACCTTCTACTTTCGGCCAGGGGAGTTCGACTACCTGCTGACCAACTTCAACAACAAATTCCTGGCCGGCAACCGGATCCAGAATAACTTCCGTTATCTGGCCGGCGTTACCATCCGGTTCTAACAGGGCCAGGCATCTGCTGGCCGCCCCCTGCGGCTAGAGTTGAGACGGCTCTGGGATTATTGACAGGTGCAGAACTCCGGAAGCGGCTGCATGCTTCCGGTTCAGACAGCAACCAGGTGGGCCCGGGCGGAGAACTTACCCCCTCCAATTCCCCGGGCCCGCCATTTTTTACCGGCCTGGTTTGAAGATTTCTGCCGCGGATTGGCCCGCCGGGACAGTCCGGCCCCGCGCTCGCGCAGGTTCGCCCTAGGCGCTCTTCTCCCGCGTCACGATCACCCGCGCCACTTCCTTGGTGGAGAGTCCGCCCTTGGACTTCTGCCAGGCGAGCTGCTGGCCATAGGCATCCTCAAAGAGCTGAACAATTTTGCTGGCCGAAAGCGGCACGAATGGACGGTCCGGCCGCTCGCGCAACATCCGGTCCAGCAGTTCTCCCGGCGGGGCGAGGAATTCAAGGGACCGGCCGCGCGGGACTGGCGGAAACGGCAACTTTGCGTGGCGTCTCGGACCGCGCGGCAATTGAGCGTGACGCGGGATTCAGCTGCCCGCAACCGCTAGGCGTGGAACAGTTGCCGGAACGCGCAGAACAGCAGGGCGGAAAGCGTCATGGCTGCGGGCAGAGTGAGCACCCAGGCCAGCGCCAGGTTGCGCACCGTGCTGCCCTGCAATCCGGACCGGTTTGCCGCCATGCATCCCGCGACGCCGGAAGACAAGACGTGAGTTGTGCTCACCGGCAGGCCGAGCCCATCGGCCGCGCCGATGGTGGCCATGGCGGTGATTTCCGCGGCGGCGCCCTGGCCGTAGGTGAGATGGTTTTTGTCGATTTTCTCGCCTACCGTCACCACGATGCGCTTCCAGCCCACCAGATGAGCCCAAAGATCTGCATGCCCACGCGGTTCGGAGCACGGTTTAGTTTTTCGTGCGCCGCCAGCGGAACCGCAATGGAAGTGGTGGCCATGAAAGCCTCTCCCCAACAGGAGTTCCCGCCAGGTGCGCGTCGCGGGCGGGGACCAGACGTCTGAGCGCGCGCATGGAGCGCGCACCTATACGTTTCGGGTGTCGCGGCAAAATAAACGCGCGATTACGCAATGTTGGCACGGGCCCGCTTGTGCTCTCTGGCTGGTAGTGCGGTGTCCCCGCCGGCAGCGGTCCAAAGTCTCCCCGTTGATCACGCCGAGCGGCTCTTGTTCGCGCAGCAAGCGGCCCCATCGCTCTTACACGGGTCACCGGCGTTTGGATTGAGGACTTGTCATTCCCACAGCTTTGAGTGAACCCCGGCTTGACCCAGGTCGAGGAGTGGCCGCGAGCAATAGGTTCCGGTTTGCTCGTGAATCAGGATTTACGCAACGATGCTCGCGCCCATACTCTGCGTTCTGCGGATCAGGAGTTTGCGTCCAGTTGGCGGTAACCGGCATCTAAGTTTCGAATCCGGGTGGTGATGCCGGACGCAAAAATACCTTGGAGGTGCATTCATGATTGAAGCTTCTGATCTGCGGACGAAGAGAATTCCACTCAACCACGGAGCCGGTCGGATACCCGCACTCGGCTTCGGCACATTGATTCCCGACCCGGCCGAAACCATCTCGGCAACCAGAAACGCGCTGGAAGCCGGTTTCCGGCACTTCGATTGCGCGGAACGCTACCGGAACGAGCGCGAAGTAGGCCAGGCCTTGCAGGCCGGGCTTGCCTCCGGAGGGATCAAGCGCGAAGACATTTTTGTCACCACCAAGCTGTGGAACTCCAATCACCGGCCCGAGCGCGTCGAACCCGCTTTTGCGGCGAGTCTGGACAGGCTCGGGCTGAAGTTTCTCGACCTCTACCTCATCCATACTCCTTTTGCCTTTCAGCCCGGCGACGACCAGGACCCGCGGGATCAAAACGGCAACGTCATTTACGACCGTGGCGTGACTTTGCTCGACACCTGGCGGGCCATGGAAAGCCTGGTGGACAGCGGCAAGTGCGGGGCCATCGGCCTTTCTGACCTTGGCCTGGAGGCGTTGCGGCCCATCTACGAGTCGGCGAGAATCAAGCCCGCCGTGGTGCAGGTGGAATCGCATCCGTACCTGCCGGAAACGGAGCTGTTGGAATACTGCAAGGAGCGGGGCATCGTGTTTCTGGCTTTCGCGCCGCTCGGCCACGGGATGTCGCCCGGGCTGTTCGACGATCCGGTCATCAAGCGGATCGCCGCGCGGGTTGGAAAGACGCCGGCACAGGTGCTGCTGGCCTGGGCGGTCCAGCGCGGCACGGCTTTGCTGACCACGCCCAGGAGCGCGGCCCGCGCGCGGGAGAATTTCGATATCTCTGCCCTTCCGCAGGACGCGCTGGACGAAATCAATCGAATTCAGACCCGGCAGAGGCTGAATCCAGTGGTGAGCACCGGCGTTCCGGGTTTCATTCCCCAAAGCAAATCGGCAGCGCCGGGCAAATGAACGTGGGAGCGAATTCGCGCCGGGCGCAGTCGGCGGCAGAAGAACAAATCCGTGCGGCCCTGGATGCGCACTGGCGCGCCTCCGCGGCCGGCGATGCAACCGCGGAACACGATATTTACCATGACCATGCCATTTGCGATTATCCCCAGTCGGGGGAGCGAATCCTCGGGCGAAAAAACTTGCGGGCCCTGAGGAGCCATCATCCCGGCAAGCCCTCCGGCTTCGCGGTCAAGCGGATTCTCGGGCGCGGGAATCTCTGGATTACGGAATACACCATCACGTATCAGGAGCGGCGGAGCTGCACCGTCAGCATCATGGAGTTCCGCAACGGCAAGGTCGTCCATGAAACCCAGTATTTCGCGGAACCCTTTCGCTGTTTTTCCCACTGTACCAGTCGGGAATGAGCCCAGAGGCTTCTTTTCCCTTCAAGAGTAATGGGCACTTCGAAAAAATGGTATTGCATCCCCCAAGCCTTCTTAGTGTCTGGTGTGAGTTTTTCTTTACCAAAGCGAGCCACAAATATTGTCCTGCCTCGGCTTGAAATAGAGAAAGCGCTCATCCATCTGCGTGGCAATATACGAACCTAAGAGGACACACAAGTGTAAATGTTTGCGTGACGCGGGTGGGTGGCAAATGGCATCTTGACCCCCCGGGTCCAATAAGCCATCCCGAATCAATGAGTTCGAACACTCGCCCTTAGCGACCATCCTGCAGAGCTTTGGTCGCTGAATTGCGAGCTATCTAGCCGACCAGCGGCCCGTCTGGCCCCCAGGATCATCACAGGTCTGTCGGGAGGGATTATGAATATTAGATGGAATTCGCTTTTCTCGGTCGGGTTACTGGGTCTGCTCTGCCTCATGCTACCGCAAACCGCGCGGGCGGATAATTTTACCTTCTCGTTTACGGGCACATACGGTACGGTCACGGGTGAGATTTTTGGCCTCACCAACAACACGACCGGCGCGGCGACTGATGTAACCATAACCAGTTTTCCCGGAATCTTCTTAAGTGATCCCCTACTGGCGGGCTCCGCGGTGACTGATCTTTTCTCGGGCCAATGGAATATACTTGAAAATACCTTCACCGAGTCCTCGGGCGCCATCAATTCGTATGTATTTACATGTAACGACATTAATGGCACTACTTTTATTTTGAGCATAGGGTACCAGGCCGGCATCCTCGAGATCGCTTATGGTGCTACCGATGTCGGTCCGGTGTCGTTTGTCCCGAGTTCCCCCGTGGCCGCCCCGGAACCCGCATCTTTCGGCCTCATGCTGTTCGGGCTAATGGCCCTCGTGACGTTGGTAGAGGTGCGTACGCAAAAAACGGGCCAGGCATTGCAGAGTTGAATGCATCGAACATGGCGACACCACTGACCAGCCACTGCTTCCAGCGCCGAACGTATCACCCAATGCGCCCTAGGATTTCCTCCTGCGGCGCATTCTGCTCATAAAGCCGGGCCACACGTTCTTGGAATCCATTCCAAGCCGAAGGCGCAACCCCGGTGACGCCTTGCTTTGTAATCGCAGGCCCCAAAGCGATTGAGTGGTCGTAGCAGAGGCACGTCGTGGAGGCCTGTAGCAACTGACAGCACTTGCGTGCTACATGCTTGTAGTGCTCCCTCCTAAAACTGGACTCCTGGTCAGGAGTAACTTCTGGTTAGCCCGTCACCCGGACAAGGCGCAATCTACCTGAGCCTAAGTTCAATATCGGCGATGCAAGAATGTACAATCAGCGCGTTCCAGATTTGACGGGCGGGAGGGTATATGCGCGTTCTTCTGGCCGGTCCGGACTTTGAGGAGAATCTTTCCATCCGATATCTAGCATCTTCACTGCAGGCGAAGCGGCATGAGACGTCATTGGCAGTGTTCAATTCAGCGGACGATGTGGAGGCGGTCGCCGAACAGGCGGGCGAGGCGGAGATCGTCGGACTGTCGGTTTGTTTTCAATCGCGCGCGCAGGAATTTCTCGCTTTGGCACGCCGGATCAAACAACTCCACCCTGGAAAACTGATTGTGGCGGGCGGACATTACGCTTCGTGCGCAGCACAGCCGCTGCTGGAGCACCATTCCGAACTCGACATCATCGTGATTCACGAGGGAGAGGAAACGCTGGGGGAGATCGTTGCGGCTGCAGCGAATCTGAAGGATGACTTGCCGAAGATTACTGGAATCGCGTACCGGGAAGATGGCCAGGTTCGATTCACGCCGCAACGCCGAACGCTGGACGACTTGGACATCTTGCCGTTCCCCGAGCGGGCCGGGCGGATCCACACCATTGCCGGAGTGCCCACCAGCTTTCTGATGGGGAGCCGCGGATGCTACGAGAACTGTGCGTACTGCTGCATCACAACACTGCACAATCTGGCGCCGGGCAAAAAATTTCGCCAACGCAGTGTGGAGTTGATTGCCGACGAGATGGCGGAGCTTTATCGCGAGCGGGGGACGCGGCAGTTCGTATTCCACGACGACAATTTCCTGGTGCCGTCGGTGGCGCACAACCAAGCGCGAATCGAGGGATTCGACAAAGCGTTCAAGAGTCGCGGCATGGAGGATATCGCACTGCTAATCAAGTGCCGCCCGGCGGATGCGAATCGGGACGTACTCAGCAGATTGAAGGAAATGGGACTGGTGCGC
>DATIYQ010000101.1:0-5353 GCA_035517515.1 Binatia bacterium
CATGGTCTCCTCGGGACACCCCCAGGACTACATTGTCTCCAGCGCACAGTTGTGGGTGCAGCAGGGCGCTGGCTGGCAGATTTATCGCTCGCAGCGCAGCGACCTCCTGCCGCGTCCCCCCATCCGCCTGCCGGAGCCGGCGCGGCCCAATCCGCAGCTCTATCCGGAGCCGGAGAAGGCCCATGGGGACCTGGAGGCCGCGCTGGCCGCCGCGCGCCTGGACCACAAGCGTGTGCTGGTGGTGTTCGGCGCCAACTGGTGCTACGACTGCCACGTACTGGACGCCGCCTTCCACTCCAAAGAACTGGCCCCGCTCATCGCCGCCAATTACCACCTGGTGCATGTCAACGTGGCCGACGGAACCAGCAACGTGGACCTGGCCCGGCTGTGCCAGGTTCAACCCGACAAGCTGCCCAGCCTGGCGGTTCTGGATGCCGAGGGCCGGCTGATTACCAGCCAGAAGAATGGCGAATTCGACTCCGCGGTGCGCATCGGTATGGGAGACGTGCGCCAATTCCTGGAAGACTGGAAGCCCGCCGCCACTCGGTGAGGCGGCGTAATCTCTTTTCCACTCGGCCCCGGTTCTGCCCACTTCGGCCTGCCCCACGAGCCGCCGAACTCGAAACAGTGGATATCGGACCCGCGGGGTCGCAATCTAGCATCTTCAATCTCAAGGGCTTGTGGGCATGCTGCGCGAAGAGCGGGGTTGACACGAGGGCGGCCACTGCTGTAGATTGAATATGCGACCGAAGCGGTCCGATAGCCATGTTGAAGCTCTCCAAGAAAGCAGACTATGGGTTGATTGCGCTCAAGCATCTGGCCATGCGCGATCCCGAAACTTCTTCCAGCGCTTCCGATATCGCGGAGGTTTATGGCATCTCCGCGCCGCTCATGGCCAAGGTCTTACAGCGGCTGGCGCGCAAAGGGCTGCTGCGGGCGCGGCATGGTTCGACCGGAGGGTATGCGTTGGCCAAAGACCCGGCCCGCATTACCGCGCTCGAAGCCATCAGCGCCATTGACGGGCCCGTGGTGATCACCTCCTGCGAGACCGCCCACGGCGTCTGCGACCACTCGGACCGTTGCACGGTGCGCGACCCGCTCCGGCGGGTGAACGACGGAATTCTGCAGGTGCTGGGCGCCGTAACCATCACCAGCCTGGCCGATGGCGGGGATTCGAGCGGATTGGTGGATCTGCGGATTTAAGAGATTCCAGGGGACGAGGAGAGGGGAAATGGCGGTCAAACTACCGATTTACATGGATAACCACGCGACCACTCCGGTGGACCCGCGCGTGGTGGAGACCATGCTGCCCTATTTCAGCGAGAATTTCGGCAATGCGGCCAGCCGCAATCACGCCTTCGGATGGAAGGCGGAGGAAGGCGTAGAGCATGCCCGCGAGCAGGTGGCCAAACTCATCGGCGCCACCCCCAAGGAAATCATCTGGACCAGCGGCGCCACCGAGTCCAATAACCTGGCCATCAAGGGCGTTGCGGAGATGTACCGCGAGAAGGGCAATCACATCATCACCGAGGTGACCGAGCACAAGGCGGTGCTGGACACCTGCAAGCGCCTGGAGAAATACGGCTACGAAGTCACCTACCTGCCGGTGCAGAAAGACGGCCGGGTGAATCTGGACGATGTGCGCAAGGCCATCACCCCGCGCACCATCCTGCTGACCATCATGTACGCCAACAATGAAATCGGCGTGGTGCAGCCGGTTGCTGAGCTGGGCGCGCTGGCGAAAGAGAAGGGCGTCTTCTTCCACGTGGATGGCGTGCAGGCCGCCGGCAAAATTCCCGTGGACGTCAACAAGGACAACATCGATCTTCTGTCCCTTTCCGGCCACAAACTCTACGGCCCCAAGGGCGTGGGCGCGCTCTATGTGCGCCGGCGCAATCCCCGCGTGCAGCTCTCGCCGCTGATTGACGGCGGCGGCCACGAGCGCGGCATGCGCTCCGGCACCCTGAACGTCACCGGCATCGTGGGCTTCGGCAAGGCTTGCGAGCTCTGCCTGGAGGAAATGCCCCTGGAATCGGCTCGGCTGCGCGGAATGCGCGACCGGCTGAAGGACAGGATTTTTTCGGAGTTGGATGAGGTGTTCATCAACGGTTCGATGACCCACCGCCTCCCGCACAATATCAACATCAGTTTCGCCTATGTGGAAGGCGAGTCCATGCTCATGGGCATCAACGACGTGGCCGTTTCCAGCGGCTCGGCCTGCACCTCCGCCACCCTCGAGCCCAGCTATGTGCTGAAGGCCCTGGGCGTGGGCGAAGACCTGGCGCACACCTCCATCCGCTTCGGCCTCGGCCGCTTCAACACCGATGAAGAAGTGGATTATGTGGCCGCGCGCGTCGTCGAAACCGTCAAGCGCTTGCGCGAGCTCTCGCCCCTCTATGAAATGGCCAAAGAGGGAATCGATATGAGCAAGATGCAGTGGAACACGCACTAAAGGGTTTTGTGGGGAGACGTTCAAAATGCAATCGGAGGACTCATGGCGTACTCAGATAAAGTAGTGGATCATTACAACCATCCGCGCAACGTCGGCTCGCTCGACAAAAGCGATCCCAACGTGGGCACCGGCCTGGTCGGCGCGCCGGAATGCGGCGACGTGATGAAGCTGCAGATGAAGATCAATCCCGAAACCCAGGTGATCGAAGAGGCCAAGTTCAAGACCTTCGGTTGCGGCTCGGCCATTGCCAGCTCTTCGCTGGCCACCGAGTGGGTGAAGGGCAAGACCGTGGACGAGGCCCTGGCCATCAAGAACACGGACATCGTGCGCGAGCTGGCGCTCCCGCCGGTGAAGATTCACTGCTCCGTGCTGGCTGAAGATGCCATCAAGGCGGCCATCGGCGATTGGAAGCGGAAGAGCGGCGCGGGCGAAGAGAAGCCCGCGGCCCAGTCCGCCACCAGCCAGTCCTAGGGTCTGCGGGATGTTGCCCGCCTCTGTAGAGGCGGGGTCCGTCCGCTTCGTAGTCTGGACGCGGACGGGGAACGCCCCGGGTCTGAACCCCCCGGGCGTCCTCTCCGGGCTCCAGAGTGCAGAGAAGAAACGATGATCCATATCACCGAACACGCGGCAGAGAAAATTCGCGAGTTGCTTGCCAAGGAGGGTGTGCCCGCGGAAAGCGGCGGGCTGCGCCTGGGCGTGCAGGGCGGCGGCTGCTCCGGCCTCTCCTATGCCATGCGGCTGGAAACGCAGCGGCGCGACCGCGATAACGTGATTGAAGAGCACGGCGCGCGCGTCTTCGTGGATCCCAAAAGCTTTCTGTTCCTGAACAACACCACGCTCGATTATCGCGAGTCGCTGATGCACCAGGGATTTGTGTTCGAAAATCCGCAGGCCGCGCGCTCCTGCGGCTGTGGCAGCTCGTTTACGGCCTAGCCGGGAAGGGAATCGAGCAGGCGCCCCGCATACGCAAGGGAGCAGCGCGTGGTTGGCAGGCGGCGCCGCCAACCACTTTTTTTTCGCCCGGAAGGGGCTGACGCCGGTGCCCGTGGGGAAGGCAATGAACGTGACCGAAACAACGGCGGCAACGGCATGCTGGGGCTGCGGCGCCCCGGCCGGCGGGGAGCATTTCTGCGCCGCGTGTGGGAAAATCCAGCCGCTGCCTCGCGGCACGGATTATTTCCGTTTCTTCGGCCTGCCCCGCAAGCTGTGGATCGAGATGGGCGATCTGGAAGCGCGCTTTCATGCGCTTTCCTGGAAGCTGCACCCGGATAATTTTGTGCGCTCGGGCGCCGCGGAGCGCGAGATGTCCCTCGAACGCTCCTCCCAGTTGAACGATGCCTTTCGCGTGCTCCGCGACCCCGTGGCGCGCGTCGAGTATCTGCTGGAACTGGAGGGTGTGCGCAAAGAGGGCCAGACGAAGCAGCAGGCCCCGCCGGAACTGCTCGAAGAAGTGTTCGAGCTCAACGAGTCCCTGGACGAGTTGCGCGCGGCGCGAGCCGCGCATCAAGCGGAGCAAGAAACCGCCGGCCTGCGCCGCCGGCTGGAAGAGGCCGCGCGTGGCTTTGAAGCGCGCCTGGAAGATGTGGACCGGCAACTCATGGCCGCCGCGCGGGAGTGGGACGTCGCGCTCGACGCCGGAAATTCAGCCGCGGGAAGCGCGGTCCTGGCGCGCATCAACGAAATCCTGAACCGCCGGTCCTACCTCCGCAACCTGGTGCGCGGCGTGACCCAGGAATTGGGTGAAGCATGAGCCGCACCGTCGGCATCGATCTCGGCACCACCAATAGTCTCGTGGCCTATGTGGACCCGGCCACGGGCCGCCCGAAGTGTATCCCCGGCCCGCACGGTTCCACGCTGTGTCCTTCTGTGGTCAGCCTGGACGCGGACGGCGCCATCGTGGTGGGCGAGCCGGCGCGCCGCCGGTTGCTCACGCAACCCGATCGCTCGATTTATTCCGTCAAGCGCCTGATGGGCCGCGGGCTGGACGACGTCCACAACGAATTGAAGCTCTTTCCCTTCCGCGTGGACCCGGAGAGCCGCCAGGTGATCCGCGTGCGCCTGGGCGACCGCGTGTTCACTCCCCCGGAGATTTCCGCCTTCATCCTCCGCGAGCTGAAAAGCTGGGCCGAACATTTCTTCAACGAGCCGGTGGACCGCGCGGTCATTACCGTCCCCGCATATTTCAACGACGCCCAGCGCCAGGCCACCCGCGATGCCGGGCGGCTGGCCGGATTGGAAGTGCTGCGCCTGGTGAATGAGCCCACGGCCGCGGCTCTGGCCTATGGCCTGCACGAGCAGCAGCGCGGCCTGGTGGCTGTGTACGACCTGGGCGGCGGCACCTTCGACATCTCCGTTTTGAAATTGATCTCCACCGGCCAGGGGGACATCTATCAAGTCCTCTCCACCAACGGCGATACCCACCTGGGCGGCGACGACATGGACAATGCCATGCTCGCCGTAGCCCGCCAGGAACTGCGCAGCCGCTTCGGGCGCGAGTTGGACGCACAGGCGGAGCCGCTCCAGGAACTGCGCAAAGCTCTCTCCGCAGCCAAGCACGCACTCTCCAGCGAAGAAAAGACCACGGTGCGGGCGCTGCTCGGGGAAGACCTGGCCTACGCCCGCGAGTGGACGCGCGCGGAGCTGGAATCGCTTCTTGCGCCCATCGTCGAGCGCACCATGGGCCCGGTGAAACAGGCTCTGGCGGACGCGCACCAGAAGCCCCAGGCCATGGAAGAAGTGGTGCTGGTGGGCGGGGCCACACGCATGCCGCTGGTCCGCCGCCGCGTGGAAGAATATTTCGGCCGCCCGCCGCACACGGAATTGAATCCGGACGAAGTGGTGGCCCTGGGGGCCGCGGTCCAGGCGGACATTCTGGAGGGCGGTGCCCCGCAGCGCGGCATG
>DATIYQ010000102.1:0-11649 GCA_035517515.1 Binatia bacterium
CTGGCCACGGGCGTGAAGAGCGGCTATGCCTTCGTGTACACCGCCTCGGCCGCGGTGAGCAACGTGGTTCCGGCATACGAAGTGCGTGCCAACCCCCTCACCCCGAACCAGACTGGTACCCGTTATTTCTTCACCGACCAGTCAGGCGTGATTCGCTTCAACATCTCCGGGCAGGCGTCGGTTACCGACTCGCCGATTAGCTGAAGCCGGAAGACGGTCTGTGCAGTCAAGGGAGGGCGCACCCGCGCCCTCCCTTTTTTATTTCCTGGATCGCCCACGCCTTCCTGCAACGCAGTTTGAAATTCTCCCGTGCAAGACAAATTGTGACAAACGAACCGTCGTAGGGCGACATAATGTGTCAAGTTGCGACGAGTTTGGACTTCCAGCGCAATCAATTGCACACCTGCCCCCGCCTTCCTTTGGGGGTTAACGGCTTGTAAACAAGTGAGATAACGAGCTATTGCCCCTTTCGTGCTGGGCATGTCCTAATGGCACTCGGCGTGCACTTTTTCGGTTCGAGGTCAGGGCCTGAGACTTCCATCGGCCCGCACACCAATGCCATGTTTCGCGAACTCTTAAAGGAGAAAACCATGCCAGGTCGCACGGGTCGGAACTGCGGCCGGGGCCAGGGGCCGCATGGATTTTCGTTGATCGAGCTGCTGATCGTGGTGGCCATCATCCTGGTCATTGTGGCCATTGCCATTCCCAATTTTATGCGTTCGCGCATGGCTGCGAACGAATCTGCCACCGTGCAGAACGTGCGGGCGGTGGTCACCGCCAACGTTGTCTATTCCTCCACCTACGGTATCGGGTACTCCAGTGATCTTCTCAGCCTGGGGCCGAACCCCGGGGGTGGTCCTGCCTCGCCTAGCAACGCCGGGCTCATTGACGATGTGCTCGCCACCGGCGTGAAGAGCGGATATGCCTTCACCTACACGGCCTCGGCCCCGGTTGCCGGAAATTTAATTCCGGCCTACGCGCTGACCGCGGATCCGGTCACTCCGGGCTACACCGGGAATCGCCACTTCTTCACCGATGATTCCGGCGTGATTCGCCAGAACCTTTCGGTCACCGCCACGGTATCGGACACGCCGATCGGATGAGTACATAACGCCTTCTTCTTTGAGTTCCGCAAACGCGGCCCCGGTCTCCGGGGCCGCGTTTGTTTTTCCCGCCAGGCATGATCCCTTGTGTTCCCCTCAATCCGCGATCTCCGCCTTTCTCCCTCGTTGCCGCCTGTGTCAGAATCATTCCCGATGCGTTTGCTGGCTTCTCGCTTCCGGCTCCTCATTTCGCTCGTGGCTCTTGTTCCGGTCATGCTTCGGGTCGCCGCCCCCACGCGCGCGGAGCAGACCGAAACCGCCGTCGCCGGTATTGTCCGTCGCTTGGAGTCCCGCTACCGCGGCGCCAGGGCCTTCCGCGCCGCATTTCTCGAGCGGCGCTCGGAGGGCCCGCGCTCCATCCAGGTCGAGTCGGGCACCCTCTACCTTCGGCGGCCGGGCCTGATGCGCTGGGAGTATGAATCCCCGGAATCAAAGTTGTTCCTGGTGGACGGCAAGTTTGCCTGGTTTTACGTTCCTGCGGACCGCACCGTCACCAAGGCCCCGGTGCGCGAATCCGACGATGAGCAAATTCCCCTGCTCCTGCTGACGGGAAAGACCAGACTCTCCAAGGTCTGCCGCCGGATTGAGCTGGCCGACATTCACGTCGAAGCCGCCGGCAACACGGCGCTGCGCTGCTTGCCCGCGCGCGGCGCCGAAGAGGACTACCGCGAGGCGTTGTTCGAAGTGGACTCCAGCGATCATCTGGTCCGCCTCTTGGTTCGCGAGTCGGGGGACGTCGAGACTGAATTTCGCTTCGGGAACTGGCAGGAGAATCCCATCCTCCCCCCCGGTCTTTTCCATTTTGCTCCTCCCATCGGGACCACCATCGTGGACGAGCGCACCCTGGTTCGCCCGCCGGACTAGTCTGCAATTCTTGTCACTGCAGCGACAGGCCTCCTGGAACGCCCTGATTCGCCCCCGGCCGGTCGCGCGGAGGAGCAGCGATTCGCCGTCCGGTTCGCGTCCCGCATCCCCACTACGAAAGCTAGCCGCCGTGCTGCCTTTTTCCGCTCCGGCGCGTCGAAATCCTTGGAGCGGGCCTGGGACCGCTTTCAGCGGTGTGAATGGAATGTTTACACCTCGGCGGAGGCGGGGTTGGGCGGTGCCCGGCGGGATGTTAGACTGGCTTGGAAGCCCAAATCGTCATGCCGGAATTCATCTGCAAGGTGGCCGACGCCTCAGGCCGCGTGTACGAAGAACGGGAAGCGGCCGAGTCCGAGCAAGAGGCGCGCCGCAAGCTCGGGGAACGCGGCCTGCTGGTGTATACCGTTTCCTCGGGCGGCAGCCTGGTGGCCCAGGTGGTGCCGGCCCTGCGCGGCGGACGCCGCCGCACGATCTCCGGCTCCGACTTTCTGATCTTTAACCAGCAATTTGTCACCCTGGTTCGCGCCGGTTTGCCCATCCTCAAGGCTCTGGATCTGCTCGCGGAGCGTGCCGGCGTCGAGCGCCTGCGGCCCATTCTCCGCGCGGTCCGCGACCGGGTCAAAGAGGGAGCTACGCTTTCCGAAGCCTTCGAGCAGCAGGGCAGTTTCGATCGCGTCTACACCACCTCCTTGCTCGCCGGAGAGCGCAGTGGAAACCTGGCCGGTGTGCTCGAGTCCTACATCGGCTATCAAAAGGTCACCTCGGGATTCCGCAAGCGTTTGCTGGCCGCGCTGGTGTATCCGGCCATCCTGGTTACCGCCGCGGCCGCGATTCTCACCTACGTGACCACGTTTGTGATTCCGCGCTTTGCCCAGTTGTATTCCGAGCTGGAAGTGGATCTTCCCACCATCACCGTGGTGGTCACCCGGCTGGCCACCGACTATCGCTGGGAAGTGCTGGGCGCCCTGGCTCTCTTGGTTATTCTGATCATCTTTGCCGCTCTCTGGTCGCGCACCGATCGCGGCGGGTACGTGGTCGACCGGCTCACTCTCCGCCTGCCGGTGGTGGGGAACATCTGGATCAAGTTTCAGGTGGCCCAGTTGTGCCGCACCCTGGCCACTTTGCTTCTGGGCGGCATCCCACTGGTCAGCGCCCTGCAAACCGCGGCCGGCGCCGTGCGCAGCCGGCTGTTCAGCGAGGCCCTGGGTACTGCCGAAGAAAGCGTACGGCAGGGCCAGCCGCTGTCTGCCGCGCTCGCCGGAACCAGAATTCTTCCGGCCATGGCTCTTGAAATGGTCGAAGTTGGCGAGGCCAGCGGTTCGCTGGCCCACATGCTCGGCAGCGTCGCCGACTTTTATGAAGAAGAGGTCAACACCCGCCTTTCTGCTTTGGTCGCGGTGATTGAGCCGGCCATTCTCATCTTCATGGCGGCTGTGGTATTGATTATTCTTCTGGCTCTTTATCTGCCCATTTTCTCGATTGGAGCGAATGTCCACTAGGCCGAAGTGAGCGCGACGGATCAAAACCCGAAGGCTCCCCTGGTCGTCTCCGAGGAGCAGGACCGCGAGCGCACCATGCGCCTGGCGGAACGCTACCGCTGTCCCTTGGTGGACTTGCGCGAGCAGCGCATCGACCCCGAGCTGTTCCGCTCCATCCCCGCGGAGCTGATGTTCCGCTACAACTTCGTTCCTCTGGAGTCCCACAACAGTTCCCTGGTGGTCGCCGTGGCCGACCCCAGCCAGCTCCTGCAGATCGATGAGCTCTCCCTGCTGCTGGGCCGCACGCTGGTGGTGAAGGTGGCCACCGCCGGCCAGATCAGCGATTTGCTGAAGCGCACCGAGCAGTCCCAGCGCGTGCTCGAACAGGCCACCGAAGGCTTCACCCTCCAGGTTGTTCGCGACGAAGAGGGGGAAGAGAACATCTCCGTGGACCGCATGACCCAGGACTCGGAAGTGAGTCCCGTGGTCCGCCTGGTGGATACCGTCATCTTTACCGCGCTGGAGCGCCGCGCCAGCGACATTCACATCGAGACCCGCGACACCGAGGTGGTGGTCAAGTACCGCATCGACGGCATCCTGGTCTACGCCATGCCCCCCATCGCCAAGGAGTGGCACACCACCATCATCAGCCGCATCAAGGTGATGAGCGAGCTGGATATCGCGGAGCGCCGCGTGCCCCAGGACGGCCGCTTCCGCGTGCGCTACAAGGGACGCCACATCGACTTCCGTGTTTCCATTATGCCCTCCATTCACGGGGAAGACGCTGTGCTCCGCGTCCTCGACAAGGAAACCCTCAGCGAGAAATTCCGCAACCTCACCCTCGATGTGGTCGGCTTCGGTGAAGAGGACCTGCACAAGTTTCGCCGCTATATTCGCGAGCCCTACGGCATGGTGCTGGTCACCGGCCCCACCGGCTCCGGAAAAACCACCACCCTCTACGCCGCGGTCAACGAAATCAAGACTGACGAAGACAAGATCGTCACCATTGAAGACCCCGTCGAATACCAGCTCCGCGGCATCACCCAGATTCCCGTGAATGAAAAGAAAGGGCTCACCTTTGCCCGCGGCCTGCGCTCCATCCTCCGTCACGACCCCGACAAAATCATGGTCGGCGAAATCCGCGACATGGAGACCGCGCAAATCGCCATCCAGTCCGCGCTCACCGGTCACCTCGTCTTCACCACCGTGCACGCCAACAACGTGGTGGACGTCATCGGCCGCTTCATCAACATGGGCGTGGAACCCTACAATTTTGTCTCCGCCCTCAATTGCATCCTGGCCCAGCGCCTGGTGCGCCTGCTTTGCGAGGGCTGCAAGCGCCCGGTGCGTCCAGGCGCCGAAGTGTACGAAGAGAATGCTCTGGACCCGCAGGCCTGGAAGGATGTGATTTTCTACGAAGGCCCCGGCTGCCTGGAATGTTCCGGCACCGGATTCCGCGGGCGCACTGCCATCCACGAACTGCTCGATCTCTCCGATCATATCCGCGAAATGATTGTGGACCGCAGGCCCACCAGCGAAATCAAGCGCGCCGCGCGCGACGAAGGCATGACCTTCCTGCGCGGTTCCGCCCTCTCCCGGGTCCGGCAGGGCCTCACCACCCTGCGCGAGATCAACAAGGTGACCTTCATTGAGTAGCCGGGCCACCGCGCGCACCGCCTCGGTTTCCCCGGGGATCTTCGCCCGTTTCCGGCGCTGGCTCAATCAGCCGCCCGCTCCCCATCTGGTGTGCGAATTCAGCGCCGAAGGCGTCTCCGCTGCGCGCACCGCGGGGGGCGGACGCCGCGCGTTTGAGAGTCACGCTTTCGAGCCCCTGCCCGAAGGCGCGCTGGTTCCCTCGCCGGTCGATTTGAACCTGGTTGAGGCGGGCGCCGTCGCCGGCGCGCTCGGGCGTGTCCTTTCCCGCGTCAACGCTCACGGCACCGAGGTGGCCCTCATCATTCCCGACCAGGCCGTGCGCGTCTTTCTGCTCCAATTCGAGGCTTTCCCCCGCCGCGCCGAAGAGGCGGTGCCTTTGCTCCGTTTCCGCTTGCGCAAAAGCGTGCCCTTTGATTCCGAGGATTCCTGCGTGTCTTATTCCATACAGCCTGCCGGGCCGCCGGGGGCCGCCGCCGGAACCGTGCACATCCTGGCGGCCATTGCCCAGCGCCGCATCATCCGGCAATACGAAGACCTGCTCGAGGCCCGCCAGAAACGCGCGGCCGTGGTGATCAGTTCTACGCTGGCGGCTCTTCCCCTGGTTGACGACCGCAGGCCCACCCTCCTGGCGCGGCAGGCCGGGAACACCTGGACCACGCTGATCGCCAGCAACGGAGCTTTGGCCGTCTATCGCTGCACGCAGATGCCCGCGGCCGCCGATTCCCTCGCCGCGCAGAGCCTGCTGGACGAAATTTATCCCGCCGCCGCCTATTTTCAGGACACGTGGAACGAAAGCGTGGCCGAGGTGCGTCTGGCCGGCTTCGGCGCGCATGCGGAAGAATTTCGCGCGCCGCTGGAAGCCGAGTTGAAGTGCAGCGTCTCGCCCGTGGTGGCCTCCGCGGCCCTGGAAGAGCGCTTGGCGGGCGAGGCCCGCGCCCAGGTGGATCTCCGCATGGATGCTCTCGTCGGCTGGATGCTGGCGGACTGACCGGCGCAGGCGCTGCTGCGCAGAACAGGAGCAGGATCATTCGCACACGGCTGAACCTGGCCACCGCGCCGCTCGAAAATAGCCGACGGTTTTTGCTCGCCGCCGTGGCCGTCGGCCTGCCCGCGCTGGTTCTCTGTTTCGCCCTGTCCCTGAAGGTCGTTCGCGACCGCGGAGCTTCTGGCGAGCGCCGGATGGAAGCGGATCGGCTGGAAAAACAGATCGCCGGCTACCGCGCGCAGCGCGCCGAACTCGAACTCTTCTTTGCGGACCCGGCCACCCGCCTGCTCACCCAGCGCGCCGCCTTCCTCAATGCCATCATTGACCAGCGCAGTTTTCCCTGGACCGATCTGTTCGTGGACCTCGAGAAGCGCTTGCCCGGCGGCGTGCACATCTTGTCCCTGACCCCTACCCTGGTGGAGAGCCGCGTGGAAGTGAAGATGCGCGTGGGCGCCCTGAGTGATAAGAGCAAGCTTGAGTTTCTCAAATCCCTGGAGAATGCTCCCGAGTTCTCGCATCTCGAATTGCTCACCGAGGCGCGTTCTTCCAAAAACGATGCCCGCGACGTGGTCCTGCTGGACCTGACCGCGCAGTACCGTCCCGTGGCACAGGCTCCCGCGGGCAAAAATGCGGAGCACCGGGGAGAGGAATAATGCGGCCGCGTCGAGACTGGAAACGTGCCCTGCGCATCGTCCTGGGTGCCCTGTTGCTCGCGGACCTCCTGCTTCTCGGCATCATCTGGCAATCCGCAGAGCACCCCGCCACCGGCGCCACGCGCCTGGCGCAACTTCACGATGAAGACCAGCAACTCGCCGCCGATGTCCAGCGCGCCGCCGCCATCCGCGAGGGCCTGCCCAAAGTGGGCAAGCAATGCGATGCCTTTCTGCGGGAAACTCTGCGCCCGGCCGCCGGAGGCTATTCGGCCGTGGTCGCCGACCTCGAAAAAATTGCCGCCGATGCCGGCCTGCCCCCGGGCACCATCAATTTCCGACAGAAATCCCCGGACAAACAGGGCATCATTGAAGTGCAGGTGAACGCGGGGGTTGAGGGCGGGTACAAATCCCTCGTAACGTTCGTCAACGGATTGGAGCGCTCCAAGAGCCTGTATCTGCTCGATAACCTCTCGCTTTCCACCGGGCAGGCCCAGGTCATTCAGATGCACTTGCAACTCCGCACGTATTTCCGAGGCTGATGCGGGAATGAACCAGCAGACCAAATTGCGCGTTCTCGCCGGCCTGGGGGTGATTCTCGCCGCCCTCGTGCTCTATCAGATGCGCGGCAGTGTCCCCGCCGTCACCGGAGCCTCCGCCGACGGCGCCTACAAACCCCTCGCCGTGGAAAATCCTGCGCTTCACCTCGACCGCATCGAACAAGTCCACAAGCTCGAATATCGCTCCAACGGCCGCGATATCTTCAGCGCCGAATTGCCCCCGCCCCCAAAGCCGCCGGCTCCCGCCAGGCGCCCCGCTCCGGTCGGTCCCCAGCCGCCGCCTCCCGATCCTCCGCTTTCCTTGCCTTTCAAGTTCTACGGCTATTCTGCGGATCCGCGCACCGGCAAGCGCCGCGCCTTCTTCACCAACGGCGACGATGTGTTTATCGCCGCCGAGGGAGACCTGGTGCAGGGACGCTACCTCGTCCTGCACATCGGCAGCACTTCGGCGGAATTGGAAGAGACCGCCACCAATCGCAAAGCTACACTGACGCTGGAAGCCCCGCCGGGGGGAGCAGGTCCCCAGGGATGAGCGCGCGGCGCACTTCCCGCCCGGCAGGTGAGCGCGGCATGGTCCTGCTGGTTCTCCTCTTCCTGGCCGCCGTGATGCTCGTCGCCGCCTCCGCAGCCGCGCTCCGCCTGGTCAACCAGGGCCGCCGCGAGAAAGAGGCCGAGATGGTCTGGCGCGGCGAACAGTATGTCCGCGCCATCCGCCTCTATTACCGCCGCTACGGCCAGTTCCCCAGGACCTTTGAAGATTTTTCGAAGAATCCCGGCAACCTCCATTTTCTTCGCAAGGAATACAAGGACCCAATGAATTCCACCGATGGCAGCTGGCGGTATATTTACGTCGGTCCCACCGGGCAATTGATGGGCAGTCTCACGCGCAGCCTGCCCATCGGCATTATCCCGCTCGGTGGCCAGCAAACAGGCGTCGGAGGCGCATTCGCCCCCGGCCAGGGCGCCAGTCCCAGTCCTTTTGGCAGCCTCTTCTCCGCAGCGGGCAATGCCCCTGGAATCGGCGCGGCCACCGGCACAACCGGAGCAGTAGGAGCCGCCGGCGGTGCCCCGTCACCCTCTGCCACGGGTTCCGGAGCACCAACCTCGCAGGGCTCTGGCTCGACTCCGCCTCTGGATGCCTCTGGCCTGCCCTCGGACCTCAGCGGAATCCCTGGATTGACTCCCCCGGGTGTGCAGCCGCCGCACACAGCCCTTCCGGGAGTTCAGACGTTGGATAGCCCGGTCATCGGCGGCCAGCTTGTGGGCATCGGCAGCAAGGTGGACCGCAAGTCCATCCTCTTCTACAAAGGCTATGGCAAGTACCGCGAATGGGAATTCTTGTGGGACCCCGCCCAAGATGCTGCCGCGGCCGGCGGCCTGCCAACTGGCGCCGGTGCCCTCCCCACCGGCATTGGGGGGCCCCAACCCGCTCCCGCTCCGCAGGGCTCGCAACCGCCCGGAATCCCGCCGCCCACTCCGCCTCAATAGTCGCCGCACGAGGCAGATTCTTCCGCGCGAGCGAAGTCTTCGGCCGCGCAGGTCGGAGGCTCAGAGATTAACTGGGAAGGGAACTGGCGGTTGTTTTTTTGAAGCGCGTCCGCGCCGCGGCAGGTTTGTTTACGCGCGCGTTCCACTGCCGCATTACCTGTTCGACGTACAGGCGCGTCTCCGGGATGTAGGGAACGGCGTGCACCCGGTCCACCGGCCCCGGCCCCGCGTTATACGCTGCCAGCGCCAGCCGCACGTCCTGGTGATACCGGTCCAGCAGCTCCCGCAGGTAGCGCGCGCCGCCGGCGATGTTCTGCCCGGCATCGAATACGTCCGCCACGCCCAGCCGCGCCGATGTGGCCGGCATCAACTGCATCAGCCCGCGCGCATTTTTCCGCGAGATGGCGTGGGGATCAAAGCGCGACTCCACTGCAATCACGCTGCTCAGCAGCTCGGGATCGAGCCCGTTCCGTTCGGCTGCCTCGCGGATGGAAACCTCCAGTGGCGGCGTGGCCGGCGTGGGATTTGGCGGAAAGTCCACCTGCGGCTCGATGCGCTCCACCGCGTCCGCCGGCACGGTCACATATCCGTCCGCCAGGTGGAGCACCAACGCATCTCCGTTCTTCTCATAGCCGGTGACCGCCAGGCTCTGCCCGTTGCGCAACACCACCGTCTCCGCGCGTGCCGGCACCGCCGCGGCCAGGCAAATCAATCCCAGAACTGTCGCGGCTTTGAACCCCGCGCCATGAATGCGCAATATTTGCCGGCCTTTCATCCCTATTCAAACACCCTGTTCGAACACCGTGCTCAGACGCCCTATTAAACCCGCATTTTACCAGCCTTGCCCCGCCTCGGTAGCACAGGCTTTCAGCCTGTGCTCTCCGGCTCACGTTCGGGTCCACTACACCCCGATCCGCCGGCGGCAAGCGCGGGCAGCCTCTCGCGCAGTTGCATCCCAATCTCCGGGCGCCCGCTCAGATTTTCGTCTCATCGGCGAGAGCAAACCGCTCAATCGCCGCCGCCACCCCCGCCTCATCATTCGTGGCCGTCACAAACCATCCATCCGCGCGCAGTTCCGGCACGCTATTGCCCATCACCACCGGCCTTCCCGCGAACGACAGCATCTCCACGTCGTTCAGGTTGTCACCGATGGCCATCACTTCGCTGCGCTGGTAGCCGCGCCGTGCGCTCCATGCTTCCAGCGTGGCGCCTTTGGATACCCGCGGGTGCAATACATCCACCAGGGTGAAATCGCGCGCCGGATATTCCGTCAGCTGGACGGAGAAATGTGCGGCAAACTCCAGGGCCGCCAGGTGGCGCGCCAGGCTGCGCATGCGCTCCACGCCGCCGGTGTACATCACCTGGATGGGGTCTTCGGTCAGGCAGTCTTCCAGCGGCGCGATCTCCGCCAGGTACTCGCGGTTCCGCCGCCAGTAATCCGTGCGCGATGGGTCCGCCCAGTCCAGCAGTTCGTAAAGGATCTGGTTTTCGCGCGGCCGGTCAAACAGCACCAGCGTGCCCATGCGGAACTCCGTGGTGGCTTCCAGTAGCCGCCGTGCCACCTCCCGTTCCAGCAGCAGCCGGTGGTGCGTCTCGCCTTCGCTGGTCCGCACCAGCGCGCCGTTGTTTACGATCATAGTCAGCGGTGCCGGGATGCGCTCCGCCACCGGCCGCGCAAACGTGTATCGCCGCCCGGTGACCAGCGCCACTTCGATTCCACGCGCGGCCGCGGCCGCAATTGCGCGCTGGTTCGCCTCCGGCACCTGCCCGCGGCTGTCCAGCAGCGTCCCGTCAATATCAATCGCAATCAGCCGGATGCCCATTGCTTCACACTAGCACACGCCCGAGAGCTCGCGATCAGCCTGTGTGCCCGGGAACATCTCCCCTGGGCATTGCCGTTCTGCTCTTCGTAGGAGCAGACTCGCGCCGTTTTTTGGCGCGTGTCTGCCCGCCCCCGTTTCCCTCGCGCCGCCGGCGTCCTGCGCCGGCCTCGCTTCAATCATTCGGTACCACACGCTCTCGCGCCGCCTGACCCCGCCCTCCGCCTCCTCACTCCCTAGGCCGGCGGACGTAAACCTGCGTCCCAATCTCTATGCTCATCAAATCCTCGCCCATCTCCACCCACCCGGAATAATTCTTGCGCGTGGCCGCCAGCACATTCGGCGCGTCAATGGGAACAATGTGCGAAAACACGGCCAGCTTCGGCTTCACCCGCGCAAACACCTCTCCCGCCTGCTCTGCGGTCGTATGGTGGCCGATCACCTTCTGGACCTGCTCCGGCGTGTAGATCTGGTCCGCGGCGCGATACGCCTCTAGGTCCAGCACCTCGTGGACCAGCACGTCGGCTCCCTGGGCCATGCGGATCAGGTTCTCTGAGGGGCGCGTATCCCCGGAGAGCACTACGGAGTGCCCTGCAAAGTCCACCCGGTATCCATACGCCGGTTTCACCAGTCCGTGGTCCACCGCAAACGCCGTCACCTTCACCCCCTCGCCCTCGTAGGCGGTCCCCGGCTCCACGTCGCGCGCTTGAATCCGTGCCCCCTCTCCCGGCAATCGTTCGTCCACGTCGCGCCTCACGTGTACATCAAACGCATAGGCCTGCTCCAGGTGCGCCATCATTTCTCTCGTTCCCGGTGGTCCCCATACCCGCAGCGCGCTTTTGCGGCCCATCACCCAGCCGGTCAGCCACAGATCGGGAATTCCCACGGTGTGGTCGGAATGCAGATGCGTCAGGAAGAGCGCGTCCGCGCCGCCAAATGGGATGCGGAGCTGGTAGAGCCGCTGCGTGGCCCCGCGCCCGCAGTCGAACAGAAACACCCTGCCGCCGGCTTCCACCAGGATCGCCGGTCCGAATCGCGACATCGC
>DATIYQ010000103.1:0-5619 GCA_035517515.1 Binatia bacterium
TCGCTGATCTTCGAAGGCGACGGCATCGCCGGGGTGATCAGCGACGACAAGGGCCTGGACAAGAACGGCAAACCCAAATCCAACTACACGCCGGGCTACGAGCTGCGTGCGAAAGTGACGGTGCTCGCGGAGGGCCCGCGCGGCTCCCTGACCAAGCAACTGGTCAGCACGTGCAAACTCGACGGCCTGAATCCCCAGGTTTACAGCATCGGAGTGAAGGAGCTGTGGGAGGTTCCGGAGGAGCAAATCGCTCCGGGATTCGTCGCGCACACCATGGGCTGGCCGGTTCCGGCGAGCATGTATGGCGGTGGGTGGCTCTACGGGATGCAGGGCAACCGCGTGTCCGTGGGGCTGGTGATCGGCCTGGAATACGCGGATCCGCTGTTCGATCCCCACGAGGCGTTCCAGAAATACAAGACGCATCCGTTCATCCGCCGCGTGCTGGAGGGCGGAAAGCTGTTGCGCTACGGCGCGAAGACCATTCCCGCGGGCGGCTGGTATTCCATGCCGCGGCCGTATGTGAGCGGCGGGCTGATCATCGGCGATTCCGCGAGCTTTCTGGATGCGCAGAAGCTGAAGGGCATCCACATGGCCATCAAGAGCGGGATGATGGCGGCGGAGACGATTCTCGAGGCGCTGGTGAAGGGTGATGCATCCGCCAAGACGCTCGCCGGCTTCCAGGAGCGCGTGAACGCGAGCTGGGCGAAGCCGCAGCTCTGGTCGGTGCGTAACTTCCACCAGGGCTTCCGCAACGGTCTGGTGCCCGGCCTCATTCACGCCGCGTTCCAGCAAATCAGCGGCGGGCGCGGCCTGGTGGATCCCATGCGCACGCACGCCGGGCACGAGGCCTACGCGAAGCTGGATGGAAGGCCCACCCCCGCCAAGCGCTTCCAGGGAGATGGCAAACTCACCTTCGACCGCCTGACGGACGTCTATCACTCCGGCACGCGCCACGACGACGACGAGCCCTGCCATCTGCTGGTGGCGGACACGAGCATTTGCGCCGGACGCTGCGCCGAGGAGTACGGAAATCCCTGCCAGTATTTTTGTCCTGCGGCCGTGTATGAAATGGCGGAAGAGCGCGGCGAGAGGAAATTGAAAATTAACGCGGCCAACTGCGTGCACTGCAAGACCTGCGATGTGGCCGATCCCTACCAGATTATTACCTGGGTGCCGCCGGAGGGCGGCGGCGGCCCGAACTACGAAGGCATGTAGGACGAGCGGCTCTCGCACCTCCGGCCAGGAGAGAGACTCGGATCAGGCCGCGGCGTTTTGCGCGGGCGGGCCCTGGTCCTTCGGTTTGGATTTTCCTCCGAACAAGCGGCGGAAGAAGTTGCCGATGCGCGCCGCGAACGATGGTTTTTTCTCCGCGGCGGGCTCGGTTGCCGCGGGCTTGGCGGGTTCGGTGGCCGTCTTCGCGGATTTGGCCGGCGGTTCCTCGACCTCTCCGAAGAGCCGGATCACCGGTTCGGCATACACCTGCCGAAAAAGCAAAACAGTTTCCGGGCTAGGCGGAGGCATGGAGGACGCGTGCGCCGCGGCCGGGTCGCCGCCGGGAACGGTGTTGTCGTACACCAGCGGCGGCATGTACACCTGCCAGATGGGCTGCTGGAACGGAACCGGGGGAGCAGAGGCTGGGGGTGACTTCTTCTCTGCTGCATCCGGTTCCGGAGCCGCAGAGGCGGGCGGCAGGGCCACACGCGCTTGTGGGCCGGTGTCCGGGCCGGACACTTTGCGTTTGGAAGTGAGCGCGTCGCAGCCGCAGGCCTGGCCGCCCTCCGCCAACGCCGCGAGGCGTCCCTCCTGAAGCGTGGCTTCCATGCCCTGGGGCACGACGATGGAATCTCCGCCAAACTGGGGCTCGAGCCGCAGCGCGCCGCCCCCCGGATGCACGCACATCTTGCCGTTTTCCTCGAGTCCGACGCTGATATCGCCGGTGCGTCCCGCGTTGGGGATGGCACTGGCCTGAACCATCGGGGTGTAAATGTGCAGATTCTCAGACGCGTCCACGCGCGCGCGGACACGGCCATAATCGAGCGCCAGGGTCAGGCTGGAGCCGGCGCGCACCAGGGAGAAGCGCGCCGGGCCGCAGATACCGATCGCACCTCCGCGGGAAAGTTCGATGCGCGCGCTTCCCGAGCGCACGGTCACCTGGGCACCGCTGGAAAGCGACGTGTAGGTGACGCCGTTTTCGCGCGTCACCCGGGCTTCGCCGCTCACGGCAAAGTCGTCGCCTTCAATGCGCCCCACCGGCAGATCATTGCCTTGCGCGCAGGCCAGGCGCGCATCGCCCGCGGCAACCGCCAACGCCACCAGGGCTAGCGCGCCGCGGAACACGGAAAGAAAGCGCGGGGACGCCAGGGGCCTTGCGCGGGAGCTTTGCGTGGAGTTTTGCGGCATGCTCATCAGGAAGCGCGCCTGAATCCCCTATACTATACGCAATGGAAGACAGCTTAAAAACGGACGCGCAAACAGGGGCGCCTGAGGACTCTTCGCGCCAGGCAGCGGAAGACGCGTTGGAAGAGCAGGCCCGATACGTGGCCACGGCAAACGTCCATTTCGACACGCGCATGCCGGAGCTGCCGTTGAGCCGCCGCATGCAGATTCCGTTAATCGCAGGGGCAGTTTATGCCTTCATTCAGTCCGTGGGTCCCACCCTGCGCTACGAAATCCTGGGCTGGCAGCATGCGGAGCGCGTGTATGCGAGCGGGCGGCGCGTCATCTGGCCCTTCTGGCATCAGTGCATCATTCCCGTGGTCTGGTGGGGGCGGCATCGCGGCGTGGTGGTGTTGAACACCGCGAATTTCGACGGCCAGTGGACCCGAAGGGTGATTGAACGCCTGGGATTCGGCACCGCGCAGGGCAGCTCCACGCGCGGCGGGCTGCGCGGGCTGGCGGTGATGGCGCGGCGCCTGGCCGAGGGCAAAGACGCCGGGTTCACCATCGACGGGCCGCGGGGCCCGCGCTATGTGGCCAAACCCGGCCCGGCCATGCTGGCACGCAAATCGGGCTGTCCGATCATTCCGTTCCACGTGCACGCACAGGCCGCCTGGACGCTCGAAAATACGTGGGACGAATTTCAAATTCCCCGGCCGTTTTCGCGCTGTGTGATGGTGTTCCATCCGCCGATCTGCGTGGCCCAGGACGCGGACCGCGAGACCCTGGAAGCGAAGCATCGGGAGATGCAGGCGGCCCTCGAGCGAGTGCGCGACATGGCCCAGAGCTGGTTCCAGCGTCCCCCCGCGGAGCGCGAGCGGCTGCGCGACGAGTGGAATGAATCGTGAACTCCGCGCTTACATGTCCCCCAGGGTGACCTGGACCTGCAACTTCTGCCGGCCGCGGTAAATCTCCAGCGCCACGGAGTCGCCGGGACGCTTCCGGTTGAGCACCAGGTTCAAATCGAGCTGCGAAGCGACGGGTTTCCCATCCACGGAAACAATGCAATCGCCGCCGGTCATATATCTCCGCAAGCCGTCGGTGACCGGAGAATTGCCGCCTCGCAGCCCCGCGCGCGCGGCGGGCCCATCGGGCGTGATGCGTTCGATGAGCAGGCCCTCCTTTACCGGCAGCTTCAGGTAATCCGCCAATTCCGGGAACAGCGGCGTCACCTCCACGCCCAGCACGGCGCGGCGCACGCGTCCTTCGGTAATCAGGTCGTTGGCGATGCGTTTGGCAAGGTTGATGGGAATGGCGAACCCCACGCCGGCGGCGGTCCCCGTGGGGGAATAAATCGCCGAGTTGATGCCGATCACCTGTCCGCGCGTATCCAGCAGCGGCCCGCCGGAATTCCCGCGGTTGATGGAAGCATCCGTCTGGATGGCGTCTTCGATGAAGGTGGTCTGCGACGTCTGCACCGTGCGGCCCAGGGCGCTTACAACCCCTGTGGTGAGCGTGCTCTGGAATCCGAACGGGTTACCGATGGCCAGGACTTTCTGCCCCACCAGAAGCGTGCTGGAATCGCCCAGCGGCAGGGCGGTGAGCTTCGCGTCCTTGGGATCGATCTTGATCAGCGCCACGTCGTTGCGCTGGTCCGCGCCGATGAACTTGGCCACGTAGCGGGATTGCGTGCGCTGCTCTCCCAGCAGCACCTCGATGCGCTGCGCCTCCGCGACCACGTGATAATTGGTGAGGATGTAGCCCTTGGGATCGATCACGAAACCGGAGCCGGCGCCTTCCACCGGCACTGCGTTGAGAAAGAAGTCGTACTCGACGGTACGGGTGATGACGTTGGCCACCGCGGGAGCCGCCTGGCGGTAGATCCGGACATTCACCTGTTCCTCTGCGGTCAACGGGGCGTTGGCGGGCGCGCTGGCCACCGGAGAATCCATGCGCGCGATGGCCACCAGGGGACCGCGCTTTCCCCAATGCGCTCCGGCCCAGAAGGCCAGCCCGCCCAGAATCACTCCCGCCAGCAGCATCCGCGCGCTGTTTGCCGTGCCGCTCATGCTCCCGTTTCCTCCCTGCCCGGCTCGCGGCGAGCCAGTTCGCGCAGGCGCTCCACCAGGGCGTCCGTTTGGCGCAGCGTTTCTTCGAGCGTGCCCGAACAGTCCACCACGTCGTCCGCGTAGCGCAGCTTCTCGGCGATCGGCATCTGAGCCTCCAGGCGCTGCCGGGCCTGATCCTCCGTCAGCCCGCGCGCGCGCAGGCGTTCGAGTTGCTGCTCAGGCCGGCACTGGCAGACCACCAGGCGATCGAGCTTTTTGTGATAGCCGGCTTCCACCAGCAGGGCGGCTTCGATCACCGCGACGCCGCGCGGCTGGGCCAGTTCGAGCTCGATCAATTGCCGCTCGCGCAGCTCGAACAGCCGCGGGTGAATGATGGCATTCAGCCGGGCGCGTGCCGCCGCGTCCTGAAAAACAATTTCACCGAGTCTCTTGCGATCCACGTGACCATCAGCCTGCAGGATTTCCGGGCCGAATTCACGCACCACGTCTTCGTAGGCCGCCTGGCCGGGCTCAATCAGGCGATGGGCCATGGCGTCTGCGTCCAACACTTCGATGCCCAGTTCGCGCATCCGGGCGGCCACGGTACTCTTGCCGCCGGCAATTCCTCCGGTCAGTCCGACGCGCAGCATCAGGCGCGCGCCGTTCCGGCAGCCTGCGGAATCCCCGCGCCGCGCCCCCGCCGGTGCATCGCCGCCTTCACGGTGTTGGACATGAGCATGGCGATGGTCAACAGGCCAACGCCGCCGGGGACCGGCGTGATGGCCCCGGCAACCTCCGCGGCGCCGGGATGCACGTCGCCCAGCAGCACCGAGCCCTTCTTGCGGAATGTCTCCAACCGGTTTGGGAAGGGAGCGAGCAGGCGTTCCGCGTGCGTCAGGTCGGTGATGAAGTTGGTGCCCACGTCAATCACCGTGGCGCCGGGCCGGATCCAGTCCGGCTGAACCATCCAGGGCCGGCCAATGGCGGCCACCACCAGGTCTGCGCCGCGGACCACGTTCGGCAAGTCTTGCGTCTTCGAGTGGCAGATGGTGACCGTGGCGTTGGCATGCATCAGCAGCAGCGCCATGGGCTTTCCCACAATGTCGCTGCGGCCGATGACCACGGCGTTCGCTCCCGCGAGCGGGATGTTGCTTCGCCGCAGGATTTCCATGCAGCCCGCGGGAGTGCAGGCCAC
>DATIYQ010000104.1:0-10495 GCA_035517515.1 Binatia bacterium
ACGGTGCCCACAATCATGATCAGGTAGGCGCTGGCGGCGAAGAGGGCGATGGCCGGGCCGAGCGAAACGCGCCCGCTCAGATACCCCACCAGCGTGGGAAACAGCGCGCCGATGCCGCGTCCGAAATTGTAGGAAAAACCCTGGCCCGAACCGCGCAACCGGCTGGGAAACAGTTCGGTAAAGAAGGCCCCAACGGGGCTGAACACTCCCGAGGAGAAAAAGCCCAGCGGAAAGCCCAGCGCCAGCATCACGGAATTGCCGATGGGCAGGTAGGTGTAGCCGATCACGGTGAAAAACGAGCAGACCGCATACAGGATCAGGGTTTTCCTGCGTCCCAGACGGTCCGCCAGATGCGCGCTGACCAGATACCCTACAAACGAACCGGCGATCACCACCATCAGGTACGCGCCGGTGTTCATCACCGAAAGTTTGCGCTGCGTTTTCAGGAACGTAGGCAGCCAGGTGGTGATGGCGTAATAGCCGCCCTGGGCGCCGATGGCCAGCAGCGAGGTGAGCAGCGTGACCTTGACAATCTCCGGCGAGAACAAATCCAGAAAGCTGACGGTGGAACCGGTGGCGGCGAGCTGTTTGCGCGTTTCGCGGTACACGTGCGGCTCGGGCACGCGTTTGCGGATATAGAAGACCAGCAGCGCGGGCAGGATGCCGATCCAGAACATGGCACGCCAGGCCATGGCTTCCGGCAGCGTCTTGAACAGCACGGTGTAGAAAACCGCGGCCAGCCCCCAGCCGATGGCCCAGCCGCCCTGCACCGTGCCCACGGCCTTGCCGCGGTGCTCGGCGCGAATCGCTTCGCCCATCAGCACGGAGCCCACGGCCCATTCACCGCCGAAGCCCAGTCCCTGGAGCCCGCGGGTGACCAGCAATTGTGAGAACGATTGGGTGAAGCCGCTGAGAAAAGTGAACAAGGCGAACCACAGAATGGTGAGTTGCAGGATGCGGGTGCGTCCGTAGCGGTCGGCCAGCGTGCCGGCCAGCCAGCCCCCGACCGCGGAGATGAGCAGGGCGGAGGTGCCCAGCAGCCCGGCCTGGCCTTTGCTGAGCTGCCAGGCGGCAATCAGGCTGGGGATGACGAAGCTGTACACCATCACGTCCAGGCCATCGAGGGCCCAGCCTCCAAACGTGGCGACGAGCGTGCTTCGCTCCGGAGGCGAGAGCTGGGCGAACCACAACCCGGAAGCGGCCTCCCGCGACTCGGACCCGGCAGAGGCCGAGTTCATGTGCGCTCCTCCTGGCTCTGCTGCAAGACGGATCGAGGCCGGAGCACGCGCAGCGACCGCAGGTTCCAGAGCCCGGGCTGCGGATCGTTCCGGCCAAACTGCGCGCCATTCTAATTTCGCGGCCGGAAATTCTCTACAAAACAATACATGCACCCCTCCCGTATGTTTCAGGCCGCCCGATGTCCGGCTCGATCCGAAGGGCGGACAAATGTGTCCGCCCCTACGCACGGCCGTCGCCAGGAAACCTGCTAGAATCCGGCGCATCGAAGTCACGAACGGCGCTCGGAGGAAACATGGCCACGCAGAATTTCGAAAATCATGCGAAGTTCGTTCCCGGGTTCCACATCGGCGTGCTGGGTATCTTTGGCATCAACCTGGTGGCCTCGGTGGTGCGCCTGGTGCGGAACTTCAACCTGGACAGCGCCATCTCCCTGCTGACCGCCGTGGGACTGGTCTTGTGCGCGCTCTATGGCCGCCTGTTCGCGCTGTCGGTGCAGGACCGGGTGATCCGGCTGGAGATGAGGCTGCGGATGGAGCGGCTGCTGCCCGCGGACCTGCGCGGCCGCATCGCGGAATTCAGCGTGGGCCAGCTCGTGTCTCTGCGCTTTGCCGGCGACGGTGAACTGCCCGAGTTGGCGCGCAAGGTGCTGGACGACAAAATCGAGGACCGCAAGTCCATCAAGCGGATGGTCCGCGACTGGCAGGCGGACTGGCTGCGCGCCTGAAGCGCGCTTCGCCAGCCGCGCAGGGTCCCTCTTGACTTTCCCGGAGCCTCCCGCCATCTTTAAGGGCTTTGCTGGACGGGACAAACCCGACCGCCAGCACGCCCATGGCCTCGTCCCCCATCACAGTCCGTCTCTTTTTTCACGACAAATGTTTCGACGGCGCGGCCTCTTCCGCGGTGTTCGTGCGCTTCTACCGCGAGTGCATCCACGCGGACGCGCAGTTCCATTTCACCGGCATGACCCACCGCGCGCGGCATCCCTTCACCCCGGAGATGTTTGACGGCGACGAAAACGCAATCGTGGATTTCAAGTACTCGAGCTCGCCGAAGCTGACCTGGTGGTTCGATCACCACCAGAGCGCATTCCTCTCTCCGGCGGACGCGGAGCACTTCAAGCAGGACCATTCGGGCAGGAAGTTCTACAACCCGGAATACCGCTCGTGCACGAAATTCCTGGCGGATGTGGCCTCGAGCAAATTCGGCTTCAATGCCGCGCCGCTCGAGGAACTGGTGCGCTGGGGCGACGTGATTGACGGCGCGCAATATCCGGATGCCCAATCCGCCGTGGGCCTGGCCGAGCCGGCCATGAAGCTGGCGCTGGTGATCGAAGCGGCGCCGCAGGAGGACCTGGTGCCGCGGCTGATTCCGGAGATGGCCCGGCGCCCGCTCGCGGAGATGATTGAACTTCCCGATGTGCGCCGCCACCTCGGGCCGCTGCTGGAGCGTCACGAGCGATCCGTGGAGATCTTCCGCAAGCGCGCGCAGATGGAGGGCGGAGTGATTTACTTCGACGTGAGTGAAGAGGACCTGGAAGGCTACAACAAATTCATTCCCTACTATCTGTTTCCCGGCGCGGTCTATTCCGTGGGGGTGAGCGCGTCCCACCTGCGCTCCAAGGTCTCCGTGGGCTCAAATCCCTGGACCACGACGCCCATCGAACACAATCTGGCGGCGCTGTGCGAGCGATTCGGCGGAGGCGGCCACGCGCGTGTCGCCGCCATCTCCTTCGAGCCGGGCGACCTGGCCCGCGCCCGCCAGGTAGCTCAGGCCATCGCCGCCGAACTCCGCAAAAAGTAGCTCCACAGCTCCGCTCCGTGCGGATGCCGGATCGCGCGGCTCCCTGTGCGATGCGTCTCGTCTCCACATCCCTTGCGCGGTCTGCGTCCTCTGCGTCCGGTCTTTTCTCCGCTCGATGCGAGTTGCCGGCGGCGAATTCGGGCGCGCGTTTGTGATTGCAATCCCGGCGGGCCGCAACCAGAATCGAGGTCGCGCCCGGGGCCTGAGAGCGCCCGCTGCGGCGCAGAGGGAGTGGAACGCATGTCGCCGATGCTGAACGCCCACATGGTCACGACCGCGAACGACCTGACCGGCTACCAAATCGTAAAAAATCTCGGGCTGGTGCGCGGGATCGTAGTGCGCTCGCGCAGCATTTTCGGCACGCTGGGCGCCTCGCTGCAGACCATTCTGGGCGGCAACATTACCCTATTCACCGAGTTGTGCGAGAAAACCCGCGAGGATGCCTTTGAGCTGATGATGCAGCACGCCGCAGAGCGCGGCGCCAACGCGGTAATCGCCATGCGCTACGATGCCAATGAAGTGATGCAGGGCGTGACTGAAGTGCTGGCATACGGCACGGCGGTGCAAGTGGCACCGAAGTCTCCGTAGGCCCGCCGCACGGCGAAGGCAGGTTCAGGCCCCGCCTTCCTTTTGCCAGGCGGCAATCAGCAGACTGGGTCCCTCCGGGTAGGAATTTATGACGATGTCCGGCAGGTGGTCGTTGTTGAAGTCCGCAACCACCGGGCTGGCCGGGCGCAAGCCCACCTGGACCGCGCCGCGTGAGATGAACTCTCCCCCCCGTCCCCCCTGGAAAAACCGCAGGGATTGGTGGTCGCTCACCAGCAGGTCCGGGTGACCGTCCAGGTTGAGGTCCGCAAGCATGGATTGCGCGGCGATGCGCTCCGATTCGGCTTCCAGCAGAAACTGGACGTTGGCGAATTCTCCCCGGCCCAATCCCCTGCGGACCACGAACTCGCCATATTCCATGGACATGGCCAGATCCGGATGCCCATCGCCGTCCAGATCATGGACGTGAAATTGAATCGGCAGACCCTGAAGCCCCACATCGCTTGGCAGGAACCGCATGGAACCCGGTGAGCCGTCGGTGCGCCAGGGGAACACGGCCAGGCCGAAACGGCCGTGGGAGCGTACGCCGGCAATCAGCTCCCTTCGGCCATCTCCGTTTAGGTCTGCGATGCTCACGGCGCCAACTTGCTCAAATCGCGAGAGCAGGTTCGAGGAGAAGTGCCCAGAGCGGTTCACCAGGGCATACAGCCCCGATTCTCCGTAGCAGGAGACGGCCAGATCCGGCCAGCCATCGCCATTGAGGTCGCCCGCGGCCAGGAACCGTGGCCCGCCCGGAACCGGAATCTCAGTCCGCCCGGAAAAGGTACCGTCCCCCCGGCCCCACAGCACGAGAACAAAATTTCCTCCGAAACAGGCCGCGGCAATGTCCAGATGTCCATCGCGGTTAAAATCCGCCACCACCGGGCCGTACGAATGGGGGCAACCTTCGATCAACCGCACCGGGAAAAAGCTTCCGTCACCTTTCCCCAACAGCACGCCCAGCATGCCTTCGGGCGAAGTTGAGAACACCAGGTCCATATTCCCATCGCCATTTAAATCCGCGGCTTCCAGGGTGTAGGGCTGGATGCCGGTTTCAATTGGCGAGCGGAGGAACTTGATGGGACGGGCACCGGCATTCCATTGAACTTCGCGGGGCAGTGCGTTTGCTGCCCGCATGCCGTGGGGCTGCCGGTTTCGGGTGTTGAGAAACCAGACCAGAAAGACCAGCGCAGCGAGCGCCGCCAAGCCGGTCAGGGCACGGAAGGGGATGGGGGCGGATCGCCTGGCCGGAACGGCAACCGCGAAGCCATTCCGTCCCTGGTCCACCGGACTTCCCTGCTGCGGGGCGCTGTTTTCCAGTGGAGCTTCGCGCCGCGCCACCCAGGCATCAATCTCGGCGACGAAGGCAAACACCGGTTGACGTTTGCCTCCGGGGAGCCGGCGCACCGGCAGCCCCCGCTCCTTTTCCCAGCGAATGGCGGTGCGGACATCTTTGCCCAGGTAATCCGCAATTTCCTTCCAGGAATCGAGACGTTGTTCCCGCTCGGGGACGGGCGGGCTAGTTGACATGGCTCGAGGTGGGGCGGGCAAACCAACTCCAGGCTGCCGCCGCGTCCGTCCGGTTCAGATAGACCGAGATCGAGTTTCCGTTGAGATTCAGGATGGCCAGATCCTGCCTTCGGTCGCCGTCAAAGTCGGCCACCACCATCCCGTCCGGATAGCTTCCCGTCGGGACCTCCTGGGCAGCGGAGATGCCGCCGCGGCCGTTTCCCAACAGGATGCTGGCGGTGAAGCTGTGTTCTCCGAGAACGATGATGTCCGGAAGGCCATCGCGGTCCAGATCCGCCACGGCCACAAAACCATTGCCCCGTCCGCCTTCAAATGTGACCGGGCTGGAGAACCGGGCAGGGGGCGTGCCCATTAGGATGGATCCGGTTGTGGGGAAATTGGCGGTCACGATGTCCAGTTGGCCGTCGCGGTTCAAATCGGCAACGGCCAGCCCGAGGGGCCCGGTTCCTGCGGGAAAAATCTCCCGCGGGTAAAACGTGCCGTCGCCTTTGTTCCTGTAAACGGATATGGAGCTCCCGGTGGCCTGGCGGTAATCGGCGGCGACGACATCCAGGGCTCCCCGCCCGGCCAGGTCCACCAGTTCCAGGGTGGCGACATCACGCTCCGCATCGTAGTGGCCGCCGTCGAGGAACGTGCCGTCCCCTTTTCCAAACATGATGAAGATCTTGCCGGCCACGGATCCTGCCACGGCCAGATCCAGCTTGCCATCGCCATTGAGGTCGCCCGCCACTAGACAGCGGCTCCGTCCTCCTACGTCGTACCGGACGCCCTGCCGGAAGCCGCCGTCGCCATTCCCCAGGAGCACCTCAATTTCCCGGCCGCCAAAATAGCTGCTCAGGGCAACGTCCAGGTGCCCATCGCCATTGAAATCGCCCAAGGCGATATGCTCTGGATTCTGCAGCCCGGTGGGGGTGGTGATGCGCCGCGGAAAGGCGCCACGTCCGTCTCCGAGCAGCACCACCAGGCTGCCGTGCAGGCTCTCGGTGAAGGCCAGATCCAGTTTGCCGTCCCGGTTGAAATCACCGGCGGCAATTCCGCGCGGCATGGCCGCCGCGTAATCCGTGCGCCGGAAATGCAGCGGCCGTTCCAGCGGGGGCGGCGCCGCGGCCGCGGACTGCAAGCGGGACAGCCAGAGGAAGGCTGCGCCGGTCAGAACGACCATCCCCGCCGCAATTCCCATCGAGACCCGCACACGCAATCGACGCGAGGGGCGCGACCCCGGCACCTCGCCCGCTGGGGGAGCCGAGTGCGGCACGGGGGCTCCGGGCTTGGCGGGTAGCTCCGGCGCCGAACCGGCGGCATCCGGCGCGGACTGGCCGAGCATCCACTCCTGAATTTCCTCGGAGTAGGCAAACACACCCTGCCGCTTACCGCCCGGGATGCGATGAATGGGAAGGGCCTTTTCCTTCTCCCAACGGATGACGGTACGGACATCGCGACCCAAAAAGTCGGCGATCTCCTTCCAGGAGTCCAGCCTGCGATTGCCTGGGCTTTCGGTCATGTTGTGCGAACGATCAAGCCTGCCGGGCCGGGAAACAGACCCGGAGATCAGTGCGCGAGAGCCTGGCGGGCCCCAAAAAATGCCAATAAGGAAGAAGATGTCAATACTTGTCAGCTTCCGCCAAGTCCGACCAGTTGCCTGAGCCTAGCAAATCCCGGTATTGAGCACAAGCCCGCGGGAGTCAGCGAGCCCGCAACCCTGTGCCCCAGCCATCCGGAGGAACAGGACTGGCAGTCCTGGTACGGCCCGATGATCGCGGCACGAGGGAGAGCGCGAGAGGGAGGTCTCGACATGAAAAAGACGGTCCTGCCTGGCTGCATGGTTTTCCTCGGCCTGGCTCTTACCCTGAATGCGTCTCAGGGGCAGAAGCCGCTCAGCAATGATGACGTAATCCAGATGGTGAAGGCCGGGTTTGATGAGGCCACGACGATTACCGCCATCGATTCCGCCGATCCCGCCTTCGACACCTCCGTTCAGGGTCTGATGGCCCTGAAGACCTCAGGGGTGAGCGAAAAGGTGATTGCTGCCATGCTGGGCGCCACCAAGCGCAAGGCAGAGGCCGACGAGCGCAAGGCGGCCGAAAGCCGGGCCGCGGAGGCCAAAGCGGCGGAAGCCCGCGCCGCAGAAGCGCGCGCTGCCGAGGCAGCGCGGGCGGCGGAAGCCGCCAAGGCTGCGGCTGTGAACCCCGACGTGCCGGATGACGTGGGCGTTTACGCCAAGATCAAGGGCGCTCTGAACGAGGTCTATGCGGAAGTGGTGAACTGGAAGAGCGGGGGCGTGGGCGAGCACATGCTCACCCTGGGCATAACCAAGGGGCACATCAACGGTTACGTCAGCAATTCCCGGAGCAAGCTGCAACTGGGCACACCCATCGATTTCATCATCAAGTGCAAGGAAGGCGAGACGCCCTCCGAGTACCAGCTCCTGAAGCTGGATGAGAAGGGTGACCGCCGCGAATTCCGCGCCGTCACCGGTGGCGTCTATCACTCCTCCGGCGGGGCCGAAAAGAATGCCCTGCCCTTTGAGTTCGACAAGATCGCTCCGCGCACCTATCGCCTGAGGCTGGGGGTGCTGAAGCACGGCGAGTATGGATTCCTTCCGCCCGGCGGCGGCTCCGTGGGAGGCACGGGAGGCGGCGCCAGCGGAAAGTCCGTCGAGGGCGGCTCGATGAGCGGCGGGAAGCTCTACACCTTCGGCGTGCTCGAGTAGCGCGCGGCAAGCCGGGTTCCGAAAAAGGGCCAATGGATGGCGCAGAGAAATGCGGTGGCTACAGGTGTGGGCGGACGAAGGGTACGGCGAATCGGGCGGTGCCCAGGCGATGGGCCCGCGAAGACGCGCAGGGATTGAGTTCTGAAATCGACGGAAAAAAGGAGATGCTTCATGAAATCGAGGAATGAACAAGGGGTTCGCGCAGCTCAGTTGGCCGGGATGGGTTGCTTCACGGCCGCGGACCACGGAAGTCGAAACGGACTCCTGCAGTTGGCCCGGCCTTCGCAAGCGCCGGGAAGACGGCGGTCGAGCCTCCTCCTCCTTCTGGCTCTCTCCCTGACGGTGGGGCTGCTTTCCGCCTGTGCCGACGCCGGCGGGGGCACCCTGAGCTTGCAGGTTGCCACGACAAATAATCAAACCACCGTGGCGCAGGGACAGATGCTCCAGGTGATGGCCACGATGAAAAACGCGAAGGGGAACAACGCCGTCATGTGGAGCCTATCGGGCGCCAACTGCCCGAACAATTGCGGAGCGTTGAGCAGTACGTCCGCCAATCCGACCACCTACACGGCTCCAAACGCGGTGGCCAGTAATTTCATGGTTACGGTCACGGCCACATCCGTGCAGGATCCCACCAAGTCTTCCCTTGTGACGCTCACGGTGACTCCGCCACCGCCGATCACCGTGACCGTGACTTCCGCTCCGCCCGCCAACCTGGATGTGAATCGCCCAACCGATATCGTGGTGCACGTGGCCAACGACTCCTCGAACGCCGGGCTCGACTGGACGCTGACCTGCGGGGGAGGAGCCTGCGGGAGCATCACCGCGCACACCGCGAGCGATGCGACCAACACGTACCACGCGCCGCCGGCCGCTCCGCCCGCCCCGGTCACCATCAAAGCCGCCTCGACCGCTGATCCCACGAAGTCCGTGTCCATCGTGATCACGATTACGGTGCCGGTGATCTCCGTGAGCCTGTCCACTCTGCCTCCGGCGAACCTCGCGGTGAACGCCATGGCCAATGTCGTGGCACACGTGGTGAACGACGCTTCGAATGCCGGGGTTGACTGGACGCTGACCTGCGGGGGAGGCACGTGCGGGAGCATCACCGCGCACACCGCCAGCGACGCGACGAACGTTTACACCGCGCCGGCAGCCGTGCCGGCCGCGGCAGTGACCATCAAAGCCACGTCCACGGCCGATCCCACGAAATTTATCTCCGCCAACACCACCATTACGCCCCCGCCACCGATCGCGGTGACCTTTACGACGGCGCCCCCGGCGAACCTGGCCGTGAATGTGATGGCCAACGTGGTGGCGCATGTGGCGAATGATCCCTCAAACGCGGGCGTCGACTGGACGCTGACGTGCGGCGGGGGCACCTGCGGGAGCATTACCGCGCACACCGCCAGCGACGCGACGAACGCCTACACTGCTCCCGCAGCCATTCCGGGCGCGGCGGTTACGATCAAAGCCACGTCCACGGCCGATCCCACAAAATTCGTCTCCGCCAACGTTGCCATCACGGCCGCGAACCCCAACAACAGCAAACTGAACGGGCATTACGCCTTCGAGTTAGGCGGCTGGGAGGTGATGAGCGGAACTGCCGCGGCTCTTGGCGGAAGTTTTGTCGCGGACGGGATTGGAAATGCGACCAGCGGGGTAATTGACCGGGCGCTGGGGGTGAGTGCCCACCTCAACGAGGCGTTCACCGGCACCTACGACATCAGCAACGACAACCGCGGCACGCTGAACATCACGATCACCCCGAGCGGCGCGACGCTGAAGTTCCGGTTCGCGCTCACCGCCAATGGAAACGCACGAATCATCGTGCAGACCAATAACCCGGATACCAATTTTCAGGCCTCCGGCGTGTTGAAGAAGCAGGACGCCAGCGCATTTGCATTGAACAAGATCACCGGGAACTACGTGTTCGGGATTGAGGGCGTGACGCTTGCGAATACCAACCGGTCTGCGGCGACCGGAAGGTTTACGACCAACGGGACGGGGAGCATCAGCTCCGCAACCATTGACGTGGGCGCGCCGCTTTCGGCCACCGGCGCGCTGGCGCTGACGGGAAACATCGCCGCTCCGGGCGGAGCGACGGGAAGAGGCACGCTGGCATTCAGCGCCACGGGAATCAACACCATCAACCTGGCCTACTACGTGGTCTCCGCCTCGGAACTGCTGGTGGTGGACGTGGACACCACGAACCGGATTCTGTACACGGGAAGCATCCTGGCGCAGAACCGGCCGGGCGGCGGATTTACGGCCGCGTCGTTCAATTCCACAGTGGTGTTCGCGCTGACCGGTTTCGACGTGAGCCACACGCAGTCGAATACCGGCGTCGGCTTTGTCACGGGGAACGGGGGCGGAGGCGTCACCGCGGCCTTCCTGGACCAGAATGCGGATGCGACGTTTGTCTCCGCGGGAACTACAGGGACCTATACGTTTGACGCTGACGGTAACGGCCGCGCCATACTCAACCTGACGGGCGTGCAGCCAAACACGCTTTACTTCATTGATGCCAACAAGGCGTTCTTTCTCCAGGGCACGCCGGCCGACGTGGGGGAGGACGTGACATTTGGACTGGCCGAGCAACAGACCGCCGGGCTGAGCGTCGCTTCGTTC
>DATIYQ010000105.1:0-21512 GCA_035517515.1 Binatia bacterium
GCCGGGAGTCAGGTCGCGGGCGTCGCCGCCGGCCGGTGAAACGACGAAGAGGTGGCTGCGCGTGCCGTCGCTCCATTCCGTCCAATGGCGGAAGAGGAGATGGTCGTAGAAATGCGCCTTCACCTTGCTCTTCTCGCGCTCCTCGAGCCGGCGGGCGGTGCACGCCTGGTCCGGGCAATCGGGGAAGACATTACTAGTGAAGGCCAGGGTTTTCCCGTCGGGTGACCACAGCAGATTGTCCACGCCATCCGCGGGCTGGACCACGCGGCGCGGCTCGCCGCCTTCGAGCGACAGGATGTACACGCCGGCGTTGCCGTTCCGGCTGGAGAGGAAGGCCAGGCTCCTGGAATCCGGGGACCAGCGCGCGCGCAGGTCGCGGCCGCTGCGGGTGAGTTGGCGCGCGTCTCCGCCGGCGGCGGGCACCAGCCAGAGGTTGCGCTCGAGCCGGTTGGCGTCCAGGTTGGGCGTGGCCACCGTGTACACCACCCACTTGCCGTCGGGTGAGACCTGCGGCTCGCCCAGGCGGTGCATGGCCGCCAGGTCCTGAAACGTGATGGGACGCTTCTGCTGCGCCGCGCCGCTTTGCGGCAGCAGCGCCAGTCCTGCGACGAGCGCGAGGCTGCGCGCCGTGTTGATCCAGCGAATTCCGTGCACTCTCATGGAGTCTACCCTCCCGTGCGTTTCTGCCTGAAGAATGGGCGCAACATCTTTACACCGCCGCGGGTGAAATCCAAGCCGCGGTGGAAGATTGCGGGCCATCCGGCGAGTCGTGGGTCAGTTTGCCCTGATCGAGCGGAGGAAGGACTCTGATTTTGCGATGCTGGCGCGTTTTGAGGAAGTTGAGCGGCAGCACAGACAGGAATGTCTGTGCTACGCGCAAACTGACCCAGGACCGCCCAGAGTGGTGCGTTGCGATTCGCAACAGCGGAGGCTACACTGCACCGTCTTTCCGGGCCGCAGGGAGCGCGGCATTCGTGAAACGAGCCATCGGGATTGCCGGGATCGCGCTGGTGGCGCTGGCCGCCGCGTTTTTCGCGCTGGGGCCGCGCATCGCGGACCAGAGAATGAATGTTGTCGCTCCCGGCGGCGGGGCCGCTGCGCCCTCCGCGGCGGCGCAGGCGCTGCACCGGAAATTGTTCATCGCCGACCTGCATTGCGATGCCCTGCTGTGGAATCGCCACCTGCTGCGGCGGCACAGCCGCGGGCAGGTGGATATCCCCCGGCTGCTCGAAGGAAATGTGGCGCTGGAGACGTTTACGGTGGTCTCGCAGACGCCGGCGAGCCTGAACATCGAGCGCAATGCGCCGACGCCGGATTCGCTGCGCTGGCTAATGTTTGCGCAACTGCGTCCGGTGGCCACATGGACCAGCCCCTTCCGCCGCGCGCTGGACCAGGCGGCGCGGCTGCGGGAAACGGCGGCGGAATCCGGTGGACAATTGACTTTCATCCGGGACAAGGCCGGCCTGGCGGAGTACGTCAGCGCGAGGGGCAAAAGAGACCGTGGGTCTCCCGAGGTGGGGGCCACGGCGGGTTGGCTGGGTGCGGAGGGCGCGCACGCGCTGGACGGAGACCTCGAGAATCTGGATGCGCTCTATGACGCCGGGTTCCGCATGATCGGGCTGACCCATTTTTTTGACAATGACTTCGCCGGATCCGCTCACGGACTGGAAAAATACGGGCTGACGGAGAAGGGGCGGGAACTGGTCCGGCGGATGGAAGACAAAAAGATGTTTGTGGACCTGGCGCACTCCTCCCCGAAGACGATCGCCGAGGTGCTGGCCATGGCGACGCGTCCGGTGATCGTCTCCCACACCGGAGTCAAGGGGGTGTGCAACAATCGCCGCAATCTGTCGGACGAGGAACTGCGCGGCGTGGCGCGCACCGGCGGAGTGATCGGCATCGGCTTCTGGGAAACAGCGGTCTGCGGCACCGGGGCCGCGTACATTGCCCGGGCGGTGCGTTACGCGGTGGGCGTAGCGGGCATCGAACACGTGGGATTAGGCTCGGATTTCGACGGTGCGGTGACCACACCGTTTGACGCCGCGGGCCTGGCGCAACTGACCGATGCGCTGCTGGCCGAAGGCTTTACCGCGGACGAGATCGCCAAAATCATGGGCGGAAACGTCCTGCGGCTGCTCCTGGAAGCGCTGCCCGACAAATCACAAGTGACGCGTTGACTCCCGCTAGAGCCATCTCGCTGTTTGTCGCCGGAATTCTGGGCGGAGTGATGAACGCGGTGGCGGGGGGCGGAACCTTTCTGGTGTTTCCCGCGCTGCTCTTCGCCGGCCTTCCGCCCGTTCCCGCGAACGCGACGAATACCGTGGCCCTGTGGCCGGGAATTGCGGCCAGCGTGCGGGCGTTCTGGCCGCGGCTGAATCTCTCGCGGCGGCTGCTGGCGCCGCTGCTGGTGACCAGTTTGGTGGGCGGGGTGAGCGGCGCACTGTTGCTGTTGCGCACGCCGTCACACATCTTCCTGCGTCTGGTTCCCTGGCTGATGCTGGTGGGCACGCTGCTCTTCGCCTTCGGGCGCGACCTGGGACTGGGCCGGGGGCGACGGAGCCTGCACAACGCATCGGCGGCGGAAATCGCCTGGGCGGTGGTGTTCCTGCTGCTGGTGGCCATCTACGGGGGATACTTCGGCGCGGGCATCGGCTTCCTGATCCTGGCCATGCTGGGGGCGCTGGGCATGACCGATATTCACGACATGAACGCCCTGAAAATCGTACTGGTGGCGGTGATCAACGGCGTAGCGGTGGTGACGTTTATCGCCGCCCGCGCGGTTCACTGGCCGCAGGCCGTGGCGGTGCTGGCCGGGGCCCTGCTCGGCGGATATTTTGGCGCGCACTATTCGCAACGAGTGCCGGAAGCCGTACTGCGGCGATTTGTGCTGCTGGTGGGCGCGGGAATGACCGTGTATTTTTTCGCGCGCACGTTTTAGGACCGGCGCCGATGGCCGGGCGCGCTGGCCCGCCCCTAGAATCCGCCCTACCGGAGAGTGCCTCGAAGGATATATACTCCGGCTCTAATTGATCCCTCGGAGCCCCTTCTATGACTCGAACTTCGAGGGCGGTGGCTCTCGGCGTGTGTCTGGCGGCGTGGACGGCGGGGGTGCGCGCGGCCCGCGCCGACACTCTAACCATCACCAGTACGCCTCCCGGAGCCAAGGTAGAGATGGACGGTGTGGTGGTGGGCACCACTCCCTGCGAGCTGAAATATCCCGGTGGCTACTTCCATCGCACAGTGACGATTTACGGAAAGATGCTGGAACATCCCCTGCACGCGCGGCTCAGCCTGAAGGGCTACCTGACCAAAGAGGTGGAGCTGACCGAGGGCCCGCAGGAGCGGGTGAACACCACAGGAAAGGTCCGCCAAAAGTATTACCTCTTCAAAACCGATCATTTCGACGTGGAGTTGGAGCGGGTGGAAGAAACGCTGACCGGAGCGGTGGAACCGGGCCACCGGGAGCGCAACGGCACGGCGCCGGCCGCGGAATTGCCGCTCGAGGAACTGGTCAAACGATCGGCCGCGGCGGTGCTGCTGCTGCGCGGTGTGCGGAAGCAGGGTACCGGCTTCCTGATCACTTCGACCGGGGTGGTGGCCACCAATGCGCATGTGGTGCGGGACGAGCCGCACCTGTTGGCGGTGGCCCCGGGCGGCGCGGAATATCCAGCGCGGGTGGCCTACGTGGATGGGGAAGTGGATTTTGCGCTGGTGAAAATCGAAGGCGCGGGACTGCCGCACCTGGCGCTGGCCGGGGCCGCGCATGTTTCTCCGGGCCAAAGCGTGGTGGCCATCGGAAACCCCGGGGGCGGCATGGCCAACACGGTCACCAAAGGCATCGTCAGCGCCGTCGGGCCGAAGCGCGAGCTGGGTCCGGGAACGTGGATCCAGACGGACGCCGCCGTGAATCCAGGAAACAGCGGAGGGCCACTGCTGGACAGCGCCGGCGAGGTGATCGGAATTACCACGGCGCGCGCCCTGGCCGCGCCCACCGCTTCCGGGGAAGCGGCCACACCGCTGGAAGGCATCGGCTTCGCGCTGAGCTCCGCGGACATGTTGCGGATTCTTCGCCGGTTCTATCCGGAGGCAGCCGTAGAGCGGCTGAGCGCGCCCGCGGAGCAGGCCGGCGAGGGGACGGTGCACATATTCTCCGAGCCGGATGGCGCCGACATTTTCGTGGATGGAAAATTCGTGGGCACCGCGCCGTCTACGTTCCGGCTCGCCGCCGGACCGCATGACGTTGAGGTGCGCGCCGCGGGACGGAAGGCCTGGAAGCGCACTCTCGAAGTGTTGAAAGACAGCGATGCTTCGGTGAAAGCCATCCTAGAAAACGGCCCGTAGAAAAGCCCACGGTCAGAATTGCGCTGACCGTGGCTATCCCTGACAAGAGACAAAGACGGAGCCCGCGGTCTGGTCAGAGGTCCAGGCGCGAGAGAAGCTCGAAGAGCGCGGCTTCGTCCACACGGATGTCGGGCGGGGCGCCCGCCGCCAAATCCTCTGATTCATCGAAGGCCTGGAACAGGCGCATCTTGGCCGCAGCGTATTCCTCTGTGCCGCTCAGTTCCCGGCCGGCGCGCTGCGACCAGCCGCGCAGTGCCTCCTGAGCAATGAAAATCACCAGCGAAAACGACGACTTCCGGTCCTTGGACACCTGATAGACGTATTCGTTTCCGGCTGCGAGGCCGCGGCGTCCCTTGCGAATCTCCCGAAAGACGTACTGATAGACGTACCCCGTGGCGGCGGAGTAGCTCTTCACGCGGCGAGGAGTTTCCGGCTGCGGCATAACGGCAATGGTTGTGCACATCCATGGGTGTGTCAACCATGCGGCGAGGCGAAGAAAAGGAGTTAGAGCGGAAAGCGGGCAAGCTGCTGTTCCGCAGTGAAACAGTTGCCTCCCGATTTGGGAAGCACGGGCAGTGTCGCGCAAGGCTTGGGTGCAGATTGCGGCGCGCGCTCGCTGTTGGAATCCCGACCCTTCTCTACATTCTCGCGCTCTCGGCCTGCGCCGGGGGTGGCGCGTCCTCACCCCCTCCGCCGCCACCGCCTGAGGTGACCGTGGCGGTGACTCCGCGTTCTGCGACGGTGCTGCTGGGCAGCGTGGAGGAATTCTCCGCCGCGGTCAGCGGCACCTCGAACACTGCGGTGGCCTGGACGGTGGATGGCGTCCCTGGCGGCAACGGGCCGATGGGCACCATCAACAACAGCGGAGCCTATCAGGCCCCTGCGGTGCTCCCGGCAATCCCGGTGATGAATGTGATGGCCACCAGCCAGGCGGACCCGGCGAGCAGTGGAACCGCGAGCGTGACTGTGGAAAGCGATGTTCGCGTGGAGGTGAGCCCGGGGATGGCCAGCGTGCCGGCGGGTGCGAGCGTGCAACTGAGCGCGTCCATCTTGAGCGCGGGACACCCCGCGAATGGCGTGAACTGGACGGTGGCGGGCGCCGGATGCGCGGGCAGTACGTGCGGCACAATTTCGGCGTCCGGGCTGTACACCGCGCCCGCCAGCGTGCCGCAGTTCGCCGCAGTGATGGCGACCGCAACGAGTGTGGCTGATCCTTCCCAATCGGCCAGCGCGACGATGCAAGTGACGGCGCCGGCGGCGATTTCCATTACGCCTTCGAATGGAACTGTGGCGCTGGAGCAAAGCGTGCAGTTCACCGCCAGCCAGGGAGGCGCGGGCACGGAGGAGGTGACCTGGAGCGTGAATGGGATCACCGGAGGCAACACGACGGTGGGGACCATCTCGAATTCACCGGCGCAGAAGGGACTCTACCTGGCGCCGGTGAATATGCCCGCCGGCCGCCAGGTGAGCATCAGCGCGACGAGCAACGCGAATGGGGCGCTCACCGCCTCCGTAGCGCTGCAACTGACCAGCAACATCGTGGTGGCCATCACGCCGACCAGCGCCACGCGGATTCCGGGAACGCGGCAGACGTTTACGGCCACGATCGCAAAGACTTCGAACACGCAAATCACCTGGACGGTGAATGACATTGCGAATGGCAATTCAAGCGCGGGCCAGATCTGCCAGGCGGGCAGCAACCCGTGTCTTGCTCCGCCACTTGCCGGGCCGGCGGGCGCGGTGGATTACCTGGCGCCCGGCTCCGCGCCTATTCCACCGCAGGTGACGGTGAAAGCGGTGAGCGTGGCGGACCCGGCGCAAAGCGCCGCCGCGGTGGTGACCATCGCGGCGCAGATTGCGATCAGCGTCTCGCCGCAGAGCGCGACACTGCCCCCGGGACAAACGCAGGCGTTTTCCGCCACGGTCGCCGGCGTCGCGGATCAGCGTGTTCTGTGGGATGTGAACGGCGCGCCCAACGGCAGCATCGCAGAAGGATTGATTTGCCTTCCGGCGAGCAACCCCTGCCAGGCGCCCAGCGGCGCGATTTCCAGCGCCATCGAGTACCGCGCGCCGGGCGCGCCGCCCACTCCCAATGTGGTGAGCGTGCGCGCGACGAGCGCGGCCGATGGCTCGGTGCAAGCAGCCGCAGAAGTCACCATCAGCACGTCGCCGTTTATCACCGGGCTGGTGCCGGCCAGCGCTTTCGCGGGGGCCGCGGAGCCTTTCGGACTGCGGGTAACTGGAGTGCTGTTTGCCGCTTCGCAGCCGGGACCGGGCGCAACGATTCAGGTGAACGGGGTGTCAAGGGCAACGGTTTGCCCGAGCGCCACGGAGTGCGACGCGATGCTCGCTCCGGCGGACGTTGCGGCTCCGGGGGCGCTGGCAGTCAACGTGATGGATCCCGGAATGCCCGGCGCGCCCAGCAACACCGTGAACCTGATCCTGGCGGCGCCCGAGAGCACGGTGGGGGTGATTTCGCTGGATGCGGCGTCGCCCGCCGCCACGGGCTTGGACATCGCGGTGGTGGAACCGACGCTGGCCGGCAACACTCCTCCGGGAGAGCTGGCGCTTCTGGAGATCGGCCAGGTGGACGCGGAAACCGGGGCGTGCGTGCTGGGCCTGCCGCCGCTGGAGTTGACCCGGCCGGCGGCCGGCAGCGTGACCTTGCGGCTGTGCGCGTTCGGCACCGCGCTGGATCAAGTGACCCAGGCCTGGTTCAGCACGCCGGCCTCGCCGGACTTTGCGGCAACCAACCTGGACACTTCGTTGGGAAGCGTACTGCTCGAGTTCGACGCCACGCTGACCGCCGGGGCCGCTCCTGGCCCTCGGACGCTTTTCGTTCTTACGGGAAATCTGGATGCCGCGTCGCTGACCGCGGCCGTGGAGGTGAAATCGCCATGAGCCTACGGGATTCCGCAAATACCCCATCCGCTACGGGCAGGACGCGCGCGCACGTGCCGCTGCGGGGCGCGGCGTTGCTGGCCACGCTCACCGGCTCCCTGCTCTGGCCGGTGGCGCCCACGGCGTTTCCCACCACGCTGGCGCCGCTCGACCTGGAACAGTTGACCACGCGTGCGTCCGCGGTGGTCCGGGCGCGGGTGGCCGCCGTGGCTGCGCGCGGGGATGCCCGCGGCATCTGGACGCTCACTACCTTCGAGCGGCTCGAAAGTTGGAAGGGCAGCGCGCCGGCGCGCCTGGTGGTCCGCATGCCGGGCGGCGCGGCGGGCGGCCTGCGGGAGAGAGTGGAAGGCGTCCCGCGATTTACGCCCGGAGAAGAAGTGGTGCTGTTTCTTGAGCCGCTGCCTGCGGGCGAATGGACCATCGCCGGGTGGGTCCAGGGAACTTACCGGATTCGCCGCGATGCGCGGAGCGGCGTGGAGCGCGCAATTCCAGACGCGGCAGGCAGGCTGCTGCTCGATGCCAGGAGCAGCAGCTACCAGCCGGCGGTGCCGAGGCTTCAGGAGCGCGTGCTGCCGGTTGCCGAGCTTCGCGCGCAGGTGACCCGGTACGTGCAGGAGGAATCGCGATGATCCGCCGGTGGATGTGCATCGTTGCTGCCGCATGGCTGGTTGCCGGGAGCGGCAATCTGCTGCCCGCCTACGTGTTGAACTATCAGATCGCGGACCCGCAGAATCCCGCGAACGCGGGCGCCTCTGCCTGCCCGGTGCCCACACGCCCGGACTTTTCCCAGCCCGGCAGCGTGGATCGCCGGTGGAATACCACGCTAGGCACGAATCTGCTGACCACTGCGGGATTCGCGGGCGGGCCGCAGGCGGAGGTCCAGGCAGCAATCCTGGAATCCTACGGCGCGTGGACGGGAGTGGCGGGCAGCAACCTGGCGCCCAACTCGTACGCAGCGCTGGGGCAAACCTCCGGGGACGCGAGCTGCACGCCCACGGACGGGCTGAACACCCTCTGCTTCGCGCAAGAGGACAGTTTTGCCACCGGAGTGCTGGCCTTCACGCGGGTGGTGACCGCGGATGCCGTGGGGCAGACGCTGGGACAGAAAACCGCAACTTCCGTGGGTGAAATTTTGGATGCCGACGTGGAGTTGAACCCCGCGGTGCCTTTGGCCACGCCCGGAGCGCTGGCGGCGAATCCCGCGGCATACGACCTGGAAAGCATCTTGATTCATGAACTGGGACACACCCTGGGATTTGCCGAATCCCCGGTGGCCGGGGCGGCGATGTTTCCCTTCGCTCCCGCGCCAGGAACTTACCGGGGCGCCCGGCCCCTGCCCACTGCTCCCGATGCGCCGCTGGCGGATGATGACCGCGCGGCAATGCGCGTGAATTATCCCGGCAGCACGGTGTTTGGAAGCGTGAGCGGCCGGATCGTGCCCGTCAATGCGCTGTCACTGGCAGGCATTCCGTCCACGGCACCGGGGATGACCGTGACGGGTTACTACGGAGCGCACGTTGTGGCCGTGGATGCGGACACGGGGCAGGTGGTGGCTGGAGCGCTGGGCGGCTGGTCTTGCGATGCGGCGAGGCAGGTGACGAATTTCGACGGCAGCTATGCGATCGGAGGGTTGCCGCTGGGCCGGCGTTACTCCATCTACGCCGAACCGCTGACCGGGCCGGTGGGGCCGGCGATGCTGACCGGCCCGCTGTTCACACAGCCCTGCCGCGCGGGGAGCGCCAACGCCTGCCTGCCGCCGGAAGCGGACACGCTGTTTTCGATGCGCAGTCGTCCCTGATCGCCCGGCGCCGAAGGAGGGATGTGCCCGCTCAAAACGCAACGGCTCCCATCCCGCCGGCGGGATGGGAGCCGTTGTTCCTCTCGGGCCTCCGCTTATTGCTGGCTGGGCAGAATCAACTGGGTAAAGCCCAGCGTGTTGATGTCCGTGAACGCGGGAGTTCGCGGAGGCAAGAGCGTGGGTGTGGCGAAGTTGGTGTTGAACGAATATCCGCGGGTCGGCGGGCTGTACACCGTGTTGCAGCACTTGTAAGTGCCCACGCCCTGCACATTGAAGTAGAAGCTAGCGATGGAGCCGGTGTAGGCCAGCGTGCCCTGCCAGTTTTCAATGTACCGCAGGAAGTTGTGGACGCCGCCGTCGGTCCCGAAGTCGGGCCCAGGGCTACCCGCGGTGGGCAGCGGGAAGCTGACGCCTTTGCCCGCCAGCACGGCCGTACGGTAGTAGGTGGCAGCGCTGTTGGCGCAGCGGTTCGTCGCGTAAGAACAACTCTGACCGGAGGGATAGAAGCTATAGGGATAGAGGTAAGAGTTGATGTCGTTCCAGTTGATGGAAAGCAGGGTCACGGAATCCGCAATAACCGCCGAGGGGTAATCGGTGCCGGTATAGGTGACGGGGCTGAGGGAACCCGTCGCGTTGTAATTGCCCTCCACGTAGACCGGATTCTCCGCGGCGATGGTAAGGCCGCAGGGAATGCTGGCGCCGCAGTTTCCAAGGTTGAAGGCCTGCGCGTCGGTGAGCTTCAAGGCCCGGCGGAAAAACATGGCCGGGTTATCGCGGGCCTCGGAGATGGTGACGATGGTCGGCGAGGTCGTGTACAGCCTGGTGCCGGAGGCGGGAGCGATCAGGTTGTTGCCATAGGCCGATGTGCTCTGGAGATTGCCGGGGCTGGTGCTGCCGGCATAGGTGCCCGTAGTACTCCACGGATAGAAGCTGGGGTAATTGCCGTAGGTGTCGAGCGGCTGAGCCGTGTACGTGCCGCCGGGGAGCAGGGCGTTGTTGCCGTTCAGGTCTTCTCCGGTGTCCAGGGTTCCGTTCGGCTGTCCGGTGGAGCTGGCCGGATTGACGAAATCCTCGTAGCCCAGGTTGCCCAGCTTTTGCGACGTGCTGCTGGGGCATGTGGTCGTCGGGGAACACGGCTGGTTATTGCGGCGGTCGGAGAAGTACACCAGAAAGCCGGCCAGCGGCGGGCTGGTGGAAGTGCTGGGCACGGTGCGGCTGGACCAGTTGCCGATCAACCCTCGGAACCAGCGCGAGAGGTTGGTCACGTCCAGTTCCACGTAGTACATGGTGCCGGACAGGGACAAACAGTTCGTCGGAGTGCAGCTGGCGCCGGTGACGCCGGCGGGGGCGGTGTCGCGGAGTTCCCCCTCGCGCGGATCGAATAGCATCAAGGGGATGAAGTCGGAATCCACGGTGGAAATCGAGCTTGGTCCGTTGGCTCCCGGGGGATTGGCGTAGCCGCACGTGCCGGTACTCGGAACGTCCGTCAGCCGCTGGAAACGAAGGATGGCATTGGGGTAGGGCTCGCGACAGGTTCCGACGGTGCCATTACCGTTGCCCGTGCCGGAGATGGGGTTGCCCGGATTGGCCGAACCACTGGGGGTCAGCCAGGTGATGTTCGAGAGGTTGCGGCCGGTGGTGCCGAGCGAGAGAATTTCCGCGGTCACGTCTGTCCAAGCGATCGCGCCCGGGTCCGTTCCGCTGGCGCCGGAACTGGTCGCGGAGGCGTACTCAATCTTGATGTAGCCCCACAGGCGGGGGTAGTGCGCCTTGTACCAGTCGCCGGTTCCTTTGGTGGTGGACTTCGTGGAGGACCCGATGGTGGGGGCGTTCGCGGTACCGCTGGAAGCGGCCCAGGGGGGCAGGGTTGCCGGGCTATTCGGAGCGCCGGTCACGCTCGCAGCCGGAAGACTCTGCGCACTGAGGTTGGTGCAGGTGGAGAGCGGGCCGGGGGCACAGAAGAGTGCCATCGGCGCGCCGGAAGAAACCGTGGGCTCCGCGAGGATCTCGTTCTGCGTATCGGCAATGAGAATGCGCAGCATGGCATAACCCGTGCCCACCGGGTAGGCAAAGAAGCGATAGGGGAAGATCGCGCTGGTGCTGGGAGCCTCGGTGGCTGGCGGCTCTTTGATCAGGGAGAGAGCCGTGGCGCCCTGGGAGACGGCGGTCTGATTGAGCAGGGGGAGTTGGAGATTTTTGGCGCCGGTACCGCGCGGGCAGCCGAAAGCGCCGTCAATGAGGTTGGCGTTGTAGCTGCTGATGGAAAGGGTGGTCCAGCTCGAATTGACGGTGCGGCCCGAATTGACGGGCTGACCGGTGGTGGTGTTGCAGCCGCCTGAAGAGCCACCGGAGATGCTGCCTTCCGTGCTGGCAAAGGTGCGATAGGTGGCGCCGGTGGCCGGGGCCAGGGGCGATGGCGGGGGAGTGCCGGTGAAGGCTCCGTTCGGAGAAGTGGTGATGACCACGGCTCCCGGGTATTGGGCGGCAAAGGTTGGGGTGGTGGTGGAGTTGAGGCCATTGGAGAGCTGGTTGCGGATGATATCGCCGTAAGCGGACACCTTGTCGCTGAGAATCAGGTAATTGCCGCTGGTGCCATTGGCCAGGTACAGGTCTCCGTTGGTAGCCACGCGGCCGCCGAAATTGAAGTTGGGGCCGGGGAAAAAGCTGAGGTCGGTCTGCGAGAAAATGCCGAACTGGAACACGGGAATGGCCACAGTCTGAATCTGCCGGCGCAGGCGAATCTCTGAACCGTAGCGGTTCGTGCCGGTTCCACCGTACTCGCCGGTGGTGAGGGAGAAATTATTGGACTGGGCGCTGATGGTGATGTTGTAGTCGGTAATCAGACCCTGCAAGCCCTGATACGGTCCGGAGTTGATCTGGCCGGGCACGGCCAGGGGGTTCCCGTTGGCATCGGTCTGCACCGGGGAGATCTCAAAACCCGAGCCGCCGGAGGGCCCGTTGGAGGGATCGAAAAAGTTGATGCCGGTGAAAACCGGAGGGGTCTGGGTGAGGTGCTGAATATCCGTGGCGAGGACATGCTGGGGATTGCTGCCGAACAACTGGCCCAACTGGGCGTTGAGCTGCTCCATGGCGCCGTAGGCGGCATAAAACGTCTGGGTGTGGTCGAGGTCCAGGCCGTTGGACTGCTGCTCGCTGGTGACCAGCAGGGTGAAGCCCACTGCCAGGGACAAGAGCAGGAGCAGCATCAGGAGCGCCGTAACCAGGGCGACTCCCTGTTGAGCCGGTGAGTGCTGATAAGGCCGCATCGCGTTTCTCCTCATTGGATCGACGTTGGCAAAATCCGCCCTCAGTTGTAGCGGTTGACAAAGGCCAGGCTGCGGATGTCCACCTGGGTGGCCATGTTGTTGCGCATGTACTGACTGGTGGGGGTCAGCAGGTTATCGGACCGCGCCGCCAGGTAAATGTTCACTTTTCGAATCTGATTGTCGGTGAGGCCGGTGGGAGTGGTGACCTGATTGATGATCGGCGAGCTTCCGTTCACATAATCATAAGAGAATTCCATGCCCTCGATCACTTCCGCCACGGAGGCCGGGCAGCCCACGGCCGGCGGGTTCGCGGTGGTGCATTGGGTGACGTCGCTGGTCATGTTGATCTGGCGCATCAGCCGGGGAACGATTTGTCCATTCAGCGCGAAAGTGTTGTCGAGGAAATAGCTGATCATCAGCACGCGCTGCGCCAGGACGCCGCAGTCCCCGGGGGCGGTGGCGGTCCAAGTGGGCGGAGGCCCGGCCGCGTAGGTGCAGGTGCCGTTGAAGTTGACCACGCCGGGCCTCTGCAAATCGCAAATCGTGCCGGAGATGGTCCCGCAAACCGCGCCGCTGGGCTGCTGATTGAGGTTAAAGGCATCCCCGGTCTGAATCTGCACGGTCTGACTGCTGACGCCGGTGACCACCACCAGGCGTTTCAGGCCGTTGCCGGTGACCAGGAAGAGGTCGCCGACGTTCACCGGGGCGCTCAAGATGGTGGTGGTGGTGCTGGTGATGGGCACGGCGGGGGAGAAGGTCATGCTGGTGCTGGTCATCTGTTGCAAGGGATTGTCATAGGGCTGCCCGCCGATGATGGCCTGGTTGGTCACCAAGTTGTAGTCCTGGTAGAGCATGGTGATCATGTCGCTATTCGGGGAGCCGGTGGGGAATTCGGTGAAAGACGGATTGCTCAAGTTCGGCGCTCCCGCACCGCTGCCCACGGTAATGGCCGGCCCCAAGGCGTTGCCGGGAATGACCGCGGGCAGGTTGGGAGCAGACTGGCCGCAACCATAGGGAAAGGTTGAGGTAGCCGTTCCGGGCATGGGGCGATTGATGGGGGAACAGCTTCCTCCGGTCGGCAGCGCGACCCCTCCGGTGGGAATGTTCTGCCCGGCCTGCAGGAGATCGCGCACGATCAGGTTCATGGCGCTGCGCAGGTTGCCGTTCAGGGTGCTCATTTGCGTCCCGGTCTGGTTGGTGCGCAAACCGGTCTCGAACAGGCTGAGGGTCGCGGCCAGGATGATCAGGGTCACGGTCATGGCCACCAGCAATTCGAGCAGCGAGAATCCCGTTTGGCGTTTCATGGTGTTCTCCATCGCCTAGCCCCGTCTCCGCATCACGTGTAGGGAGAGATGTAAGTCTGAATCTGGTAGAGGATCACGCCTTTGAAGCCCGACTGGCTGTTCGATCCGCAGGCCGCGCCGGCATTCGCCGTGGAGGCATCCCGGATGATCACTTGAATGGAACGCAAGGGGTAGCTGACTCCGGTAACGTCCCGGATCACAATTTCGCGGCTGAGACGAGTGAGCGGCACCTGGATATCATCGCCATTTCCATACACTCCATCCGGGCCGGGCAGGACGATAAATTCTGGGGTGCCCGTGGGCACGCTCAGGGCGGTGTTGACCAGTCCGTCGGTACTGTCGGGAGCGTTGATTGGACAGGGGCCATCCACAAACACGCCCCCGTCCGTTCCGCTGGATCCCTGCACGTTGCGGATACTCGCCCAGTTGAGGCTCTGGTCGTCGCGAGCCGAGAAGACGCTTTCCACTGCCTCTCCGGCCTTCGTTTTGGCGATCAACGTGTACTGGGAGTTGCCCATGTATTTCATGCCGGTGGCGAAGAGCGCGGTGACGGCCATGACTCCGATGGTCAAGATGAGGATGGCCACGGCGGCTTCGATCAGGGTCATGCCGCGCTGGGAATTCCGATTGTCTTTGCTTGCCTGGGTCATCACTGGTTCCCCCTACTGCAGTACCCAGCCGCTTCCGGTCCAGCGGTAGGCACGAATGCGGCCGGTGGTTCCCAGAACGGTGAAGGCGCGCTGCGCACCCGGCCGGGTCGGGATGTGCACGAAGACCGTGGCATTCTGCGGCGCGCCGGTGGTGTCCGCAAAGGTTCCATCGCTCAGCCACTGCTGAGTGGCTGTATTTCCCAGGCAGAGCCCGCTCGATGGCGGCGTGGGGCAGAATCCGTCCGGAGTATCGGTAACACCGGCATCCAACCCGAACTGCGCCGGGGAAGGCAGGGTCATGACGGAAAGTGGGGTATGGGTGAGGTTGAGTTCCACGCGCTCCAATTGGAGCTGATTGGCTTGCAGCGATCCCCCACTATCCAATTGGAAATAGCGCCGCTGGGCGATGGCGGAATCCCGCCCTTGCCGGAAGACGGCCTGGGCCGCGTCCATCGCCGCGGTGGCCTGCTGTTGCGGCAAGGTCCCATTGATACTGATGATGGCGAAGCCGGCGAGGATCAGGGTGATGGCAATGACCAGCAGCATCTCCAACAAGCTGAAGCCTTCACTGCCCGTCGGCCGGTTCGTTGTCAGTTGCGTGTTCACTACCTGACTCCTTCTGGTGCAGGGCCAATCCCACAGAATCAACGAAACCCGGCGTAGGGAAAGCACTTTGGCAGCCGCACCCGGGAAGATTCCAACTCATTCACAGCACATATCTTAGGGCATCGAGATGGCCAGCCGCGGAAGGGCGGCTGGAGCGGATCGGGTAGAAAGGTAACAGAAGATGGCGCGTTCGGAATCGGCTATTTTCCGGCGCGCCTCCGATGAGTACAGGCCGTTCCGCGATGCGCGGAGGGAACGCGGGAATGCTCACGACGCCGGGAAACTTTTCTCGGAGCTGCGTGCTGCCTCAGGGCTGAGCGGCCATCGCAGCCCCGGCGACTACGCAGCCACCCCAAACCAGCCCGGGGCCCAGGGCCGCCAGGAAGATAGGGCCGCGCGGGCTGGCCGCCCCCGCGGAGCACTCTTCGAGAGCCATGCTCAGAGCCACGCCGGAGGTGGAGGAGCCCAGATTCCCGTAACGCTTGCAGACCACCGGAAACTTCTCGAGGGGGAGGCCGGATTGCCGGCTGAGCATTTCAAGCAGGCGGGGATTGGGCTGATGGGTGGCGAAGCGCGCTGCGGACGCGAGTGCGCAACCGGATTGCGCCTCCAATCGCCGGAGCAATGCATCCAGTTGGCGCACGGCGGCGCGGCCCAGGGCGTCGCCGTCAAATTCGAGCTGCAAGACGCTTTGCTCGTCCAGGCGGACGGAGAGGAGGTTGGAGGAGTCGCCGTTGCAGCCCAGGGTGAATTCTCCCAGACGATAGTGCGGTTGCTGCGGAGCGAGGGGCGCAGCGGTGAGCAGAAACGCGCTGGCGCCATCGCCGAAAAGACCGGCGAATTTTCCATCCACCTTGCCCGGCGGAAGGGCGTGCTGGTGGACATCCGCCGTCGCCACCAGAATGGATGCAGCCGCCGAAGAGCGCAGCGTGGCCGCGGCCACAAACAGGGCATTCACCAGGCCCGCGCAGGCCCCGCCCACATCCAGGATGCCGCAATCGGCGCGGAGGGCGAGGCGGCGGTGCAAACGGAATCCCAGCGAAGGGAGGCCGACGAAAGTTTCGGAGCTGACGATCAGGTAGTCCACCTGGGAAGACGTGAAGCCGCAGCGCAGGAGGGCGCGGGCGGCGGCGCGCTCGGCCAGATCGAGTTCGGTAACTCCCGCCGGCACCCGGGCCACGGATTCGATGCCCGCGCGGCGGGAGATGGTCTCGGTGGGCAGGCCGAATTCGCGCTCGACCTCCTGCGCGGACACGGATTCTTCGCCCACGCAGTGGCTCCAGCCGGCGATGCCTGCGGCAAGGGTTCCGGTGGAATCCCCGAGATTCATGGCCCGAGACTCCTGCGGCCGCGCGGCGGAATTGGCCCGCCGCAAGCAATCCACGGCCGCGCGAATCGTGCGAGGGGGTCCATCGGGACAGTGGTCGAACACTCCGGGCAACAGCGCGGCCTTTTCCACGCACGCAAGGACCTCCACGTGGGCCATGGAATCGAGCAGGCCATTCTCAATCCAGTCTATGTCATCTGAGGGAGCCGCAGCGTCCGCAGGAAGCATGGTGCGGAGGCAATGGACGACCAGCGACTGCCAGTCGCGCTCACCCTGCGCGGGCTGATTCATTGGGAAGTCACTCCTTCGCGGCACCCGGCTGGGCGGCGCGCAAGCCTTCCAGCCACTCTGCCTGCGGCAGAGGAAAAAGCGAGTCCAGCATAATCCAGCACTGTTGCTGCTGATTGGGGCGCGCCAGCCCCAGCCGGGCGAAAGGCGCACTGTGCCGGGCCAGGCGCTGCGCAACGTCGAAGTTCAGGAAGCGCTGCATCCGCTGGGACTGGTCCGCCGATCCCAAGGCTTTCGACGCTTCCTCCAGGAATCCGTTCCACTCGTGATCCACGATGGGCAAGCCGTGCAAGGTCTCGCCGGAGGAAAGCGCCAACTCCACGCGCCAGCGGTTGAACTTCCATGCAAAGCGCAAGGAGCGATACCCGCAGCCACAAATCGAGCGGGTGGCCTGCTCCGGGTTGACCCAACCGGCTCCGGCCCCAAACCGATTCACGCTCGGGACACATCCAAACAGATCGCGGACGCAAGTGGCAACCTCGGCTCGGCGCAGCGCGCAGACCACGTCGGCTTCTGAAATCGTGCCCAAGCGATGTACCCATCCCGAGGACTGCCGGTCTTCCACGTGAGGGGCCGCAAGGACCGGGGGCGCGAGTTCAAATCGGAGGACATCGCCACGGCGATGCGGCCAAGCGGGATTCCAGGCGTGGCCCCGGGCCGGCATGGGACGCCACGAGCGGTACGCGGGACCCTGGGCCTCCACACCGACAATGCAGAAGCCCTGTCCCATGCGGGTGACCTCAGTCAGGATTAACTCCGCCATTGGCGCGCCGTTTTTTCTTGCCCAGAACCCGCGGCTCTTCGAGGGCCAGGTGCTCGATGGTCGCCACCTCTCCCAGTTCCCGCCAGCGAGCCGCCAGAAGCTCTGCCACCAGGCGGCGATGGCATCGCTCTGCGCCCGGCTCCGAACAAAGGAAGGCGAGGGCATCGCCGCCATCCAGGAAGCATTCTCCCGGGAAACCGCGCTCGCGCATCAGTTCCAAGAAGGATTTCTCGTAGCCGGGCCAATCCTTGGTCTCCCGGTATCGCTTGCGGATCTCCGGGGTGGGAGCGAGGCGTGGTTCGTAGCGGTAGGCGATGCCGGCGACGCGCTCAAGAAAAAAAGCGATGTCCGGAAACTTGGCGTAGCCGGAAAGCTGGCCGATCCGGTTTTCCCGCACGTCGATCACGGTGCGCACCCCAGCCCGGGTAAGAAGCGCAAAGAACTGCTCCGCGGATTTTCCCGCAAACCCGATGGTAAAAAGCTTCGGACGCATCAGTATTGACTGTATTCCAGGGCCAGCGGATCAGCGCGAAAGGCGCACTTTTCCGCTTGCGCGCGGATGGCGTCCTCCACGGCGGTCCCGCGGTCCGTGGCAAACAGAGAGTTTCCGGCGAAGGCGCCCATGTGATGAAGGGCGAGTAAGCGGTCTTCCGCCTGCTGCTGCGTTTCGAGTTCACCGCCGCGACGAATGTGCGACGGCAAAGCACCGCCCAGCACCAACTCCGGTGCAATCAACAGGAAACGGTGGCAGGTGATAGGATCTTCCTCCGCGCAGAGCAAGGCCACGGCCCGGTCCGCGGCCAACTCGATCACCCGTGCGACGCCCCATTGGAAGTCCCGGCAACGGCGGCGCGCACGGTAATCCACCACGCCGCTGGGGGTGTAGAGCTTGGGATCGGCGGGCCGCCCGCCGAGTTCTTCTCCGAAAAATTGATAGCCCAGGCCAGTGTCGCGCGCCGCGGGCTCCAGATTCTCCCGGCTGAACTGGGGATGGCGGGAACTGTGCGGGGAACTGCGTACGTCTGCGACCAGAGCTACCGCATGCCGGCGCAGCGTGGCCAGGAACTCGCCCAGCTCGAGATTCGAGTGGCCCACGGTGTAGACCGAAGGGCGGGCGCTTTGCGGGGTGCTCATGGGGTCCCAGTCTTCGCTCATCCAATATTCTGAACCGAGGGGAATCTTCCGGCAATCGGAAACGCGCCGGGGAGCCGCGCACGGCCGCGCTCAACCCAGATGTTCGAGTTCGGCGACGGCGCGATCCAACTCATCCACCAGGGGTCCGGGCGCGCGCCCGCGGAAGGCCTCCACCAGCGCGCGATAATACCAGAGCGAGCCCTCGCGGCGGCCGGTGAAGCGCTCCCAGACGCCGGGGCCGTTTTCGCGCAGGTCCATGAGGATTTCGCGAACGTTATAGAGCTTGTCAGCGGCGGAAATCAGCAGCACGTCCGCATCCTCGCGAAGCACGCGGTGGAGATACCCCTCCTTCCGCTCCCGCCAGGGCGGCTTGGGGGTCTGGTCGGAATCGGTGCAGCCATCCACCAGACGGGCCACGCGCTCGCCAAACCGCTCCCGGATTTCCGCCAGCCGGGGCGCGCCGCCGCAATCCTCCACCACATCGTGGAGCAAAGCGGCGATCGCTTGATCCTCGTCTCCGCCGTATTGCAAGACGATGGAGGCCACGCCCATCAGGTGGCTGATATACGGACGTTCCGTCTTCTTGCGGCGCTGATCGCGATGGGCGTCGTGCGCGTAAAGAAAGGCATCGTCAAAGCGGTTCGACAAACGGATGACGCGGGGCGATTCCGCGGACACGGCTGCTCCTTGCCCGGCTCCGGCCCGCTACCCACCCAACGGGACCTCGGGGCGACTGGCGGCTGCAAACGGCCGGCCGCGGAAGCAGAATCTTCAGCTACCACTGGGGGATTGCCATTCGCCTGGCGCGGCCGCCGGGTAAGAGTATGGATGGAAGGACCGGGGCGTGTCCATTCCCGATCTGTGGCGCGCAGGCGCACAGGGCGCGCTGCAACCGGCTCCAGAATCCTCCGGGGGCAGAAAGGGTTTACGCCAGCGACTGTTGCGCGGCCTCGACGGAAGGGAACATCGGGAAAAACTTCAGCAGGCTGGTGATTTCCAGGGAGGCTTTGACCCGGTCTCCCGCGCCTACCAGGGCCACCTGGAGCCCTGCCTTGTTGCGGGAGACGTAAGCCCCCACCAGCGCCCCCACGCCCACGGAGTCAATGTAGGGCACGCCCTGGACGTCCAGAATCAAGGAGGTCTCCCGGCACTCACGCTCTGCGGTTTGAAAGGGGAATAAATTCTGGACGGTAATTGGACCACGCAGGCGCAGAATGCTGTGGCCAGCGCTGGCCCCGGCAACTTGTTCCACTAGTAGAGGTTCCGGCATCACGGCGGGAGAGACTAACCGAAAATTGTTACAGTCATGTTAACTGCGCCGGCCAGAGCACGTCCGGCCTGGGCGGGAGGAATTGGTAGCGCTAGCGGGAATCGAACCCGCATTTCCACCTTGAAAGGGTGATGTGCTAGCCGTTGCACCATAGCGCCACTACGGGGAGAGCATGCGGCTTTCGTTAGCTTAGAGGAGTTGAAGGCGAATGACAACCGTGCGGCGGGGGAGAACAGAAATGCGGGGCGTCACCTATCCTGCCGTAGGAGCGGCACAAAGCCACGCCCGGCTGCCCGGCCTCACCCCTGCTGCTCGTTGAATTCCTCCAGCCAGGCCATCTGGATGGCTTCGAGCTTACCCTCGTTTGAGAGTTTGGGGTCGCCGGTGAACCCGGAAAGCTCGGTCACCCACTTGTGCAGGTCTGTGAACCGCGCTTCCAGGGGATTCTTGTCCGGGAATTTTTCAGCGAGCTGAATGCCGATTTCTTCCGCGTCGTCCCAGTCGAATGTATTGGGCATCAGAACTCCTTCCGTGGCGCCGGCGCTCGCCGCTAGTGGCTTTCCCGAGCGTAGTTTTTATTCCAGGAGGGGATCTCCACGACGATGTCGGAGGAGCCGTCGGGCACGCACTGGCAGCCCAGGCGAGATTTCGGGGTGATGCCCGGGGCCTCGTCCAGCTCATCGAACTCGTCGTCGGTTCCCTCGTTGCAGGTCTCCAGGCCCTGGTGGACAACCACGTGGCAGGTGGAGCAGGCACAGACGCCGCCGCAGGCATGATCCAGGGGAATGCCCGCGCCCATGGCGATGTCCAGAATGCTGCCGGGAAGGCCGTCGTGGCCGTAAGGCACCTGCGCGGGATCCACCTCCACCTCGCGGGTCTGTCCTTCGAACTGAAAGGTGACCTTATATTTCCGGGTGGCCGGCTTGTAGCTGGTCTCCTGGATGTATGGATTCTTGCCGCCCATTCGATCTCTCCCGGCCGCACGCAACCGGCGGCCGCAGGGGCCTCCGGCAACTGCGGAACCGCGCCCCTACACTTCCGAAAGCTTTTTTCCTTCCACCGCCACGTGCAAGACCTGATTCATCATCGCTTCGGCCAGGTGGTGGGTGGCCAGATTCAAGGCCTCCACCGCGGAACGCGCCAGCTTATAGTCTGTGCCGCGCGCCGCCTGGCGCAGCGCGTCCATGGCCTCTTCGATGGAGGCGCGCTCCTCGGAATCCAGAGCCGCGCCAGCCTCACTGGAGAGCGCCTTCTCCGTAGCGGTGAGGATGGACTCCGCTTCATTGCGGGCCTCAATCATCTGCCGGGCGGCAAAATCCTCCTCGGCAAATTCGATGGACTCTTCGAGCATGCGCTCGATCTCCGAGTCGGAGAGGCCGTAGCTGGGCTGCACCTCGATGGACTGCTTCTCTCCGGCGCGCAGATCGCGGGCCTCGACTTGCAGGATGCCGCTGGCATCAATCAGGAATTTCACTTCGACGCGCGCCATGCCCGCGGGCATGGGCGGAACGCGCAGGGTGAACTGCGCCAGGGAGCGATTGTCGCGAGCCAGCTCGCGCTCGCCCTGCAGGACGTGGATGACGATGCCGGTCTGGTTGTCGGCGGAATTGGTGAACATTTCCTGCGCGCTGGCCGGAATGGTGGAGTTGCGCGGAATAATCTGGGCGACCACGCCGCCCATGGTCTCGATGCCCAGGGACAGCGGGGTGACGTCCAGCAGCAGCATGCCGCGCTGCGGGGCACCGCCCTCCAGAATGTCCGCCTGGACCGCGGCCCCCAGGGCCACCACTTCGTCCGGATTCAATTCCGTGTGCGGCGGGCGGCCGAAATATTCTTCCACGCGGCGGCGGACCAGCGGCATGCG
>DATIYQ010000106.1:0-18986 GCA_035517515.1 Binatia bacterium
GCGCTTTCGCTTATAATCTTCGGATAGCCTTGCACGCCGAAACGTATCCGCCCCGCTCTGCGGGGCCCGGTGGAAAACCAGAGGCCGAAGCGGGCCGAGGGGCTGCGATGATCCTGGATTCTGTGGCCATCCAGAAGTATCTGCCGCACCGCCATCCTTTTCTGATGGTGGATTCGATTGTGGAAATGGAGCGGCTGAAGCGCATTACCGGAGTGAAGGCGGTCACCTTCAACGAGTGGTTCTTTCAGGGGCATTTCCCCGGCAAGCCGGTGATGCCCGGCGTGCTCATCATCGAGGCCATGGCCCAGACCGGGGGGCTGCTGCTGCTGATGGAAATTCCGGACCGGGAGAATAAGCTGCTCTACTTTGTGGCCGTGGACGGCGCGCGCTTTCGCCGGCCGGTGGTGCCGGGAGACCTGCTGCGGCTGGAGATGAGCGTGACCAACTGGCGCGGCGACTTCTGCAAATTGAACGGAAAGGCCTGGGTGGGAGAGGAACTCGCCGCCGAGGCCATCCTGATGTGCAAAATGGTGGACCGCAGCTAGGCGCGGGCGGCCGCTCCAGTGAGCGCCGCGCTCCGAAAATCTCCATGGACAAAGTGACGGAAAGAAAATGAAAACAGCGGAATCCCGCGGACGCGCGGCCCCGCCCGCCGCCGATCCCCCGTCCACCATTTCGCCGCAGGCGGTCATTTCTCCGCGGGCGCGGCTGGGCCAGGGGGTCGAGATTGGGCCCTTCGCCGTGGTCGGCGACGGCGTGGAGCTGGGCGACCGTTGCGTGCTGCATGCCCATGCCGTGGTGGAAGGGCCGGCGCGCATCGGAAGCAAGAACATCTTCCACCCGTTCAGTTGCGTGGGGGCCGCGCCCCAGGATCGCAAATATCACGGCGAGCCTACCCGGCTCGAAGTGGGCGACGGCAACGTCTTCCGCGAGTTCGTGACCGTAAATCGCGGCACCGCGGAGGGCGGCGGCCTGACCCGCATCGGCAGCGACAATCTGATTCTGGCCTATTCGCACATCGCCCACGATTGCGTGGTCGGCTCCCATACCCTGTTCGTGAACGGCGCCACGCTGGCCGGGCACGTGACCGTGGAGGACTACGCCACCGTCGGCGCCTTCTGTCCTGTCCACCAGTTCTGCCGGATTGGCCGCCACGCCTATATCGCCGCGAATACGGTGATCACCCAGGACGTGCTGCCGTTTTCCAAAACCGTGGCCCCGCGCGAGACGCGTTGCTACGGGGTGAACACGCTGGGGCTGGAGCGCGCCGGCTTTTCCAGGGAACGCATCGCATCCATCGAGCAGGCGTTTCGCCTGTTGCTGCGCTCCAAACTCAATACCGCACAGGCCGTGGAGCGCATGCGCGCGGAGCTGGCCGGTTGCGACGACGTGCAGGAATTGGTGCGCTTCATCGCCGCCGCGGAACGCGGCATCACCAAGTAGCCGGCGCGCGGGAGCAGAGCGAGCGAATTTCCGGAGGCCATCTGGCCATCAAGGCATCTGCGGAAAAAACCGGAAGCGCGGCGGGCGAACGTCCTACCGGGGTCTGGGGTCTGATCGCCGGCAATGGCCGCTTTCCCTTTCTGGTGCTGGAAGCCGCGCGGCGCCAGGGCATCGAAATGGCCGTGGTGGCCATCCGCGAAGAGGCGGCCCCGGAACTTGCCCAGGCGGCCGCGCGCGTGCACTGGGTGAGCCTGGGCGAACTGGGCCGGGCCATTGAACTGCTCCGTTCCGAGCGCGTGACCCGCGCGGTCATGGCCGGCCAGGTGAAACACGCCAAGCTGTTCAGCGGGATTCGCCCGGATTGGAAAATGACCCGCTTGCTGATGTCCCTGGCGGTGAAGAATACAGACTCGCTGATCGGCGCTGTGGCCAGAGTGCTGGAGGAAGAGGGGATCGTGCTGGTGGACTCCACTGAATTTCTGCGGCCGTTGCTGGCGGAACCCGGCATCCTTTCGCGCCGCGCACCCAATGATGCCGAGCGCGCCGATCTGGACTATGGCCGGCGCGTGGCGCGGCACATCGCCGCGCTCGATCTCGGCCAGACCGTGGTCATCTCAGCCTGCGCCTGCGCGGCGATCGAAGCGATGGAGGGCACGGACGCCACCATCGAGCGCGCCGCGCGGCTGGCCGCCGGCCATCCACTCTCCGTGGTCAAGGTCAGCAAGCCGGGCCAGGATATGCGCTTTGATGTGCCGGTCGTGGGCTTGCCCACCATCGAGGTGATGCGTCGCTCCGGCGCCACCGCCCTGGGGATCGATGCCGGACGCACCCTGCTCTTCGATCGCGCCGAACTGCTGGCCGCCGCAGACGCCGCCGCAATCACCCTGGAAGCCGTGGAGCCGCCCGCCGCCGATTCCGCGCCGCCGGCCGATTCGAAAGAGGCCGGGAGGTGACCGTACCAGGCGCGCGCGTGGCGGTGGTGGGTTGCGGAGATTTTGGCCGCAATCATGTGCGCGTGTATCGTGAGCTGGGCGCGGAGATTGCAGGAGTGTTCGATGTGGATCGCGCGCGGCGGGACCGCGTGGCCGCGGAGTTTCAAGTTCCCGCGCTCGAAGGAATCGATCACCTGGCCGGCCGGGTGGATGCGGCCTCGGTGGCCGTGCCCACCGTGGAGCACTCGCGGGTGGGCTGCGCGCTTCTCGAACAGGGGATCGACGTGCTGGTGGAGAAGCCCATGGCCGCTTCGCTGACCGAAGCGGACCGGCTGATCGCTGCGGCGCGCCGCGGCGGCAGAATTCTGCAAGTGGGCCACGTGGAGCGGTTCAATCCCGGCCTGGCGGCCATCCTGCCCCACGTGGGCCGCCCGCTGTTCTTTGAAGTACACCGCCTGGGCATCTTTTCGCCACGCAGCCTGGATGTGGACGTAATTTATGATGTGATGATTCACGACCTGGACATTCTGCTCGCGGTAGTCGGGGAGCCGGTGGCGGACGTGCGCGCCGTGGGCATCCCGGTGATCACCCAGCGCGTGGACATCGCTCACGCCCGGCTGGAGTTTTCCGGAGGCGCGGTGGCCAACGTCACCGCCAGCCGCGTTTCCACCGAGCGTGTGCGCAAAATGCGCTTCTTCCAGGCTCACGAATATCTTTCCGTGGATTTCGCGCGGCGCGACGCGGTGCGCATCCGCGTGGCGGACTCGAGCAGGGTGGGGCCTGCCGCGGCGGCCGCGGCGCCGCAGTTTGCATTCGAAAAGCTGGCCGCGGAACCGGTCGAACCCTTGCGCGCGGAACTCACCGCCTTTCTTGACGCCGTGGGCACGCGCAAAGAGCCGCTGGTGGACGGCGCGGCCGGACGCCGCGCCCTGGAATTGGCCGATCGCGTCATGGCAGGCATCCTCACGCATCGCGGCCGCGTCCAACTGGACGAACTCGTCCCCGAACAACCGGCATGATTCCACGGCTCCTAGTTCCGGTGAAGCTTGCCCCGGTGACCGTCTCCACCGACGGCCGCCGCCGCGCCTGGACCATCCTGGATGAACGCTCCCTGGTCCCCGCGGAGATGCCGGTCCGCGCGCTGGAAACGGAAAGCAAAATCCCTCTGCACATGCCCCTCGACGTGCTCGGCGAGCGCACCTTGATCGCGCGGGAAGCGGTGCCCGGCCAGCTGGAGTTGCCGCGCGCCGGCGAGTCCTTTCTGCCCACCGGCGCGGATGAGCGCGTCGCCGTACCCGTGGATGCGCACCCCGCGGAACTGGTGGGGGGGGACGCCGCCCTGCCCATCGAAGTGCTGGAGCGGGAGGACCTGGTCACCCCGGATGTGTTCACCACCGGCCAGGTCCAGTTCATGCCCAAGGAAGTCAGCGAGATGCCGCGCGATTGGAGCTGGGTGGTTCCCGCGGCCTCTGTGTTGCTCCACTTGCTCCTGGTGGGTTCGGTGGTGGCGACCTTTGCGCTCTTCCCGCATCATCAGCCCACCACGGCGGAGCTCGAGGCAGACGCGCGCAATCTGTCCATCTACTTCCCGCCGGGCTCGATGTTCAACAAGCCGAAGTCTTCCCCCAAGCCTGCCGGTCCCAGCGAAAAGCTGAGCGTGGACCCGGGCCTGATCCGGAAGATCGCTCCGGAGCTGATGCCTTCGCCGGCACCGGCCGCGCCGCCCAAGATGACTTCTCCCCGGCCGGTCGAGGAACTGCCCAGCGCGCCGGTGCCGCGGACCATGCAGCCGGCGCCAGCGGAATCTCTGCCGCGCGGGCCCCAGCCGTTGCGCCTGGAAAATCCGCAGCCCATTCCCGACAATCCCACACCCAAGCTCCAGATGCCCTCCATGTCTCCGGGACGCGCCCTGGAGGACGCCACGCGCGGCTCCGCCAGCCGTCCCACCACCAACGCGCAGACCTTCGGCGGGTACGTTCCCCGCGGTTCTGGCGGTGGAGGCTACTCGGGGGGCGGAGGCGGGGGCGGCGGAGGATATTGGGGCGGCGCGGTAGAGATGCTCACGCCCGACCAGGGCGTGGACTTCTCCAGCTATCTGGCGCGCGTGGTGGCCAGCGTCAAGCGCAACTGGTATTCCATCATGCCGGAATCGGCCAAGCTGGGAGATCGCGGCCGGGTCATCCTCGATTTCAAAATCATGCGCGACGGCACCGTGCCCATGCCCGAGCCGGTCCTGCGCTCCACCTCCGGCAAAGACCCGCTGGACCGCGCGGCCATGTCTTCGATTCGCGCTTCCAGCCCCTTCGAGCCGCTGCCCTCCGCCTTCAGCGGGCCGTATATCGAGTTGCGCTTCATTTACCTCTACAATCTTCCGCTGGAAGCCGCGCAGTGAAGCCCACCCGGGCCCAGGCGCTCGGCACGCTCCTGCTGGCCCTGGTATTCTTCGCGTATCTGGTGATTCGCTACGGGCGCCTGTTCGAATGAACCCCGCAGTCCCGCTGGTCGTCATCCTCGGCCCCACCGCGGCCGGAAAATCCGCTTTGGCCGTGGAAGTCGCGCTGCGCTGGGGCGGAGAAGTGGTGTGTTGCGACTCCACGCAGATTTATCGTCATTTCGATATCGGCACCGCCAAGGTGCCTCCCGCGGAGCAGCGCGGCGTGGCGCATCATCTGGTGGACCTCGCCGAGCCGCAGGAAGTGTTCACCGCCGGTGAGTATCGCCGGCGTGCCCTGGAAGTTCTCTCCGGCCTGCGCCGGCGCGGCCGCCTGCCGGTATTCACCGTGGGCACCGGGCTCTATCTCCGCGCCCTGCTGGAAGGGCTGGCCGAGGCCCCGGGACGCGCAGAGGAGTTGCGCGAGCGCCTGCGCCGCCGCGCGAGTGTGCGCGGGCCGGAATCTATTCACCGCCTGCTGGCGCGACTCGATCCCGCCTCCGCCGCGCGCATCGCTCCGCGGGACACCGCCAAAGCCATCCGGGCCATCGAAGTGAGCGTCCAGGCGGGCCTGCCGATGAGCGAAGTGCTGCGCCGCCCGCGCCCGCGCCTGGAAGGATTCAGCCCGGTGAAAATCGGCCTGATGCCCCCGCGCGCGGCACTCTATGAGCGCATCGAGCGCCGCACCGGCGCCATGCTGGCGGCCGGCTGGCTGGAGGAGGTGCGCGGACTGGTGGCCCGTGGCGTTCCACCAGATGCCAAGCCCTTTCAGTTCATCGGCTACAGCCAACTGCGCGCGCATCTTTCCGGCGTCGTGGACCTGGCCGCGGCCGCCGGCGCCATCCAGCAGGCCACCCGCCGCTACGCCAAACGCCAGATCACCTGGTTCCGCCGCGAGCCGGAGGTGCAATGGTTCGAAGGGTTCGGAGACGATCCGGTGATTCAGGAGGGCGCGATCGCAACGCTGGGCACTCGGCTCGGCCCTGCAGCCACGGGCACATGAATTGACTTTTGCCGGGTCGCGACTTAGGCTCGCGCGCGGATTTATCATTTGCGCCGGCAACAAGCGATTTTGCCGGCGACGTTATCTGGAGGAGAGAGCCGGATGCGAAAACTGATGGTTGCCCTGGCCTGCCTGGCCTGGATGGGTGCGGCGCAGGCCGCTCCCGCTCCAAAGATCGTGTACGTCCGCTGTGGCAAGCTGATTTTTGACGCGGAAAAACCCCCGCTTGCGCCCGCGGCCGTCGTGATCACCGACGGAAAAATCACCGCCGTCGGCGCGGACCTGCCGGTGCCTCAGGGCGCTGAGCAGATCGACCTCTCACGCTACACGGTGCTTCCGGGATTTGTGGACGCGCACATCCATATCTGGACCGGGCCCTTTCGCTCGCAGCCCTCTGACCCGCTGGCCGCGCTGCGCGGCGCCAAGGCCATGAGCTACGCGCTCTCTTCCGGCGTGGTGGGTGCTCGCGTGGTCGGCACCTTTGGATTCATTGACGTGGCGCTCAAAGACGCCATCGAGGAAGGCACCATTCCGGGTCCGCACCTGATTCCCGGGGCCCATGCGCTCTCCATTCCCGGCGGCCACGGAGACTTTTTCCCCGCGCCGCCGCAGATCCAGATGGAGGACGTGTACACTCCGCTGCACGGGTTTGTGAATTCTCCGGCGGACGCGGAAAAGGCCGTGCATCTCCAGATCAAGTACGGCGCGCGCGTGATTAAAGTGCTGGCCTCCGGCGGCGTGCTCTCTCCGCTCGATTCGCCCACCGCGGAGCAGATTTCGCGCGAAGAGCTGCGCGTGATCGTCGAGCAGGCTCACATGGATCACATCAAAGTGGCGTCGCATGCGGAGAATATCCGCAGCATCATGTCCTCGCTCGAGGCCGGCGTGGATTCCATCGAGCACGGCTCGGAGCTGAACGACGAAGCGGTCAGCCTGATGAAGGCCCACAAGGTGGTGCTGGTGCCCACCGTCTATGTGGTGGACGACAGCGTGGCCACCGGCGAAAAAGAGCATTTGCCGGACTACGTGATGCAGAAAGTTCGCGCACTGGCCGCCACTCATTTCCCCAGCTTCCAGCTCGCCTTGCGCTCGGGCGTCACCATCGCCGCCGGCTCCGACCGTTCCTACGCCCCGGGCATGGGCACGGTGCGCGAGGAGATGATCACCGAAGTCAAGTACGGCATGACCCCGCAGCAGGCGCTCATCGCCGGGACCAAGACCAGCGCGGCCCTGCTCGGCCTGGACCAACTGGGCACCGTCGCGGCCGGCAAAGAGGGAGACCTGGTGGCCGTCGAGGGCGATCCGCTCGCCGATATCCACGCGCTCGAAAAAGTGCGCGCGGTCGTTTTCCAGGGCCGTTCCGTCACCCCTGCCAACCGGCAGTGACGCTGGCGCCACCAAAAACGGCAGCGGATACTTTGCGGGCATTGCGTCTCACTGGGGAGAATCACATGCAAAAAAGGATTCGCAGCACCCTCCTGGTGGTGATTGCTGCGGCAGCTTGCATTGCCGGCGCCGCGGCACACCTGGCTGCCTCGCCGCAGGATGCCAAGCCTGTCGATCCCGGATTCTTTGCGGGATTGCGCTGGCGCTCCATTGGACCCTTCCGCGGCGGGCGCGTGCTCGGGGTCACCGGGGTGCGCGGCGCTCCCGACACCTACTACTTCGGCTCCGTGGGCGGCGGCGTGTGGAAGACCAACGACGCCGGGCGCACCTGGAACCCGATCTTTGATGGACAGCCGGTGGCCTCCATCGGCGCCATCGCTGTGGCCCCTTCGAATCGCGAGGTGATTTACGTCGGCTCCGGCGAGTCGGATATGCGCTCCTCCATCTCCGGCGGCAACGGCATGTACAAGTCCACGGACGGCGGGAAGTCCTGGGCGCGGATTGGTCTCGCCGACTCGCGGCAGATTGGAAGAATCCTCGTGGATTCCAGCGACCCCAACCGCCTCTGGGTCGCCGCTCTCGGGCATCCCTACGGACCGAACACCGAGCGCGGCGTTTTCCGCTCGACCGACGGCGGAGCAAACTGGCAGCGCATTCTCTACAAGGACGAAAACACCGGCGCGATTGATCTGGCCTTCGAGCCCGGCAATCCGCAATCGCTGTGGGCCGTGCTTTGGCAGACGCGCCGCCCCCCCTGGAGCATTTATCCCCCTTCCTACGGACCGGGCAGCGGGCTCTACCACTCGCGGGACGCTGGTGCGCACTGGGAACAGATCTCCGGCCACGGGCTGCCCACCGAAGGCCTCGGCCGGATGGGAATCGCGTTTGCCCCGGGCAAACCGCAACGTGTCTACCTGATCGTGGACGCGAAGGAGGGCGGGCTCTACCGTTCCGACGATGGCGGCGCCAATTGGAAATCCGTTTCGAGCGACCGGCGCATCTGGGGCCGCGGATGGTATTTCGGCGAAGTGAGCGTGGATCCCAAAGATGCGGACACCGTGTATGTGATGAACACCGCCGCCTACAAGTCCACCGACGGCGGCGCCACGTTCCACGCCTGGAAAGGCGCGCCCGGCGGCGACGATTACCACGAATTATGGATCGATCCGGATGATTCGCAGCGGATGATCCTGAGCTGCGACCAGGGCGCGCTGGTCTCGCGCAACGGCGGCCAGACCTGGAGCTCCTGGTATAACCAGCCCATCGGCCAGTTCTATCACGTGGCCACGGACCATCAATTTCCCTACTGGGTTTACGGCGCGGAGCAGGATAGCGGGGCCGCCGCCACGCCCAGCCGGGGCCGCTACCGCGCCCTGAATTTTCACGACTGGCGTCCCATGGAAGCGGGCGGTGAAAACGGCTACGTGGCGCCGGACCCTTTGAACCGCGGCGTGATTTTCGGCGGCACCGTGACCCGGCAGGACCTGGACACGGAGACAGATCAGTGGATGCCTCCGATGCTGGCCCACACCGGTAGTTTCCGCCGGACGTGGACGTTGCCGCTGGTTTTTTCACCCCTCGACCCGCACGTGCTCTACTTCGGCTCGCAGATTCTGTTTCGGACCTCGGAGGGCGGCGGCTCCTGGCAGGCCATCAGCCCGGACCTGACGCGGGAAGACCCGGGCGTTCCCGCGAATCTGGATGGGGCCACGGCGGCGGACGCTCCCGCCGCGAAGCGCCGCGGCGTGATTTACACCATCGCGCCCTCTTCCGTGCAGGCCGGCGAAATCTGGGCGGGAACGGACGATGGGCTGATTCAACTGACGCAGGACGAAGGGAAGACCTGGAAGAACGTCACGCCGCTTGAAATCACCGCGTGGAGCAAAGTGACTCACATCGAAGCCTCGCATTTCGAACCGGGCACGGCATACGCGGCCGTGGACCGTCACCGGCTCGATGACGCCCGTCCTTATCTCTACCGCACCCGGGATTTTGGCCAAACCTGGCAGCTTCGGGCCCGCGGGTTTCCCGAAGGCAGCTTCCTGAACTGCGTGCGCGAGGATCCGGCACGCAAGGGGCTGCTGTACGCCTGCACGGAAACCGGCGTGTACGTGTCCTTCAATGACGGCGAAGATTGGCAGTCGCTCCAGTTGAATATGCCCACGGTCTCCATTCGCGATCTTGTGGTGCAGGATCGCGACCTGGTGATCGCCACCTTCGGCCGGGCCTTCTGGATTCTGGACGAAGTCAGTCCGCTGCGGCAGTTGGACGCGCAAGCGGAATCCAGCGACGCGTGGCTTTTCAGTCCGGCCACCGCCTACCGGGTGCGGCCGGGCTCGGACCAGGGCACCCCGGTCCCTGCCGACGAACCGCAGGCGGCCAATCCGCAGGAGGGAGCGGTCGTGGATTACTATCTGAAAGAGAAGCCCGCCTCGCCCGTACAACTGGAAATCCTCGACTCCGCGGGGAAATTGGTGCGGCGGTATTCCAGCGACGACAAGCCGTTTCGCACCGACCCCAATTCCGTCCCGTTCACCATGAACTGGGTGCCCGCGCCCCAGCCGCTCTCGGCGGAAGCGGGTGCGCATCGCTTTGTCTGGGATCTGCGCATGGCGCTGCCCGCGGGCGCCCGCGCTTCTTTCCGCCTGCCCGGCGGACCCTGGGTGACGCCCGGCGGCTACACGGTAAAGCTGACCGCCAACGCCCACAGCATCACCCAGCCCCTGACCATCAAAATGGACCCGCGCTCGAAGGCAACGGCCGAAGATCTCCAGAGCCAATTTGCGCTGGCCTTGCAGCTTTCCCGGGACTGGGGAGAGGTATCCGCGGCCCTGCAACAAGCCGGCGTTTTGCGGAAGCAAATCGAAGAACGGAAGCGGGATGCCGCGGACAAACCGGAAATTGCAACCGCGCTCGAAGATTTCCGGAAAAAGGTGGAGCGCGCGACCGGGCCTGATTCCGAAGCCGGTTTTGATTCCCTGGGGCCGACTCTTCCGGACCAGGCGCATGAGCCGCTCCGCCACGTGGCCACGGCCCTCACCGGACTGCTGGGCATCGCCGAAAGCGCCGATGTCGCTCCAGTGCCGGACGTACTCACCGCCGCCGCGCGCTGGCAGGCGGCAGGGAAGGATGCGCTGGCGCAATGGAGAGAGGTGGTCGAGCAGGCCCGCGGCGAAATCAATGCCCGGCTGGAGAAGGCTCAACTGAAGCCCATCGTTCTACAGTAAAGGATTGCAGCACGCGCGGACTTCTTGAAGCCCGGGATGCGCGCTATACTCACAACTGACCAGTTTGGCGGCAATGCCTAAATCCGGGTATTGGTGTTCCCTGGCGCCGCTGCTCCCCGCGGCACCTTGCCGGAGCGTGCATTTTTCGCTGCCCTCCTACCTCGAATGAAGACCACACGGCCCGTTGAATCCCGCGAACGAGTGTTGCTGGTGGGCGTGGGGTTGAAGCGCGCCACCAAGCGCACCGCCGGAATCCCCGGAATCGCCGCTTCCGACTACGAGCGCGAACGCCTGGAAGAGCTGGAAGAACTGGCGCGCAGCGCCGGCGCAGACGTGGCCGGCGTGGTTATCCAGATGCGCGACCAACTCGATCCCGCCACCCTGGTGGGCCATGGCAAGCTGGACGAGATTCGCGCCGAGGCCCTTGCGCATCGCGCACCGGTGGTCATCTTCGACCGCAACCTGACCCCCGGCCAGCAGCGCAACATCGAGAAGGCGCTGGACGGCCGCGTGCTTGATCGCACCCAGTTGATCCTGGATATTTTTGCGCGTCACGCCCGCACCCGTGAGGGCATGTTGCAGGTGGAGTTGGCCCAGCTCAACTATATGCTTCCGCGGCTTTCCGGCCGCGGGGTCGAGCTCTCCCGCTTGGGCGGCGGCATCGGCACGCGCGGCCCCGGCGAGCAAAAACTCGAAACGGACCGCCGGCGCATCCGCACGCGCATCGCCCGCGTCCGCCAGGAAATCGAACTGGTGCGCCGCCGCCGCCAGGTGCAGCGCACCGCGCGGCGCGATGTGCCGTTGCCTTCCGCCGCGCTGGTGGGCTACACCAATGCGGGCAAATCCACGCTGTTCAATGCGCTCACCCACGCCGGCGTGCTCACCTCCCAGCGCATGTTTGCCACTCTGGATCCGACCGTGCGCGCCGTCCAGCTTCCCTCCGGCCGCCGCGCGCTGCTCTCCGATACCGTGGGTTTCATCCGCGATCTGCCTCCCGGGCTGATTGCCGCCTTCCGCGCCACGCTGGAAGAAGCGCAGGAGGCGGCGCTGATTCTTCACGTCACCGATGTTTCCAGCCCGCATCATCCGGAGCAGGACGACGAGGTTTTGAAAATCCTGGACGAACTGGGGCTCGCGGATCGCCCGCGCCTCCACGTGCTCAACAAATGCGACAAACTGCCGCCGGAGATGCTGCCCGGAACCGGCAACGGCCACACCGTGCGCGTCTCCGCGCTGCGCGGCACCGGCCTGGAGGAATTGCTGGCGCGCATTGACGCCCGCCTGCCGGGTGAGGGACTGGTTCGCATCCAGGTGGAGTTGCCGCTGGAAGACGGGCGCACCCTGGCCCGGCTGCACGCGCGCGGCCGCGTGCTCTCCTCGGAAGTGCGCGGCGCGCGGATGTGGGTGGACGCAGAAGTTCCGGAGTCACTGGCCGGGCAACTTCGCGCATCCGGTTAGAGCCCTTCGAAGTTCCGCAGCACCGCGAGCCGAACATTTTTCCTCGAAGTTGCGTATCATTCAGTGGGCAGGGGCAGTGGGCGCGGGTGCGCCCGGTCAGGAGGTCCCATGGCTGGCTTCATCCTCTGGTGCATTCTCTTCGTCTTCTGCTGGCCGCTGGCATTGCTTGCGCTGGTGCTCTACCCTCTCATTTGGCTGTTCTTGCTTCCGTTCCGCCTGTTGGGGATTGCCGTGGGCGGCGCACTGGCATTCATCGAGGCACTCATCTTCCTGCCCGCACGGCTGCTGCGCGGCCACCATTCCTACTGAGAACCAGTTTTCTGTACGGAAAGGCGCGCTCTAAACTGAAAACCCGCGCCAATGGCCCCGATTCAACCTGTGGAAATCAATGTGGAAATTGACTTTCGCAGGGACGGCGCTAAAGACTTCCCCGGCCATCCCGCGGATGAACTCAAGCCGCCCGGAACACGTTAACCTATCTATTATCAGACGTTTGTGGGCCTCTCCCCAGGCCGGCTCCGGCTGCATCCATTCCCTGAGCAAACCGGCGGTCTGCCCCCCGCTTTTGCACAGAAATACAGCAGTTACAAAGCAGTGCGACCCGAGCCCTGCCACAACCACACAGTATGATCCAGGCCTGGTCCGAGCCTCGCCTCACAACGTCAAGGCACGAGTCTCCGTCGAGTCGGCCCTGGAGCATTTGCCACCGGCCGTTCAGGAGCCCCGAGGTGGCTGGGGACCGCCCGCGCCGGGCTGTTCCAGCGCCGGGCCGTGATTGACGGGCTCCGCCTGCAAGACTATAGTCAAAGCCGGGCGCGGATTTGCAGCTAGGGGAGCGGCCTGCCCGCATCTCCAAGAGCATCATGAACGTTCCCAATTCGCTGACGCTGCTGCGGATTTTCTTTGTTCCCCTTCTTGTGGCTGTTTTGCTCGGCCATTGGCCCAACGGCGTTCTGCTGGGTTTTCCCGTGCATTTCGAGGAATGGGGCGTGCTGATCCTGGCCTCTGCCGCGGTCACCGACTGGCTGGACGGCATGATCGCCCGCCGCCGATCCGAGGTGACCACCCTGGGCATCCTGCTGGATCCGATCGCGGACAAATTGCTGATCACCGCCGCGTTTATCTCCCTGGTGGATATGGGCCTGGTGCCCGCCTGGATGGTGGTGATCATCATCGGCCGGGAATTCACCGTGCTCGGGTTGCGCAACATCGCCTCCGCCGAGGGACTGACCATCGAAGCCTCGGGCCTCGGAAAAGCCAAAATGGCGCTTCAGGTGGTGGCCGCGTGCACCGTCATGATCACCCGCAGGTTTCCGGCGCTCCACACCCTGGCCTACACCCTCCTTTGGCTGGTGGTGATTTTCGCCGTGCTCTCCGCGGTGCAGTACTTCCTGCGCTTCTGGAGCCAGGTGGATGACCGCGTGAAAAAGCGGCGCCAGCGACTGAGCATTCTGGAGCGCCTGAAGAAAACGCAGGATGTGCCCGCGCCTCCCGGGTCGCTGGAACGCCATGAGACCTGAAGCCGGGTGGCGCAGCCGTTTTTGTTCCCCCGCGCCGCTGCTTCGCTCGCTCCGTTTGGCCCCATCGCATTTGGCTGCTCCCGCGGGCCGCAGGGTTTCTGCGTGAACCAGTCCTCTGCTGTCGAGCAACTCTCCGCGAGCGAGCGCAAGCGCCTGCTGGCCGTGGCGCGCGGCGCGATTCAGGATTTCGTGCTCCACGAGCGTTTGCCGGAAGCGCCCCCGTCCGGCGCGGGCCAGGCACGCCGCGGCGCGTTTGCCACCTTGCGCCTGGCCCGCCGTTTGCGCGGGTGCATGGGCCGTCCGGAATCCTCCGAGCCGCTGGAAACTCTGGTTGCGGTGTGCGCGGTACTCGCGGCCTCGCGGGATCCGCGCTTTCCCGCGGTCACCGTGCAAGAGAGTGAGGCACTGGAAATCGAACTGTCCATTCTCACCCCGCCCCAGAGTTTTCCGGCCGAAGAAGCCCTGGCACGCATCCTTCCGGGGGTGCACGGCATTTCCGTTTCCCTGCGCGGCATGCGCGGGCTGCTCCTGCCCCAGGTGGCCTCCGAGCAGCACTGGGGAGCGCAACGCTTCCTGGAAGAGACCTGCCGCAAGGCCGGGCTTCCTGCCCACGCCTGGCGCGACCCCGAACTTCGCATTGAACTCTTCACCGCAGAGGTCTTTTCGGAATCGGAGTTTACCGCCGGGGAATAGCGCCCGGGCCGCTTGCCCTGGCCGCAGAGCCGAAAACCAGCCGCCCCTGAAAAGCGAAAGCCCCGGGGCGGCCCGGGGCTTTCCACTGCAAACAAATTGCGCGGTCCGCGCTACTCGATTTCCACCTGGTCTCCAATGTAAATCGCGCGCAGTTCATTGAAAAGGATCACGCTGGCGGACGTTTTTGTGACCCGCAGCACCACGCCCTCGCCTACCACCTCGCGCGGCAGATCCTTGGATTCATAGTGCACCGGGGTTTTCCCGAAGCCGTCCACGTGATCGGACATGCCCCCGATCTGGTAGATCTCCGTGTTCTTGCCCGCGGTGGGGCGGAACACGCGGATGTAATCTCCGACTTTCGCGTCGGGCAGGTTGATGTAGACAATGGCCCCGCGGTCCGGCACCGCCGCGTATTCCTTGGCGCGGACCACTCGTCCCTGGGCCTTCCCGCTGGGCGGAGCGAAGCGGTCGAAATCCTTCAGCGGCTTGAACGCGGGAGCGGGATAATCCACGGCCGGCAGCACGGTGTCGCCGCGCTGCACCGGGGAACAGGAATAGCTCACTTGCGCGATGGACACCTCCGGGTGCACCACCACCACGCGGATTCGCGCGATGTCGCGCCACATGGTGCCCAACTCCCGTGCCAGGGCGTGTTCTTCCCCGTAGTACTGCACGTGATAGGGGTCATTCTGTGAGCGCAGGATCATGAACATGTCGCCCACCTTGGCCCCCTGCGACGCGCCCTTGTTGATGTAGATGTAGTCGCCTTGGGTGAAGATGGTCCGGGGATCCGCCTCTTCTCCGGAAATCACGTAGGTGTCGTAGGGCACATCCTCGGTGGTCATCATCCCGGCGCACAGCACGTCCGCGGTGGTCGGCGCCGTACCAGCTTCCGGGGCCGCGTTCTGCGCGGCCGCCGCGGCCGCCCCCGCCAAGATCAACAATAGAGCCGATGCGAGATGTCGCATGGCAAATCCTCCTCCGCTGCGCCGGCACACACCCTCCCCGGCGGGTTCAATTCGCCTGACCGTAACAAAGCCCCGGGGGGGCGTCAAGACGCCCGTTCCCCGGTCTTTACACTCTGGATACTGCATAATAGGGCCTTCCCGCGCCGCCGGAATCGAGGGTTTTCGACGGCCTCCCGCAGGAGATCCGGCGGCACTTGCGGCCGGCGCCGGCGCGTGGTTTGGGGTGAATCATGTTCGAAGGGGGCAAGGTCTGCGCGGTCATTGCGGAGGCGCGCGCCGAACTGGCGCTCGCTGCCGCCCGCCTGGCTCTGCGCCGCACCAACGTTCTGGAGCTCCGCCTCGACTACCTGGAGTCGGAAGACGAATTCGCCGAGCTGCTTCGCGGCATCGTGCCCCTCGCCTCCCGCGCTACCCTCATCGCCACGTGCCGCCGGAAGGAAGCCGGCGGGCGCTTTCCCGGCAGCATTGCCCGCCAGATTTCGCGCCTGGTCCTCGCCGCCGCCTCCGGCTGCCGCTGGTGCGACCTGGAGCTGGAGACCTTGCAGCGCCTGGAAGCCGCCACCCTGCGCAAGACCCTGGGTGACATCCGGCTGATCGCCTCCTTCCACGATTTTTCCCGCACCCCCGCGCGGCTGGGCCAGCTTCGCAAACGCCTGGAGGCCGCGGGAGGCGACGCCGTCAAGATTGCCGCGGTCACCCGCCATTACCGCGAACTGGTGCGCCTGGTGCGCACCGCGCACCGCCGCCGCAACGTGATCGTGGTTCCCATGGGGGAAGTGGGCACGGCCGGGCGCATCGCCGCGGTGCGCGAAGGCAGCGCCCTGGCCTATGCTTCGGTGGATCACGCCGTGGCCCCGGGCCAGCTTTCGCTTCCCGCCATGCAATCGCTCTACCGCGTCGAGCGCCATACCCGCTCCACCGAACTCTACGGCGTGATCGGGAATCCCATCGGCCATTCGCTCTCGCCCCTGCTGCACAACTCCGGATTCGGCAACCGCCGCGTGGACGCGGTTCTCGCGCCCTTCCTGGTGCGCGATCTGCGGGACTTCGTCCGCGCCGTCCGGCCCCTGCGCCTTTCCGGATTCAGCGTTACCCTTCCATACAAGCAGCAGATTGTGGCCTTCCTGGACGAGTGCGATCCCCTGGCCCTGGAAATCGGCGCGGTGAACACCGTGGTGGTGCGCGCCGGCAAACTCCACGGCTATAACACGGACTTTGAAGGTGTGCAGCAATCCCTGGGGCGCAAGATGAAGCTGGAAGGAGCTCGTGTGCTCATTTACGGCGCCGGTGGCGCCGCCCGCACCGTCGGTTTGGTGGCCGCGCGCGCCGGCGCCTCCGTCTTCTACTGCGCGCGCCGGCCGGAGTCCGCCCGCGCCGCTGCCCGGGCCTTCAGCGCGCAGGCCGTGGAACGCAGCGAGCTCCGCGAACTCGAGTTCGACGCCATCGTGAATGCGACGCCCATTGGCATGGCGCCCCACGCGGACGCCTCGCCGCTGGAAGCTGCGGAACTGCGCTGCGGCCTCGTCTTCGACCTCATTTATCGCCCCCTGCGCACTCGTCTGCTGCGCCTGGCGGAACGCCGCGGGATTGCCACCCTCTCCGGAGCTGAAATGTTCGTGGCCCAGGGCGTGGCCCAGTGGGAGCTCTGGACCGGGGAAAAGGCCCCAGTCGCCACCATGCGCGCGGAAGTGACCGCCGCGCTGGCCCGCGAAGAGCGCGATGCGCAGGAGTCCCGCGGACGGAGCGCCTTGTGATCTTTCCGGCATACGCCGAATTTCAGCGGCTGGCCCGCCGCGGCAATGTACTGCCGGTCTGCGAAATTCTGCGCGCGGACCTGCTGACCCCGGTGGCCGCTTTCCTGCGCCTGCAGCGGGGTGCCGCGGGCAGGAATGCATTTCTGCTGGAAAGCGTGGAGGGTGGGGAGCATGTGGGGCGCTACAGCTTTCTCGGATGTAATCCCCCGGAGCTGATCCGATCCGGCCCGGGCGGCACCCGGCTGGAATCCCGCGGCCGCAGCACCCCCCAACCGGGCGGCCTTTTTGACTTTCTCCGACGCCGCCTGGCCGATCTTCATCCGGTGCGCCTGCCGGGGATGCCTCCGCTGGCTGGAGGCGCCATCGGTTATCTGGCTTACGACGCGGTGCGCTGGGTGGAAAACATTCCCGCGACGCATCGGGACGACGTGGGCCTGGACGACGCCGTGTTTATGCTCTTCGATGGTCTGGTCGCTTTTGACCACGTTCGCCAGGCCATCTGGATCATTCGCCAGGTCTTCACGAATGGCCCGGGCAGTTTGCGTGAAAAATATGATGCCGCCGCCCGCGCCATCCGCGCCACACGAGCACGGCTCGAAGGCCCGCTCCCCGCGGAACGCCTCCCCGGGGGAGTGGCCAGCGTCCGCCTGAGCGCCGATTTTCGCCGCGCCGGTTTTCTGAGCGCGGTGCGCCGCGCCAAGCGCTACATCCGCGCCGGCGACGTCTTCCAGGTGGTGCTCAGCCAGCGCTTCTCCGCGCGCACCACGGCGGACCCCCTGGAGATTTACCGCGCGCTGCGCGTGGTGAATCCCTCGCCCTACCTCTATTTTCTCCGTCTGGGCGACCTGGCGGTGGTGGGAAGCTCGCCGGAGATGCTCGTAAAGGTCCAGGGGCGCGACGCCTTCTACCGTCCCATCGCCGGCACCCGCCCGCGCGGCCGCGACGAGCAGGAGGACCTGCGCCTCGAGCGCGAGCTTCGGGCCGACCCCAAGGAGCGCGCCGAACACATCATGCTGGTGGATTTGGGACGCAACGACCTGGGCCGCGTCTCTGAATACGGCACCGTGCGCGTCGAAGAGCTCATGGCCGTCGAGCGTTATTCCCACGTGATGCACCTGGTTTCCTCGTTGCGTGGCACCTTGCGTCCTCAGGTGGACTGTTTCGACGTGCTCCTTTCCTGTTTTCCCGCCGGCACGCTCACCGGCGCGCCGAAAGTGCGCGCCATGGAGATCATCGAAGAGCTGGAGCCCACCCGCCGCGGCATCTACGGCGGCGCCGTGCTCTATCTCGACTACTCCGGTAACATGGATTCCTGCATCGCCATTCGCACCCTGGTCCAGAAAAAAGACCGGGCGTACCTCCAGGCCGGCGCGGGAATCGTCGCGGATTCCGTCCCCCAGCGCGAGTACCAGGAGACCCTGAACAAGGCTCGCGCCCTGGTCACCGCGCTGAAAGAAGCCCAGGAGGCAGGAAGGAGGAAAGGCTGAAAGCTTCCGTTGAAAGGCCGCATGCCGCGGCATTCACTTTTGAGCTGTAAGCGCTCAAGGGGTATCAATCGCCGGCGGCACAGATTGCGCCGCACGCTCCCATGCTCCTGCTGATCGACAACTACGACTCCTTCACCTACAACCTGGCGCAGATTTTCGGCGCGCTGGGAGAGGAGGTGCTGGTCCGCCGCAACGACGCAATCACCGTGGACCAGATCGCCGCGCTCCGCCCCGAACGGATTGTCATCTCCCCGGGGCCTTGCACCCCGCGCGAAGCGGGAGTCAGTGAAGCCGTGATTCGCCGCTTTGCCGGCCACGTGCCCATTCTGGGCGTCTGCCTGGGACACCAGGCCATCGGAGAAGCATTCGGCGGCCGCGTGGTGCGCGCGCCGCGCCTGATGCACGGAAAAACCAGCGAAATCCGGCACGACGGCAAAACCGTTTTTCGCGGCCTGCCGCAGAATTTTGCCGCCACGCGCTACCATTCCCTGCACGTCGAGCGCCGCTCGCTGCCGCGCTGCCTGGCCATCTCCGCGGAATCCGAAGACGGCGTCATCATGGGCCTGCGCCACCGCACTTACCTCGTCGAGGGCGTCCAGTTTCACCCCGAGTCCGTGCTCACCCTCCCCGGCGCCAAGCTGCTGGAGAATTTTCTCCGCTTATCATTCCCCCCGCGCCCTTGAT